>CAZUAP010000134.1:0-5379 GCA_964617975.1 uncultured Acetatifactor sp. | reverse complement strand
ACACGACCAGTATTATCGGAAATGGTGTGGCACTGAATATTCCCATCTTGTTCAATGAGATTAAGTCGATTACGGACAGAAATGTGCCGATGCCCAAGATTCTGGTGTCGGACCGCGCACAGATTGTGATGCCTTATCACATTCTTTTTGACCAGTATGAGGAGGAGAGGCTGGGAGGAAAGTCCTTCGGTTCCACCAAGTCCGGAATTGCTCCTTTTTATTCTGACAAGTATGCCAAAATTGGTTTCCAGGTCAGCGAGCTCTTTGATGAGGAATTGCTTGCAGAGAAGGTGGAGCGGGTGTGCGAGACGAAGAACATCCTCTTGGAGCATCTGTACCACAAGCCTCTTATAGATACCAAGGAATTGTTGAATACACTTCATGAATACAGAGATATGATTGCGCCCTATGTGTGCGATGTGTCTGCTTATTTGGATGAGGCATTGAAGGAGGGCAAGACCGTCCTTCTGGAGGGTCAGCTGGGAACCTTGAAAGACCCCGACCATGGTATTTATCCCATGGTGACGTCTTCCTCCACGCTGGCAGCCTACGGTGCCATCGGTGCGGGACTGCCGCCCTATGAGATTAAGCAGATTGTCACGGTGTGCAAGGCATATTCCTCTGCTGTGGGAGCCGGTGCGTTTGTATCTGAAATCTTCGGGGATGAGGCAGATGAGCTCCGACGTCGCGGTGGTGACGGCGGAGAGTACGGTGCGACCACCGGACGCCCCAGAAGAATGGGATGGTTCGACTGTGTGGCATCCAAATATGGCTGTCGTCTGCAGGGCACGACGGATGTGGCATTCACGGTGCTGGATGTGCTGGGATATCTGGACGAGATTCCGGTATGTGTGGGATATGATATTGACGGAGAGGTGACGACACAGTTCCCGGTGACGTCAAAGCTGGAGAAGGCAAAGCCTGTGCTGAAGAAACTTCCCGGATGGAAATGTGAAATCCGCGGCATCAAGAAATATGAGGATTTGCCTGAGAATTGCCGCAAGTATGTAGAGTTTATCGAGGAGCAGATTGGATATCCCATCACCATGGTCAGCAATGGCCCCGGGAGAAATGATATTATCTACAGACAGAGTCCGCTGGCTAAGTAGACAACTGTTGTGGGCACAGAACGAGGAAGGCTATGATTCGCAATATAATATTTGACATCGGCAATGTGCTGACAGACTTTCGCTGGGAAGATTTCCTGCGAGACAAGGGATTTGATGACGATATGATTCTAAGGATTGCCAAGGCGTCCGTGGAGAGTCCCCTGTGGAAAGAGTTTGACCGGGGAGTCTGGTCGGAGGAGAAATTGATGCAGGGCTTTGTGGAAAGTGACCCGGAGATTGAGCGGGAGCTGCATCTTGCCTACGATGATATTCACCGCATGGTGACAATCAGGGATTATGCGATTCCCTGGGTGGCGGCATTGAAAGCGAAAAACTACAGGGTGTGGTATCTGTCCAATTTTTCCAGAAAAGCCGAGGAGGAGTGCAGCGACGCATTGGCGTTTATCCCCTATATGGATGGCGGGATTCTCTCGTGGAAGGAAGGTTTGATTAAACCGGATCCCCGGATTTACAAGCTGCTGCTGGAGCGATATCAGCTGAAGGCGGCGGAGTGTGTCTTTGTGGACGATTTGCCTGCCAATGTAGAGGGTGCCGTGGAACAGGGAATTCATGGGATTGTGTTTCAGAGTAGAGAGCAGACCATGGAAGAGCTGGAAAAGCTCGGCGTGGCCACATAAGCAATGCAAAGCTTAGAATAAAAAAGAGGAAACCTTTATCGGGTTTCCTCTTTTTTAGAGCTTTCAGAGCTTTCGCCTGAATTCATTCCTATGATTTCCGGATTCTCCGGGTCTCCGATGGTCTTATTTCCGGTGAGTCGTCCGTACATCCAGCTGTATAGAAAGATGATGATGGGAACGACCAGTGTGCAGCACAGGCAGAGGGCAAAGAACTTCCCGGATGAGGAATTATCTACAATCGCTGCAATCAGAGTCACCACATACAGGAGTACCAAGAGTACGACTCCGCCCATGGCTACCACCTGTTTGGAGGTGATTTTTTTGCTTTTGCGTTTATCAGGGTTTGACTGATGGTTTTGAACTGTCATGATTTTCTCCTTTGGATGTCGATGAACTTAACTTGCTGTGAAAGTAATCATATCATTTTTTTCGGGGCTTGACAACAAAATACAAGGGTAAATATTGTCTTTTGGCACAAATTGTTATATACTTACTGGGTATAAGTTTTTTTAATGACTAATTTTATGAATAAGTAAGGATGGTAACAGCTATGGCATTATTGGAACAGTGGCGCTCGGTCGCATACAACGAGTCGGCAGACAGAAACACTTTGCAGAAACTTTGGGCGGCTTATTTTAATGAGGAGAAGAATATTTATGCTGAGCTCCTTAAGAATCCGGATGAAGTGGTGAAAGGAACTGTGAAGGAACTGGCGGACAAGTATGGTGTGACTGTCATGTCTATGACCGGTTTCCTGGATGGTATCAATGACAGCCTGAAGGAGCCCAATCCCATCGAGGAGATGGAGGAGGATACCCAGGTACAGCTCGGCTTTGATAAAGAGCTGCTTTACAAGAATATGGTGGCAGCTGAGGCAGACTGGCTCTATAATCTGGAGGAGTGGAAGGACATTTTTGATGAGGAGACCAGAAAACGTCTCTACAAGGAACAGAAGTCCTCTACCACGATTATAAAGGCTCCAAAGGTGTATCCGAATGACCCGTGCCCGTGCGGAAGCGGCAAGAAGTATAAGAAGTGCTGTGGAAAGAAACAGTAATTAAATCAAATAAAAATCGAATAAAAATGGGGAACAAAAGAGGAGCAATGCATTGAATATAGCATCATTCATTTTGCCTAAGGCGGAGGTTTCTTTTTTGCGGGACAGCATGACCATCAGGCAGGGCTTGGAGAAACTCAGGCGCAGCGGGTTTACGGCTGTGCCTGTTGTTGACGCAGAGGACCGATATGTGGGAGTTGTCAGTGAGGGAGATTTTCTTTGGAACATTCTGGATCACAATGAACCGATTGATAAAGTGACTATGAAAAGTGTGGAGCACATGACGCTGAGGGATATTATCCAGAGCGGTAAGGTGAAACCGGTGTGCATCGACACGAACATGGAACAGCTTTTGGGACAGGCACAAGTGCAGAATTTTGTACCTGTAATTGATGACCGAAATGTTTTTATCGGAATTGTCACCAGAAGTGACATCATCAAATATGTGGTGAAAAAGCAGCTGGAGATGGCACGGTAGAAAACGTTAAAAACATCCGAAGAACATATAGAAATCATATAGAAAATAAAGAGAAGAAACGGAAGTAGGGGGTTGCTTATGAAAAAATTGGAAGATTATGTGAGAAGTATACCGGATTTCCCTGAGAAGGGAATCATTTTCCGGGATGTGACAAGTGTCCTGCAGGATGCGGAGGGACTGCATCTGGCGGTGGATACCATGCAGGAGCTGGTCAAGGATTTGGATTATGATGTCGTGGTAGGGGCGGAATCCAGAGGATTTATCTTTGGGACTCCCATTGCATACAATAACAGAAAACCCTTTGTGCTGATTCGTAAGAAAGGGAAACTGCCCTGTGAGACAGTGGAGACATCTTATGATTTGGAGTATGGACAGGCTACCATAGAGATGCACAAGGACAGCATTAAGCCGGGACAGAAGGTTTTGGTCGTGGATGATTTGATTGCTACCGGAGGGACGACAGAGGCGATGATTCGCCTGGTTGAATCTCTTGGAGGTGAAGTGGTGGGTGTGGTTGTGCTTATTGAGCTCGCAGGTTTGAAAGGGCGCGAGAGAATTGCAGGATACCGCCTGAATTCGGCAATCTGTTATCCGGGTAAATAATTGAATTAAGACATATAATTTTGATAAACAGTACCCTGGAGTAATTATGACAGAAGAAAAGAGCGCAGTAGTATTTGAGGACGACAGAGTAAATCAAGCGGAGGAATTTGTGACCCCTGATGCATTGTATCAGAGGCTTATTGAGTGTGTAAAAAAATATCATCCCAGCGATGATATTTCAATGATAGCCAAGGCATATGCAGTGGCGAGTGAGGCACACAAGGATCAGCTCCGCAAATCAGGGGAGCCGTATATTATTCACCCATTGAATGTCGCCATCATTCTGGCGGATTTAGAGCTGGATAAGGAATCGATTGTTGCGGGACTGCTGCACGATGTGGTGGAAGATACCACGATGACGGAAGAAGATTTGGAGAGGGAATTCGGACAGGACGTGGCGCTTCTGGTGGACGGCGTCACCAAACTGGAGAAGATACCTCTTTCGGCGGGAGGAGACCAGCCGGATGCCAAGCTGGAGATGCAGGCGGAGAATCTCCGAAAAATGTTTCTGGCGATGGCGAAGGATATCAGGGTCATTATGATTAAGCTGGCTGACCGCCTGCACAATATGCGGACTCTGCGATATCAAAAGCCGGAGAGCCAGCAGCGTATCGCCAAGGAGACGCTGGAGATTTATTGTCCCATAGCTCAGAGGCTCGGCATCAGCAAGATTAAGATAGAGTTGGACGATTTGTCCTTAAAATATCTGGAGCCCGAAGTCTATTATGACTTGGTGGACAAAATCGCCATACGCAAGAGTGAGCGGGAGAACTACATCCAAAGCATCGTGGACGAGGTGAGCGTACACATCAAAAATGCCGGTATCGAGGCTAAGGTGGACGGGCGAGTGAAACATTTCTTCAGCATCTATAAGAAGATGAAGAATCAGAATAAGACGCTGGACCAGATTTATGATTTGTTTGCGGTGCGCATCATCGTGAATACGGTGAAGGACTGTTATGCCGCGCTGGGCGTAATTCATGAGATGTATAAGCCGATTCCCGGGCGATTCAAGGATTACATTGCCATGCCGAAGGCAAATATGTATCAGTCACTTCATACTACATTAATCGGAGGCACCGGTCAGCCCTTCGAGGTTCAGATTCGTACCTTTGAGATGCACAAGGCTGCAGAGTATGGTATTGCTGCACACTGGAAATACAAGGAAGCCTCGGACGGCAAGAAGGTGGAGACTCAGGAGGAGGAGAAGCTGGTATGGCTTCGACAGATTCTGGAGTGGCAGCGGGATATGTCCGACAACAAGGAGTTTATGAAACTGCTGAAGAACGATTTGGATTTGTTCTCAGACAGCGTTTACTGCTTTACTCCCACAGGTGAGGTGAAAAACCTCCCCGCAGGTTCCACACCAATTGATTTCGCCTACAGCATCCACTCGGCGGTGGGCAATAAGATGGTGGGAGCCCGGGTCAACGGTAAGCTTGTGACAATCGACTATGAGATTCGCAACGGAGACCGCATTGAGGTCATCACCTC
>CAZUAP010000133.1:0-5379 GCA_964617975.1 uncultured Acetatifactor sp. | reverse complement strand
ATGACCAGACCGAGGCTATGACCCTTGGTACCAGAATCGTAGTTATGAAGGACGGTGTTATCCAGCAGGTTGATACCCCTCAGAACCTTTATGAGAAACCCCAGAACCTGTTCGTTGCAGGATTCATGGGCTCTCCTCAGATGAACTTCTTGGATGCTACCGTTAGAGTAAACGGCGATGTAGCAAGCTTGGAGATTGCAGGAAAGGCTATTCCCCTTCCTCCCGCAAAATCTAAGAAACTGATTGACGGCGGTTACGACGGCAGAGTGGTTACCTTCGGTATCCGTCCCGAGGATGTGTACGATTCCGAGATGTACATTGAGGCATCTCCTTCAAGCGTATTCGAGTCCACCATCAAGGTTTATGAGTTGCTTGGTGCAGAGGTTTATCTGTACTTTGACTTGGATGAGTTCCCGATGACCGCAAGAGTAGATTCCCGCACCAATGCAAGACCTGGTGATATTGTGAAGTTTGCTCTGGATGTTGAGAAGATTCATGTATTCGACAAAGAGACCGAGCAGATTATTACCAACTAGTCCGCAGGAAATTGTCCGATATTAAACACATGACATTAAAAGAGAGATGCGTGAGTGTCTCTCTTTTTTTCTTGCACCTTTACAGAAAATGTTTTATCATTGAAATGTGATAGAGATTGCAGTAATAATAAAAAAAGGATGGTAGAGAGATGGTTTCGAGCCAGGTAGTACAGACAAGTATAGATGAGCTGAGAACAATTACTAAAGTGGACTTGTGCGTATTTGATTTGGATGGGCAGGAGATAGCATCTACCTTCCCTGCATCAGAAATTCCTAAACAGATGCTGACAAGCTTTGTGGATTCACCTGCAGACAGTCAGGTGGTGGGCACCTATCATCTTCTCAAAATTTTTGAGGACGGCGAACTGTTATATATTCTGGTGGCGCGGGGCAACAGCGACGATGCCTATATGGTCGGCAGGATTGCGGTCAGCCAGATACAGCATCTCGCAACGGCGTATAAGGAGCGCTATGACAAAAATAATTTCTTTCAAAATCTCATTCTTGACAATCTGCTGTTGGTAGATATTCATAACCGGGCAAAGAAACTTCGTCTGGATGTCAGCGTTCCCCGGGCGGTGTTTCTGGTGGAAATCAAGCCGGAGAATGACAGCGTTGCCACGGAGCTGCTGAGGGGGATGTTTTCTGCCCAGGCAGGGGATCACATTACTTCCGTGGATGAAAAGAGCATCATATTGATTAAGTCGCTGGCGGAGGACAGCAGCGCGAAAGCACTGGCAAAGGTGGCGAATACCATTGTGGACATGATGAACACGGAAGCGATGCTGAATGTCCGGGTTGCCTACGGAACGGTGGTGTCGGACCTCAAGGATGTGTCCAAGTCGTACAAGGAAGCCAAGATGGCGCTGGATGTAGGTAAGATATTCTATACCGAGAAAAAAGTGGCAGCCTATAGCACACTGGGAATTGGTCGGCTGATTTTCCAGCTTCCGGTGAACCTCTGCAAGATGTTCATAGAGGAAATCTTTGGCGACAATGTGCCGAATGACATGGATGAAGAAACGCTGAACACACTGAACAAATTCTTTGAGAACAACCTCAACGTTTCAGAGACCTCCAGACAGCTTTTTGTCCATCGGAATACTCTGGTCTACCGCATAGAGAAGATTCAGAAAGCCACCGGTTTGGACCTGCGCAGATTTGACGATGCACTGACCTTCAAAATCGCGTTGATGGTCGTGAATTATCTCCAATATCTGGAAAGTAAGCAATAAGCAAAAGCGGAAGCATATCCAAAAATCTCCCTGCATACATTTGTAGTAGTAGAAAATGCGTGTGGGGGGATTTTTATGTATTCTGGACAATCCTGTACGGTGAAAGATTATGACCGGAAAATCAAATATTTGGATTATGTAGAAAATGGTCTCCGAAGCAAAGGGGCAGGATTTGTGAAACTGGAGCGCAGAGACGGCGTCTGCAATATCAGTCTACAGATTAGCGGATTGTACCGCAAGGACCATTTTGTGCGCCCGCTTGTTTTGCTGGGGAAGGATGGCGAACACGAATTATGCAGGCTGCAGCTTGCGGACGGAGGGATTAAGACCTATCTGGAGGGATTGGACAGCCATAATCTGGATGGACAAGGTCTGGACTATGAGCAGCTTGCAGGTCTGCGCATCCCTGTCTCCGAGGGAAAGGAGATACGCTGCCTGTGGGATAAGGAAGAAGTGAAGAATTCCGAACGAACCGCCGCGAAGCCGATGGAAGAAAAAAGAACCGAGCAGCCGACAGAGGCAATTCCGATGGAGGAAAAAAGAACTGAGCAGCCCGCTCCTCCGACAGAGCCGGTTCTGTTGGAGGACAAGTGGGAGCAGCTGAGCGCCATTTATCCACATATCTGCCCTTTCTCGGATGAACGGGAGTATCTGTCGCTGGGTCCGCAAGACTTTGTAATTCTGCGCGGACAGTATTATAAGCTGGTGAGTAACAGTTTCCTTTTGCATGGATATTACAATTACAATCACCTGATACTGACCGGGGTCACCCGGCGGAACAATGTCCGCTATTACATAGGCGTGCCGGGCGTTTATTATGAGCGGGAAAAAAAGATTGCCATCCTGTTCGGGTTCGAGAGCTTTGAGTGCGCGGTAGAGCCGGCGAAAGAGGGAGATTTCGGATATTATATGATTCCGGTAGAATTGTGACGCTTTCACAGCCCTTCCCCGTCAAACTCGGGTATAAAGCTCTCCTCGGCGGCGGAACCGTCCTGACGGAAACCGTTGCAGATGCCGATGCGCTGCGCAAACCGCAGGACACGGTCGTACTCCTCGTCGGAAACACGGCGGTTCAGCTCGGGAATATCTGCCACATGAGGCAAGGGCGTATACTGATTCATGATGCTGATGTAAATGTTATCTCCGTAGGTTTCGTGGAGATAGCGCAGGATTTTCTTGGAGTCCTTGGTCTGCCCGGGCAACAGCAGATGCCGCACAATCATGCCCCGCTGCAGCATCGAAAGCGTGGAATCTGCATCGAATACCGGCGCGCCTACCTGACGGTACATTTCCGCTATGGCGGCGGACGCTTTTTCAAAATAATCCGGCGCATGGGAGAACCGCAGGCCAAGCTCCGGAGAAAAATATTTCAAGTCGGGGAGGTAGATGTCGATAAGTCCCTCTAAGAGCCGCAGAGACTCCGTCTCCTCATAGCTGCCGGTGTTGTAGACGATGGGGATGGACAGCCCCTGCCTTTTGGCAGCTGTAAGCGCATGAATTATCTGCGGTATGAAATGAGTGGGCGTCACCAGATTGATATTATGGGCGCCCTTTTCCTGCAGCTCCAGAAAAATCTCCGTCAGTCTTTCCGGGGCGAGGGCTCGTCCCGCCTTTCCCAGTGCGATATTGTGATTCTGGCAGAACATGCATCGCAGGTTGCAGCCGGAAAAGAACACCGTGCCGGAACCGTTGACGCCGGAGATGCAGGGCTCCTCCCAGAAGTGCAGAGCCGCCCGCGCAGCCGTAACCTCACCGGTCTGTCCGCAGTAGCCGGTCTGTCCGGCGAGACGGTTGACATGGCAATGGCGGGGGCAGAGCACACAATCCTCCAAATGAGAGAGGATGTCTGCATTTTCTTTTGAATGAATATCATTTTTTTCAGCCATGATTTTATCCCGTATTAAAAACTATTCATAAAAAATATTCAAAAGCCGCATACGTGGTCCTCGCCTCCGACTCCACCCGGTTGCCTCACGGCACATGAGAGGTTCTGCTTAGTGCTGCTTTGTTCCCAACCTGACACGGTTCGCAGATTCCCATTGCGTGAGACCGAATTTCATCGCCGGAAGCTGGTGTTCCAACGTACACGGCTTTTTCAGTGTAGCGTTTTCCTAAAGTTTTGTCAAGCGGTATTGTACCAATACTAAAATGTAAATTTATTTCGGATTTTTCGTGCGTTGTTTGAAAAAACCTTGAATTTCCTTGATTTTACCCTTGATTTTGTCATGTTAGTATGGTAAACTCCATATAACGCAAAGGTGCGGTATACAATAATACGACAGTTTGCGTTATTTTTGTTAAGGAGGAAACTATTATGAAAAAAGCCAAAGCATTGTTAGCTGTTGCTCTTGCTTCCGCTATGATGGTCAGCCTCGTTGGATGTGGCAGCACAGACGACGGACAGACCTCTACCGGTTCCGTAGAAGTCAGCAGCGAGTCAGGCAGTGAGACGGTTGTTAGTGCCGGTTCTTCTGACCTGAATGTAATGTTGGAGACCCCTGTGGAGTCTTTGGACCCCCAGCAGGCTACCGACGGTACCTCTTTTGAGGTAATTGCGTGCTATACTGACGGTCTGATGCAGATGGATGCAGACGGACAGGCAGTTCCCGCACTTGCAGAATCCTATGAGGTTTCTGATGATGGATTGGTTTACACCTTCCATATCCGTGAGGATGCAAACTGGAGCAACGGAGAGCCTGTAACTGCAGCAGATTTCGTATTTGCATGGCAGAGAGCAGTAGACCCTGCGGTTGCTTCCGAGTATTCCTATATGCTGAGTGATATCGGTCAGGTTGTAAATGCAGCCGAGATTATCGCCGGTGAGAAGGATAAGAGCGAGCTGGGTGTTACAGCTGTGGATGACAAGACACTTGAGGTTCAGTTGAATGTTCCTGTAAGCTACTTCCTGTCCCTGATGTACTTCCCTACCTACTATCCTGTGAACGAGGCATTCTTCAATTCTTGCGGTGATGTGTTCGCTACAAGTCCTGAGACTGTTTTGTCCAACGGTGCATTTGTTTTGGACTCCTATGAGCCCGCAGCAACTGCTTTCCACCTCACCAAGAATGAGAATTACTACAATGCAGACAGCATTCAGCTGCCCGGCATCAGCTATCAGGTAATTCAGGATTCCCAGCAGGCTCTGATGAGCTATCAGACCGGCGCACTGGACACTACTCTCGTAAATGGCGAGCAGGTTGACCAGGTTAAGGATGACCCTGAGTTCCAGAGTATCGGTGCAGGTTATCTGTGGTATGTAAGCCCTAACATTGACGGCGTTGAGGAGCTGCAGAACCTGAATATCCGTATGGCACTCACCAGTGCAATCAATCGTGATTCCATCGCTGAGGATGTATTGAAGGACGGTTCCAAGGCAACCTACACTGCAGTTCCCATGGATTTCGCAGCAGGTCCTGACGGTTCCGATTATGCTGAGGACCAGACCAGATATGCAGATGTTTGCTCTTATGATGCAGACAAGGCTGTTGAGTACTGGAACGCAGGTCTGGAGGAGCTCGGAATTACTGAGCTGTCTCTGGAGATGGTTGTAGACGCAGACGATGCACCCCAGAAGGTTGCACAGGTTCTGAAGGAGCAGTGGGAGACCA
>CAZUAP010000132.1:0-5492 GCA_964617975.1 uncultured Acetatifactor sp. | reverse complement strand
GCTGGACGTGCTGGCGCTCTGTTCCTGCGTGCCGGCTGCCATATCCGTTGCGATGCCCTCGATATTCCCCACAGCTTCCTTCACGCTCTGTATTGCCGAATCCATCTCCCGGATGTTATTTTCAATTCTGTTGAATGCAGTATTGCTGCGCTCCACCTCGTCATTTCCATCGTGGATTTTATCTCTGGTCTGCTCTGTCGTGCGGATGACAACCTCCATCAGCTGATTCATTTCCGTGGTGGTTGCGGTGATATTATCCACCGCCTCGGCACAGTTGGTAGCAAGTCCGCGAATCTCCTCCGCCACAATCGCAAACCCTCTGCCGGCTTCCCCTGCACGCGCAGCCTCTATGGAGGCATTCAGCGACAGCAGGTTCGTCTGTCCTGCTATTTCATTGACGGTACCCACAAGGGCATTGATACCGTCCAGACCATTTTTCAAATTTATAACGGACTTCTGCATTTCATCCGAGAAATGAGAGATGCCCGACATGGTATCGGTCAGATTCACCATCTCCGAATGACCGTCCTCCACGTGGCGGATGGTCTGCCCAATCATGTCGCCTACCGAGATTGCCGCCTGATTGGTACTTCCAATCTCAGCAGTCAAATCATTGGCACCCTCCGCAATCATCTCGATTGCCTTGGACATACCGGACATGGTCTCCTTGAGCTCCTCGATGGACTGGTTCTGGGTTTCTGCAAGCTCAGACATCTCCACCGCCGTACCGGCATTCTGATCTGCCTTGGAATCCACCTTGGATACCGCATTCTTTACGTTGTTTATCACTCCGGAAAGACTGTCTGCAAACAAATTCATCCGACCTGACATCACACCGAACTCATCTTTTCGTTGGACGGTGGTGCGCTGTGTCAAATCCATCTCAGACATCCGGTCTATCATGCCCGTGATACCCTTGATGGGATCCAGAAGGACTCTCAAAGTCACATAAATTACCAGGCAGATTACAATCCAGCCGACGATATTGATGACGCTTGCACCTGCCTGCATCGACATCATATTGCTCTCAACGTCTTTCTTATCCACGATACATACTGTGGTAAAGTTGGTATTATCAATCTTATTTAACAAAATGTATGTCCCGTCATAGAGGACAATTTCATCCGTCTGATTCTTCTTCAGCATCTCATTGACCTTGACGTCCAGCGAATCGCTGAGCTCCGAGATGGACATTCCATTCTTGCTCTCATCGCTCTTATTGCCCATCACAGTCCCCGTAACCTCATCGATGGCAAACACATATCCGTCACCATACAGGCTGGTATTCTGCAGAATCCCGTCCACGCCGTCCAGCTGCACATCCGCACAGAGTACGCCGATGACCTTCCCCGAGGAATTCTTCAGATTGCAATAAGCAGAAATAATATACTCGTTGGTATTTGCGTCCAGATACATCTCGCCGAAAGTCAGCTCATCGCTTTCAAGTCCCGCCTGATACCACGGGCGCTCCGTCATAACCCAGTCTGCATCCGGCTGCCAGCATTTGTCCAGATAGGTTCCGTCCGTCAAACCGCAATAGATACCCGCCGGGATTTTGTCCGGATAGGCGTCTGCCACACTGAACAGGTAATCATGTATTTCTTCTGTTGTAGTGCAGGAATTTTCAATAGAATTTCTTACATTTTCCAGAATGCCGACTGTCTGTTGTAAATCAGCATAAATCTGATAGCAGACGGAATCCGAGGTCTCCTGCATGATTTCCATAGCATCCGACCTCAGCAGCTGCTTTGTCTGGATCATTGTGAGAAAAAAAGTCCCTGAATTAAACAAAATGATAACCGGGAGCAGAATGCAGATGATTTTTCTGCGCACTCCCATCCCTTGTGTTTTCCTAGAATCGTTCTCCATATTTCCCCACCCTTTCTGATTCCATGTATCATTCGTCGTTACTCTCGCAGAATGGCGGCGAACTATCGCACACTTCTCAAGCATTGCATCTTATCTGGTTTTCAGTATAATTGAAAACTTGAAAAAATACAATACTTCCGTACTTATAAAATCGTCACGAATCTTTAACAAAATCTTTGCTCTGTTTTTGTGCTTTATTTAACCACCCACTCGCGAAGTACCTCGGCGATGGCATCCGGCTCTAAGGGCTTGGAGATATGTCCGTTCATGCCCGCCTTTCTGGCGGCATAGATGTCCTCCGCAAAGGCGTTGGCGCTCACCGCAATCACAGGCAGAGTCCGGGCATCCTTCCTGTCCATGGAGCGAATAGCTTTCACCGCCTCATACCCATTCATGAGCGGCATCTGCAAATCCATAAATACAATATCGTAATAGTCCTCCGCCGACTCCGCCACCCGGTTGACCGCCGTCTGCCCATTGTCCGCCCACTCCACGGCAATTCCAGTCCTCTCCAGCAGCTCCGTGGCAATCTCCGCATTCAGCTCATTGTCCTCCACAAGCAGCAGCCGCCTGCCGTTCAGGTTCATTTCCCCGAGTTCTGCACGGCGCACCGGATTTTCTGTAGAAATTCCCGGCGTTTTCGCGTCCTTCTCCTGCTCCCGAAGTTTCAGGAAAAATGTCGCCGTAAATTTGGATCCTGCTCCCAGGCTGCTCTCCACCAGGATATCTCCGCCCATCATCCGCACAATATTTCTCGAGATAGGCATTCCAAGTCCTGAGCCCTGAATCTTGCTGATTCGTCTGTCCTCCGCCCGGGTAAAAGGCTCAAATATCTGCTGTATAAACTCCGGCTCCATGCCGATTCCGTTATCCTCCACCGAGAGTTCATAAAATCCGTACCCCTCCGGGGATTTCTCCGACACTTCCTCCAAGGTGACGCATATTCTCCCTCCGTCCGGTGTGTATTTTGCCGCATTGCTCAACAGATTGATAAACACCTGCAAAAGGCGCAAACCGTCTCCCGACACCCTCTCATGCACGATGTTGTCCGCATTGACAACCAGCTCATGATGGTGTTCTTCCACCTGCTGCCTGCTCATCGCCAGAAGTTTCTCCATCAATTCCGAAATTTTAAAAGGCTCCTCCGCCAGTTCGATTTTACCGGATTCGATTTTACTCATATCCAACACGCCGTTGACCAGACCGAGAAGATGTTCCCCAGACACATTAATCTTGTGCAGACAGTCGGCAACCCTCTCCGGCTCCTCCAAATGGCTTTCTGCGACCGCCGTCATACCCATGATGCCGTTCAACGGGGTGCGCATATCGTGGCTCATCATGGACAGGAAAGTACTCTTTGCCTGATTCGCCGCCTCCACCTGATTCAGTGCGTCGCGCAGCAGCTCATTTTGCTGTATTTCCTTTCTGACCGTGGCATCAATATTGCGGAATCCCAATACGATGCCACTCTCACAATGCTGTATCCGCGCAAAACACATCTGGAAATATCCGATTTCCCCGCCTGCGTTCTTGGCAAAATTCAGGGAATAAATGCTGCCATCCTCCGGAATCTCCCGGAAGAAATCTTCTCTCAAAACCTGGCTGCGGATATCCTCCTTGTATTCCTCGGAAATGAAACTGTCGATGTATTTGTCCATAAAAGCATCGTAGTTTCCCTCCGTGCGGAAACCTTTCTTTTTCAGTTGCCGCAGAATATCGTCAGTCCCCCGATACATCCTGCATCTTCTCCTGCACTCATCCACAAGCCAGATAGAAGAAAATTCATGACTCAAAACCTCTATCACATTGAGCTGCTCCAGCATCGTCCTCTGGGCAGCATATCTCTGAAGGATTGTTTTTTTGAAAAACAGGACATCCACCATCAGAATGCCTGCCAGTGCAACAATGATAATCACAGGAATCGTCCAATCCACCGTGGACATCCGAAATGCCGCAGTGGGAATCATTCCCACCATCACCCATTTTCCATTGACTCTCAGATGAGAATACGCAAAGTAGACGCCCTCTTTATCCGCGTTCTTCCCGTAAAATGCCCCGTCCGAGTTTTCCTTGATTGCGGTGCGCAAGTCCTCTGTCTGAATCTCTTTTCCGCGGTAGGACGATAGAGTCTCAAAAAGATTTGACCCGGTCAGGCTGTCCGGTCTGACCACATAATCTCCGTCATCCTCCATCAGGACAAGACTCGCCGTCTCATAATAGCTGGAAAATACCCATTGTCTCTCCAGTGCAGAGAGCCGCACCACGCGCAGATAGATTGCAGGCACTGAAGTTCCTTCCTCGTCAAATACCTGCACCTTTTGATAGAATGCCACTACATCACTGCCATCTATGGGATTGACGTAGCTCTGGGTCATATTGATGTCGGAGCCATCCTCCATCTGCTGCACATCAATGACATCCAGTCCGGCATAACTCACAGGGATATTCTCCGAGCTGCTTTCCGGAGAGGTTGTGGACAGTCCTTCCAGAGTGTCCATGCGGACAATGTGTCCCGAGATGTCATCGGTATGAAGCTGTCGCACATACTGCACAGCCTCCTCCATCGTCATCTGATTGTCATTTATGTAGTGTGCACGGCTGTCACACAGTTTCTGCTCTGCCAGGATATCGGAACTAACCACGTCCTCCATCATCCGTGTCGCTCTGCGAAAATTTTCATAGTACCTGTTTACCTGAAAATATTGCTGATACACCGCATAAAACACGATGGTCAGAATGACAAGCACCACAATGATGATATTCGAAAAAATAATTCTGAATTTTTTCATACGAGCTCACCGTCCCACATAAAATATATGCAACTCATAGCTCATTTATGAAAAAATTCGTAAAAATTAAAATGCCGCTACAAATGACTATGCCGCAATGCCTTACTACTCGCTTTAAGCATACTATAATTCAAAAAAAAAAAAAATACAATATCATTTATCGAATAATTTCAGAACATATTATCTTTTTGTTTTGTTATCTCGCCTGCAAGGCCTGTGCAATATCCTCACGCATATCCAAAACTGCCGCACGGGAAGCATCCGCGTATCCCACTTCCCCGTAGCGCTCGTACTTCTCCTGCTGATATGCCGCAATGATACCTCTGGAGGAATTGATGATTGCCCCCAGCCCATCCTCATTGAAGAAATATACTAAATCGGCTCCCTTTCCGCCCTGTGCGCCGTACCCCGGCACAAGGATGAAGGTTCTCGGCATAATCTTGCGGAGAATCTTGCCCTGCTCAGGATAGGTGGCGCCTACCACAGCGCCGATATAGCTGTAGTTTCCGTTCTCGGGCATACAGGCAGCACCCCACTGGGATACCATATCGCCCACCTTCTCATAGAGCGGTTTTCCGTCAATCAGCTGGTCCTGAAATTCCCCGCTGGACGGATTGGAAGTCTTAACCAGCACAAAGATACCCTTGCTCTCCTCCTTGCACACCTTTGCAAAGGGATTGATTCCATCGCTGCCCAGATAGGGGTTGACCGTGGCAAAATCCTCATTGAAACCATAATATGTCTTACTTCCCACAGCCACCTTTCCAAGATGGCCCACCGCATATGCCTCGGAGGTGGAACCGATATCGCCCCGCTTCACATCTCCAATCACCA
>CAZUAP010000131.1:0-5509 GCA_964617975.1 uncultured Acetatifactor sp. | reverse complement strand
AGTTACGGAGGAAATATCGAATTGTTGAGGGAGGTTCCGACAGGGAGTATGTGTCCAACAGTTTCCATTGCCAGGTGACGGAGGATATCACTCCTATTCAGAAACAGGATTTGGAGAGCCGTTTCTGGGATTTGAGCAATGGCGGTAAGATTCAATACGTAAAATATCCGATAGATTACAATACTGAGGCAATCAAGACCCTGATTCGCAGAGCCATGGATATGGGATTTTATGAGGGAGTCAATCTGTCCCTTGCCTATTGTGATGACTGCGGACATCAGGAGTTGGAGATGGATGTGTGCCCTAAATGCGGAAGCCGCAATCTGACGAAGATTGACCGCATGAACGGTTATCTGTCCTACTCCCGTGTCCATGGGGACACTCGTTTAAATGACGCCAAGATGGCGGAGATTGCCGAAAGGAAGAGCATGTAGGAATGAGATATCACAATATAACCAAGGACGATATGCTAAATGGGGACGGCCTGAGGGTTGTGCTTTGGGTTGCCGGCTGTAACCATTGCTGCAAGGAGTGCCATAATCCCATCACATGGGATCCCGATGGGGGACTGCTCTTTGATGATGCGGCAAAGCAGGAGATTTACGAGCAATTAGATAAGCCCTACATTTCCGGAATTACTTTTTCGGGGGGAGACCCGCTGCACCCTTCAAACCGTCTGGATGTGCGCAATTTCATGGCAGAAATCAAAGAAAAATATCCGGACAAGACCATATGGCTCTACACGGGGGACATCTGGGAGAATATTCTTGATTATCCTGCCATGCAGTATGTGGATGTGGTGGTGGACGGAGAATTCCATGTGGAGGAGAAGGACGCAAAACTTCTCTGGAAGGGGAGCCGCAACCAGCGCGTCATCGATGTGAAAAATACCATGAAACAGGCGGATCCCACAATTCCGGTACTTCACTGTCCGGATTATTCCGACCTCAAGGATGCGCCTGCGCAGACTGTTGCCGGTGCCGTGGTGAGTTCCTGTGTACTGTAGACTAGGAGAAGAAAATATGCAAAGAGTTGCACAGTTTTTTAAAGTTAGTCCCGATAATTTTTTGAATGCAATGAAGGAGGATTTTCCCCAATATACAGAGGCAGATATCCGGGACATGTATGAGTCCCTGAGCCTGCCGAAACGTGCGACGAAGGGCAGTGCCGGCTATGATTTTTATGCGCCGTTTGCCTTTTCCCTTCCGCCCGGAGCCGCGATTAAGATACCCACGGGGATTCGTGCCAAAATGGATGAAAACTGGGTGTTGAAGATTTACCCCCGCAGCGGTTTGGGATTTAAGTTCCGCCTGCAGATGAATAATACTGTTGGAATTATAGATAGTGATTATTATTTTTCCGATAACGAGGGACATATCTTTGTGAAACTCACCAACGATTCCAATGAGGGCAAAACAGTGGAGGTTGCTGCCGGCACAGGGATTGTGCAGGGCATTTTCCTTGAATACGGAATCACGGTGGATGACGAGGCGGACGGTGTGCGAAACGGAGGTTTCGGAAGTACCACCAAATAGAAAAGAATTTGCGGCATAAAAAATTCCTTCCGGGTGACACTAATGAAAAAGTGTCATGCCGGGAGGTTTTTTATGCAGAAAAAAAAGATGCAGACGGAAATGCAAAACAAAATGCAAAAGGATATGCAAAAGGCAATGCAGACCCAAATGACCACGAATCAGGCGCAGATAACAGGAAACCTGCGTGCCAACATGGATTACATGAATCGTCTGCTGGGAGTGGAACATAATTTTGATGTGGTTTACAGAACCATGAGCATCGGAGACAAAACTGCGTGTATGTACCTGATAGACGGTTTCTGTCAGGATGATATCATGCAAAAGATTTTGCAATATTTCATGGACATGAAACCGGAGGATGTCCCACAGGATGCGGATGCACTGGTGGAGCAGTGTATTCCCTACGTGGAGGTGAGCACGGAGAAACAGTGGGATAAGCTGATGGTGGCACTTCTTTCCGGGATGTTTTTGCTCTTTGTGGAGGGGTACGAGAAGGCGGTTTTAATTGATTCCCGGACATACCCCGCGCGAAACGTGGATGAGCCGGAAAAGGATAAGGTGCTGAGGGGCTCCAAAGACGGATTTGTGGAGACTTTGGTGTTCAACACTGCTCTGATTAGACGCCGCATCCGAAGTGAAAAGCTGCGCATGGAGCATCTGACGGCGGGAGAGTGTTCGCATACGGACATTGTGCTCTGTTACATGGATGACCGCGTGGATAGAGATTTTTTGGAGGAGCTTCGCGGCAAAATCAATTCCATTAAAGTGGAGTCCCTGACCATGAATCAGGAGAGTCTGGCAGAGTGCATCTACCATCGAAAATGGTTCAATCCCTTTCCGAAGTTTAAATATACTGAGCGACCGGATACTGCGGCGGCGCAGGTGTTAGAGGGCAATATCATTGTGCTGGTGGACAATTCCCCCTCGGCAATGGTGATTCCCACTACGATTTTTGATGTCATTGAGGAGGCGGATGACTATTATTTTCCGCCCATCACCGGGACATACCTTCGCCTGACACGTTTTTTGATTGCAATTTTGACCTATCTGCTGACGCCGACCTTTTTGCTCATGATGAATCATCCCGGACTGGTTCCTGCGGGATTTGAATTTATCATGTTGAAGGAGCCCCCTAATGTCCCGCTGCTGTGGCAGTTTTTGATATTGGAGCTGGCGATAGACGGGCTGAAACTGGCGGCGGTGAATACTCCCAATATGCTGAGCACGCCATTGAGCGTCATGGCGGCGCTGGTGCTGGGGGAGTTTTCCGTCAACAGCGGCTGGTTTTCCAGTGAGGTCATGCTGTATATGGCATTTGTAGCCATTGCAAACTACACTCAGGCGAATTATGAGCTGGGCTATGCGCTGAAATTTATGCGGATTCTGACCTTGGTGCTGACGCAGATTTTTGGCATCTGGGGATATCTGGCAGGTATTGTCATCGCGGTGGGCGCAGTGCTTTGCAACCGCACGGTGTCCCACAGAAATTATGCCTATCCTCTTGTGCCCTTCAACGGCAGGAAACTGTTGGACAGGGTGATTCGCAGACGCATCCCCGGAGCGGGGAGATAATTTCGGCACCAAAGAGGAAAACTCACATACTATGCTATTAAATAATTAAATTGTATGAGAGGTAGTATCATGCAGGAATTCCTTTTGGATGAGACACAAGAGCAATTTCCCGTTGCCATGGCATATGTACCGTGGCAGCACTTTGAGGGTATGTATGAAGATTTGGAAAAAGCCTACTGCATCGGCACAATTTTTCCTGAGCTGAATAAACCATTCACAGGAAGGAGATGTGTATCATGAACAATCAGGAGCAAATGCTGAAAGATATCGGCATTGTGGGATTTACGGTGTTGGAGCTTGCAATTTATCTGGATACCCATCCCTCGGACCGCAAAGCGATAGAGTATTTCAACCATTACAATCGTATTCAAAAGCAGCTGGAAAAAGAATTTTCCAGAATGTATTATCCTTTGACACTGGACCATGCTGAAAGCAATCAGGAATGGAGCTGGGGCACAGCACCCCTGCCTTGGGAAGGAGTGTGCGGATAATGTGGAATTATGAGAAACGGTTGGAATTTCCCGTAAATATCAAGGAGCCGAATGCCCGGCTGGCACAGGTAATCATGTCCCAGTACGGCGGTCCGGACGGCGAGATGGGCGCAAGTATGCGCTATCTGTCACAGCGCTATTCCATGCCCTACAAGGAGGTTGCAGGACTTCTTACGGATATCGGAACCGAGGAGCTGGCGCATCTGGAGATTGTTGCGACTATCGTGCACCAGCTGACACGCAATCTTTCCATGGAGGAAATTGAGCAGAGCGGATTTGACAAGTATTATGTGGACCATACCATCGGCGTGTGGCCTCAGGCTGCAGGCGGTGTGCCTTTCAATGCCTGCGAGTTTCAGGTGAAGGATGATATCATCACGGACTTGGTGGAGGATATGGCGGCGGAACAGAAAGCACGTTCCACCTACGACAATATCCTGCGTCTGGTGAAGGAGCCGGATGTGTGCGAGCCTATCAAATTCCTTCGTGAGCGGGAAATTGTTCATTTCCAGAGATTTGGCGAGGCACTGCGCATCACTCAGGATAAATTGAATGCCAAGAATTTCTATGCGTTCAATCCCGGATTTGATACCAACTGCGGAGGAAAATAGAAGCATAGTACAGGCAGACGGAAGCATACCAATAGATAAAGTCTCCCGGGGAGTGGAGTATGATTTCCGAGTGGATTGCAGAACTTGACGAATTGATATGGGGGCCGTGCCTCTTGTTGCTGTTATTGGGAACGGGGGCATGGCTCATGCTGCGTCTGAAATTTCTGCCGATAAAAAATCTTAAATTTGCTTTGCGCTGTGCCTTTGGAATGGAACCGGAACGGTCAGGAAAAAAGACTGCCCGGACGGGAGTATCACCCTTTGCAGCTCTCACCACAGAGCTTGCAGCCACCATAGGAATAGGGAATATAGTGGGGGTGGCTACAGCCATGGTGCTGGGAGGCCCGGGGGCTTTGTTTTGGATGATGGCTGCAAGCGTGCTGGGACTCGCCACCAAGCTGGTGGAAAGTACGCTGGCTGTAAAATATCGCAGCTGCAATAAGCAGGGAGAGCGGGTTGGCGGTCCCATGTATACGCTTAAGAATGCCTTGTCAAAATCCGAGACCGGTATGCTGGGGAAGGCAGGAAGATTTCTGGCATTTTGCTATGCTCTGTTTGCGGTGGGTGCTTCCTTCGGCATGGGAAACATGACCCAGGCAAATTCTATTGCCGAGGCGTGTCGAGTGACATTCCAGGTGCCGGTGGCGCTGGCAGGGCTGATTCTCACACTTGCATCCATTCTGGTGGTGTTGGGAGGAATCGTGTCCATCGCAAAGGTGACACAGGTGTTGGTGCCGCTGATGGGAGCCTTTTATATTCTGGGTACGCTTGGAGTGATTCTTGCCAATTTCAGACAGTTGCCGGGCGGAATTGAGTCTGTACTGGTGATGGCTTTTGCACCACAGGCGGTGAATGGAGGACTGCTCGGAAACCTCACGGTGACGGCAAATCTTTCCATGGCAAAATCAGTTCGCTACGGGGTGTCCCGTGGAGTATTTTCAAATGAGGCGGGGCTTGGCGCCGCGGGAATCTCTGCGGCGGCAGCGGATACGGAGGACTACATCCGGCAGGGATATATCAGCATGACAGGGGTGTTTCTGGATACCATGGTAATCTGCCTACTCACGGGGCTTGCCTTTGTGTCTTCAGGGCTGCTTGGAACCACTACGCCGGAGGGCGAGCTTCTCAATGGAACGGAGTTTGCGATTGCAGTATTTACGAAAACCTATGGGGTGTGGGGCGCCCGGTTTGTGAGTGTGAGCATTATCCTGTTTGCCTTCGCAACCATAGCGGCGTGGGCTTATCAGGGCGAGAAGGCATTTGAATATCTGACGGGCAAAACGGAATACAATATCTGGTA
>CAZUAP010000130.1:0-5521 GCA_964617975.1 uncultured Acetatifactor sp. | reverse complement strand
TACCGGCTGGTACACATAATCCCCAATGTCTGCAAATTCCAGAATCGATGGCAGCTTTGCATCAATCTCCTTCTCAGAAAATCCCATCATGGTACCGTTCAGATACACATTCTCTATCCCATTATATTCCTGATTAAATCCTGCTCCCAACTCCAGGAGTGCAGAAATCCTGCCATCCACGACCACCTCTCCCGCGGTAGGATTCAAAACTCCAGTGATAATCTTCAAAATGGTGGATTTTCCGGAGCCATTGGTGCCGATAATCCCCACGGTCTCCCCGCGGTATATGTTCATACTCACGCCGTTTAAAGCGTAGTGCAGCTTAGGTGCGCACTTTTTTCCGAATCCCAAAGCCTCCTTTACACGGTCCTGCGGCTTATCATACAATTTGTAAATCTTGCGGACATCCTTCACTGCAATCGCAATATCTTCCTGTTTACCCATACTACCTCGCCAAGACTCTCCTCTTGATTCTCTCGTTTTATTTCCGATTTATTTATTCTAAATTTAATTTTTGTCTTTACTTTCTGCAATCTATTGTCTCCGGTTTACTGCCTGATTACTGCAGATTACCTCATCTTTACCGTACCACACAGCCAGTGCCCGATTGGAGTCATCTTCAGGATCAGCCGACAAATCCCCCATGCAGAGAAACCACGGTCTCCAGTGATAGGGACTCAGCACCACAGTGTCCTCATCTCCCCGAAGGAGTGCTACCCTCTCCAGATATTCCTGATAAAAATTATAACCCTCCCCCGTGTGAATGTAGTAATACGCCCCATAGGAGGAAAAACTGCCCACCTGATTGGTTTCTGTCGAAAAGATTACAAATGCAGCCGCCGCTACCAGAGGATAAAACCACCATCTGCTCATCTGACCCTTAACAGTCCGCCCTTTGCGCTCCAAGCATCTGCAGAGCCAGCCACACCAATAAACCGTGTTGCATATCAGCAAAAGCTGCCACGTGAGTTTCACCGCATTCAGAGTACGTCCCAATCCGGCGTGCCCCAGAGAATACAGACTCGGAGTGAAACCCGTGGCGTATAAGCACAGGGACCACAGAGACACCACCCCCGGCCACCGAAAAGAAAAATCTGTTTTCTTTACCATGTTCCACACAAGAGGCAGCATCAGCACCAGAAGGAGCACGCCCATCCAGCCGGTAAACGTCCACATATGTCCAAATCCTTCTTTAAAGGAAGCCAATACCGCTTTCACGGGAGACATACCCCAGCCCACGTAGCTCTCGGCGCGCTTATCATTCCCCGGTGCCGTCACATTCAGCCAAAATCCTCCCACATATGCGCAGAGCATGGGCAAAATGGCAAACGTCTGATGCCTGCGCAGGAGGCAGCCCAGTCCAACTATACTGAGCAATACCAGCAGTCCCTGCAGCGCGGTGACAAAATTTCCTCCCGCCACCAGAAGTGCCAGCACTACCCCGAGAAATGCCTCCAACATCCTTTTCCATCTTTTATCAGAGCAGAAAATATTTACAGCCACCGCTGTCATCAGCATAGCAAAGGAATGCATACCCACATAATGTACGCCTCCGTTATACCAGTAGAACCCCGCCTGAGCTGTATAAATCAGCTCAACCGCCATGACCGCACTCACCGCTGCAATCCCCAGCGCGTGCTGCCAATCCGTCTTCAGCACATTTCTGAGAAGTGTACCTGCCAGCACACAGACGGACACTGTCAGAAACAGAATCAAAAAAATCGGTCCGAAACAATAACATTCCTCACCCCAGATGCCCGGCATCAATGCCATAAACAAAATGGAAGAATAAGTTCCCTGCCACGCATACCAGGATATCCGTATGCACTCCCATGCTCCTTTCAGGGCATTGGCAAAGGTAGGAGCATCCTCCATAGCCGTTTTGGCAAAACGCCCATAGTTGTAATCGTCATACCATGGCACCGAGTACGCCGCAACTCTAATCAGCGGAACCAGCAAAAACACCAATGCTGCCGCCATAACGCAGGCATACAGAGGAGCTCCCGGCCGCCAGCCGACTATTTTTTTTATCTTATCCTTCATACTCTCATCCCCGTACCTACAGCACATCCGCAAAATGCACTTTTAATCGTTTGAAAATCAGTGCTCCGATACCGAAAAGAACAACTGTCACAATCCAGAAATACATGGTGGAAAAAAAGTCCTCAAAGAACCACTGCCTCTCATAGATTGCGCTGCGGTACCCATTCACGACATAGACCAACGGATTCAGTTTCAAAATGCTGACCCATCTGTTGCTTTCAAGCGTATCAATATCCCACAAAATCGGTGTCGCCCACATACCAATCTGAAGTGCGATGCTGATAATCTGGGACAAATCCTTAAAAAACACCACAACCGCACAGGTGGTGTAGCAAAGCGCCAGCACAAAAATAAACAGGCAGGCACTGTAATAAATAAGCTGCAGAGTATAGATACTGGGATAATATCCATACACGGCGGCTACAATCAACAGTACCAGCACAAAAAATACATGAATAAAGGTTGCCGCTATAATTTTAATGATAGGCAGAATACTAATCTTAAATACCACCTTTTTGACCAGATAATCATATTCCCTCAGTGCATTCGTGCCGCTGTTCAAAGCCTCGCTGAAATAGAACCAAGGTACCAGTCCCGCCGTCAAAAACAGCACAAACGGCACATCCGCCGCCGTCCTGCTGGCACTGCCTCCCATGATGATATCAAATACCACATAGTACATACCCACGGTGACCACCGGCTGTGCCATTGCCCAGAACGCTCCAAGATAAGAACCTGCATATCGTTTTTTAAAATCGTTTTTTGCCAGTTTCCAGATGAGATGTCTGCTCTGCCACAGCTCCTGGGGAAGTCCCACAAACTTGTCGTACCATTTGATAAAGGCAAAACAGGAAACAAGTATCACCCCGACAGACAGCCCTTTTTTGAGCAGCTCCTGATGCGCATCCGCCTCAGGATTATTATGCACCAGAATAATCACAGCCAACACCAGAGCCATCAAGAGGACGATGCTGATTCCCCCTTTTTTGCTGATTTTCATGCTATCTGTTACCTCGCTTGCTCTCCATATATTCCCTCAGACCGCCCCATTTGGTATCCTTCTCCGACAGCAAAAGCTCCATATCCTCCGCAATGGGCCACTGCACGCCAATCTCAGGGTCATCGTAGCGCAGACCGCCCTCATCGCCCGGGTGATAGAAATCTGAACACTTATAGCAAAACTCTGCGTAGTCGGACAGCACCAGGAAACCATGTGCGAAGTTTTTGGGGATAAAAAATTGTTTCTTATTGTCCTCTGACAAAAGCACACCAAACCATTTGCCGAAGGTATCCGAACCCTCCCGCAAATCCACGGCGACATCATATACCTCACCCCGGATTACCCGCACCAGCTTGTCCTGTGGGAATTCCTTCTGAAAATGCAATCCGCGCAGCACCCCCCGCTTGGACGCAGACTGATTATCCTGCACAAACACCTCCGGTATGCCTGCTGCCTTGTAATCCTCATATTGGTAGGTCTCCATAAAATATCCCCGGGCATCCCCATTCACCTTGGGGGTAATGATTTTCAATCCCTCTATCTCACATGTCTCCACCGTTATCTGTCCCATAATCTCAAATCCTTTCTTAGTATATCTATATCTCTTTGTACCTTTTATTCATACATGATATTCATATCCACATTTCCTTTGATACCGTCTATGCTGCCCTTGGAGCTGTACTGCCACATACGGTAATAACCCTGATACAAAGGCACACTGCGGTATTCCGCCAGCCATATATAATAATTTTCCAGTTTCTGGGTCTGCAGATTATTATTGTACCAGTTGCGGCTGGCATATACACCCGCCTGATACCCTGCATTCTCTATCGTTCTGCAGAAGGCTTCGCAGACAAGTGTGCGCGCATCCGCATCCAGCCCGTCCGCGCGGCCGTTTCCTCCCGCTCCCTCTGTGTCGATAAAGATGGGATAGGTCAGATTATATTCCCTCACCCAGCTCAGCACAGCAGATGCCTCTTCCACTGCCTCCACCTCATTGGTCGCCTGCGTGAAGAAATAGACTCCCACCTGCACACCGGACGCTGCGGCTCCCTTCATATTGGCATCAAAATAAATATCCTGCACCAGACTGCCCGTGACAGAGCCACGGTATCCTGCCCTGATAATGGCAAATTCCACGCCCGCGTTCGCCGCCTTGTCCCAATCGATATCGCCATTCCACTTAGACACGTCAATGCCTGCCTTGGTTCGCCCGGTAAAAGACTTAAACTCTGTCATCTCCGTCTTGTCGGCATCCGACAGGGCATCCCTCACACCGCTGTCCTCGGCGGCGGCATCCACCTCGTCCTCCGTCTTGATTAAAAGGGAAATATCGTCGATTGCCACATATTCCACTTTATCCTTCACCTTCACACGGGTCGCATCCGTGGGCACCTTGTACCCGCTTATGGGAGCCAGCTGCACACAATACTCCCCAGCCTCCAAATCAGCGATATAAATGATACCGTCCTTGTCCAAATCCTTGTAGGTGCCGTCCTGATTGGAAGAACTTTCTTGCATTTGGGACTCGTGCATTTCATCCTCCCGGGTCAGCTCCACATAAAAGCTCTGTCCCGACACCGGTACGCCCTCGCCGTCCACCACCTGAATACGCAAATCCTTCTCCACGGACGTCACCACCAGCGACAACCTGTTGGCTGTATTTTTTGCAGCCTCAAGCACCGGATTGACCTCCGGGTCAAAGAAATTATCATCGCTCTCAAAACCCTTCAAATCATATCCAATCTGTCCGCTTGCCAGAGCCGTGTCAGCACTCTGCGTATCTACGGTTGTCTCCGCATTCCCGGCAGTTCCCGCGTTTGTGGACGAACTGCTGCTCCCCGCATCCCGGTTGGTAAAAAGCACCGCCAGGGTCACGACAAGAATAGCACCCAGACAGGATAAAATCACTGTTCTTCTCAACTTAGAGTCCATTTGCTACCTCTGTCAGATATTTCCCGTAATTGGTTTTCATCAAAGGTGCTGCCAATGCAAGCAGCTGCTCCCTGTCAATAAATCCTTTCTTGTATGCAATTTCTTCAATGCAGGAGATGTAGAGCCCCTGTCTCTTTTGGAATGCCGCCACGAAATCCGCAGCATCCAGCAGCGCATCGTGGTTGCCCGTATCCAGCCAGGCAAACCCTCTCCCCAATTTCTCCACCATGAGCGTTTCTCTCCGGAGATACTCATTGTTGACACTCGTAATCTCGATTTCACCCCGGGCGGACGGCTTTACATTTCGAGCAATCTCCACCACATCATTGTCATAAAAATACAAACCCGGCACTGCATAATTGGATTTCGGTTTCTCGGGTTTTTCCTCGATGGAAAGTGCCTTTCCGTTCTCATCAAACTCCACCACGCCATACTCTCTGGGGTCTCTCACATAATAGCCGAAAATCGTGGCGCCCTTCTCTCGGGAAGCAGCTTCCCCAAGCACTCTGGAAAAACTCTGTCCATAGAAAATATTATCTCCCA
>CAZUAP010000129.1:0-5533 GCA_964617975.1 uncultured Acetatifactor sp. | reverse complement strand
TGGGCGGCGGTCATGACGAGAGAGAACAGACCTTAAACCAGCTGTTGGTAGAGATGGACGGTTTCGGTGCCAATGAGGGCATTATCGTGCTGGCAGCCACCAACCGTGTAGATATTTTGGACCCCGCTATCCTGCGTCCGGGACGCTTTGACCGTAAGGTTGCCGTTTCCGCTCCCGATGTGCAGGGCAGAGAGGACATCCTGAAGGTTCATTCCAAGAACAAACCCCTTGCGGAGGATGTGGATTTAAAGAGAATCGCACAGACTACCGCAGGATTTACCGGTGCGGATTTGGAAAATCTTCTGAATGAGTCTGCCATCAATGCAGCAAAGGATAGCCGCGGCTATGTTACCCAGGAGGATATTCAGGATGCCTTTGTGAAGGTTGGCATCGGCACGGAGAAGAAAAGCCGCGTAATTTCCGATAAAGAAAAGAAGATTACCGCATACCATGAGGCGGGTCACGCCATTCTGTTCCATGTGCTTCCGGAGGTGGGACCTGTGTATACCATCTCTATCGTGCCCACCAGCTCCGGGGCAGCAGGATACACCATGCCGCTTCCCGAGAAGGATGAGATGTTCCTCACCAAGGGCAGAATGCTGCAGGATATCATGGTTTCCTTAGGCGGCAGAATCGCCGAAGAGCTGATTTTTGACGATATCACCACCGGTGCCTCCAGTGACATCAAAAAAGCCACCAAGACGGCACGCAGGATGGTCGCACGTTACGGTATGTCCGACAACATCGGTGTCATCTGCTATGATGATGACAACGGAGAGGTGTTCATCGGCCGCGACCTTGCCCATGCCAAGAGCCACAGTGAGGCTGTGGCAGCGGAGATTGACAGGGAAGTGAAGTCCATCGTGGATGACTGCTATGCGAAAGCGAAAGCAATCATCATAGAGCATATGGATGTCCTGCACAGCTGTGCAAAACTTCTTCTGGAAAAGGAAAAAGTCACCCGCGAGGAATTTGAGGCATTGTTTGTGTGAAAAATGCACATGTGCAAAATGCACATAATATAAAGATGTTTTTTGTAAAGTTTGTGTATTGTGAGAATAGCCAAAACTGGCGAGGGATGGTATTATAATACTCGTAACCCCCCCAATACATTATAGTTTTTTGCTATACCCCATAAGTAAGAAATACCTTCTCTAAAAAGGACAGCCGCGTTGCTGTCCTTTTTACTTTGTGGAATGAAATCCGGAGCAAAAATCTGGAGCGGAAAAGCAATTTAGCTTGAAGTTCAGCATATCTTTAGCCTAAAGTATTGAAAAATTGCGATATATTAGGTAAAATATAGTGTATGGTACGGATATTCTTTATGAGAAAGCTAAACCTACGAATGATGTCGGTATGGAATCATAGAAAGGTGGCATAGTCATGGATTTGGAACGTATACAGCGCACACAGTACAATCAGCAGTATATATCGGAGATGCGTCCGGTATTCAATCGGAGGGCGATATTCTCCGACACCACAGCTGAATATGTAACTCCTGCGGAGCCGTCGGCTTATGATCTGGTGACAATCCGGATACGGACGGCAAGAAATAATGTGGACAGAGTCTTTCTGGTATATCAGGGTCAGAAACATCTGATGAACAAGGAAGGCAGTGAAGGGATATTCGATTTTTATTCC
Organism: uncultured Acetatifactor sp.; assembly: GCA_964617975.1. GTDB lineage: Bacteria > Bacillota > Clostridia > Lachnospirales > Lachnospiraceae > Acetatifactor. Next base: position 3,892 of record CAZUAP010000129.1, on the reverse strand, counting down.
CGGGAAGTGCAGCTGGACAATGAAAAGCTGTGCTACCATTTTGAATTACAGACAGGGCATATCACAGGATATTTTGATGCGCGTGGTCTGGTGCAGGATGTGAACGATTACTACAACTTTGTGATTATTCCGGGATTTAAGACGCCGGACTGGGCAAAGGGTGCCGTGATGTACCAGATTTATGTAGACCGTTTCTGTAACGGAGACCCCACCAATGATGTCCTGACAGGTGAGTACTGCTACATCAATGAGCCGGTAAACCGGGTGGAGGACTGGAACCGTTACCCGGCACAGATGGACGTGCGGGACTTCTATGGCGGAGATTTGCAGGGTGTGCTGGATAAAATGGATTACCTGCAGGATTTAGGCGTGGAGGTCATCTACTTCAACCCTCTGTTTGTGTCCCCCTCCAACCATAAATATGATATTCAGGACTACGACTATATAGACCCCCATTACGGCAAAATTGTGGATGACAGGGGAGAGCTTTTACCGCCCGGTCAGAAGGAGAATCGTTTTGCCACCAAGTATATCAACCGCGTCACCAACAGAGCTAATCTGGAGGCGGGAAATGAGCTTTTTGCGAAGGTTGTCGAGGAGGCTCACAGGCGGGGGATGCATGTGATTCTCGATGGTGTTTTCAATCACTGCGGCTCCTTCAACCGATGGATGGACAGAGAGCGCATCTACGAGGGAGCGGAGGGATATGAGAAGGGAGCTTATATCAGCGCCGACAGTCCTTACCGGGGATATTTTGACTTCCACAATGAGTATTCATGGCCCTACAACGGCAGCTATGATGGATGGTGGGGGCATGATACCCTGCCCAAGCTCAATTACGAGGGCTCTCAGAAACTCTTTGATTATGTGCTGCAGATTGGCCGCAAATGGGTATCTCCGCCCTACAATGCAGACGGGTGGCGACTCGACGTGGCAGCGGATTTGGGGCACAGCCAGAGTTTCAACCACCATTTCTGGCAGGAGTTTCGCCGTGCGGTGAAGGAGGCGAATCCCAATGCAATAATTCTGGCAGAGCATTATGGCAATACCAAGGACTGGCTGCAGGGCAATGAATGGGATACGGTCATGAACTATGATGCCTTTATGGAGCCGGTGACATGGTTTCTCACAGGTATGGAAAAGCACAGCGATGACTTCCGTGAGGACTTGCTCGGCAACGCAGAGAGTTTCTGGGGAGCCATGAAACATCATACCGCCAGTTTTGCCATGCCCAGTTGGCAGGTGGCAATGAATGAGCTGTCCAACCACGACCACTCCCGTTTTCTCACCCGAACCAATCATAAGGTGGGACGAACCAATACCCTGGGACCTCAGGCTGCGGAGCAGGGAGTGAACAAGGCAGTCTTCCGGGAAGGCGTTGTAATCCAGATGACCTGGGTCGGCGCACCTACCATATATTACGGCGATGAGGCAGGTGTCTGTGGATTTACGGACCCCGACAACCGCCGCACTTACCCCTGGGGTCACGAGGATAAGGAACTGATTCAATTCCACAAGGACATCATCCGTATCCGCAGGGAAAATGATGAGCTGCGCACAGGCTCTATCAAGTATCTTGATGGGGATTATAATTTGCTGGTGTACGCCCGCTTTCATCGAAAAGGACAGTGCGTCATCGTTATCAACAACAATAACACACCTGTCACCCGGGATGTCTTTGTGTGGGAGGCAGGAACCTCCAAGAACGGTAAAATGAAGATTCTCCTGCAGTCTGCGGACAAGGGATATACCTTAAACGGACAGGAGTACGAGATTAAGATGGGCAAAATCAAAATTGATTTGCCGCCCACTTCTGCCACTATTTTGAAATTTATACCGTAAGAGGAGCAGTAGCTGCAAAAATGCAATAGGGAAGGACAAAAGAGTATGCAAGCCTTAATATTTTGCTTATTATTTCCTGTGATTCCTCTGCTGGTATGGCAGAGCTATCGGGGAAAGGAGACAACCGACGGGAGGGGGCTGTTTACAAGATATGCGGTTTACACATTGGTCATGACATTGTTTACCTGCATTGTCATGACTTTCCTATGTGATGAGGGAACCTCTTTTTTGGAAAAAGCGGACACCTCTTCCACATTTATGTTGAAATATGCTTTGATGGAAGCTTTGGCAGCAGGCATCGTGTCTGCTGCAGAGTGGATGTATACGACCCGCAGGCTTGTGATAAGGATAAACTGGCAGGAATACCGCAAGATGGGTATCAGCAGGTTTATTCAGAAGGTATTATTCCCCTGCGGCATTTACCTGACGGCTGTGGCAGTGGTGCTTTTGAATATCAGCCTGATGTTTGACAATGTGCTCTGGGGAGACGAGTGTTTCTCCGCCAACACGGCTCAGAAATCCGCAGATGGAATCCTGCAGGTGTTGTATTTTTGGGATAACCATCCGCCCCTGCATTACTATTGGCTGAAAATGTTCGGCGATTTGTTTGGACACACCGGCCCTGTGTATCATCTGGCATCTCTGACTCCGTTTTTCATGGGCGTGATATTGGCTCTCGTCTTTCTGCGCAGACGCTTTGGAAATATTCCGGCGGCATTTTTTATCATCATCACGGGAACGGCATCCTCCTGCCTGCAATATAATCTGGAGATTCGTATGTACTCACTGGCTTTTCTCGGAGTTGCGTGCTGCTATTACTGCGCGTACCGGGTGCTGAGCGGAGGAAAGCTGGCGTGGTTCGGCATGGTGTTCTGGGCGTTGGTGGGAGCATACTCTCACTATTACGCCATGATGGCTGTGGGAATCATGATTTTTATTACCGGAGTGGCGGCGGCTGTCCGCTACAGAGGCAGGACATGGCTGAAAGGATTGATTGCCCTGATTGTTTTCATTGTGGGTTATACGCCCTGGCTGAGATATCTGTTCCACGCCACCAACAGCGTCAGCAACAACTGGTGGATGACTGAAATCATGGGATTGCAGGATAGTCTGCAGATGGTGCTGTGCGGCGCAGAACTGGAGAAACTGGTGCTTTGTATGCTGGTGGTATTTCTGGGTGCAATGCTGCTCGTGGAGTCTTCCTTTTTCCGGATTCGCAGGAAAGATGATGGGACGGAGCTGCAGATTCATGCGCCCTCTCTGAAAAACTGGTCCGATGAGACCTATGGGGCAGCGGTGGGATTTTTGACCATCGTCGGCACACTGATTGCCGCCTATGTGCTGTGCTTGATTGTGGGGCCTGTGCTGGCTCAAAGATACCTATACCCCCTGAGCGCAGTGACGATTCTCCTGCTGGTCATCTCCGGCAGGGGCATTTTGAACCTGATAAAAAAGCTGGGTGAGGAAGTACACAAACAATGGTTGGAGAAGGCGGCAAAATGTGTTTTGGTGGTGCTGCTGGCTGTGATTGCCGTCATCGGAATCAAAAATTACAATGCCTACAGCACACAGGTGAAGGCGCAGAAAGCTGTCACGGAGCAGGCACTCTACCTGATAGGGGATGTGCCGGAGGATACGGCTCTCGTCAGCAATAATGTGAAACACCTGGCTTGGACGGTGCTGTATTACTACTATCCGGGCAGGGAGATTACTGCGGGCAGCTGCAGCGATGAGGGTACGGAATATGAGAAATTCTGGTATTTTACGCCGGAAACTCTCAGCACGGAAGAATTGCAGAAAATGAGTGACAAGGGTTACAAGGCAGCCGGCTACGGTCAGCAGCAGATTGCCATCTATCCTTTCTGGCTCTATTATTTCGAGAAGGTAAAATAGCTTGATTAGGCTGTAATTAGGCTGTAATTACTGCTTGCAATCTGTAGGAATATATGATACAATTTCACATTGTCAGGTACTTATATTTTATATATTTACCTTACATGGATGGATTCCCGAGTGGCCAAAGGGGACAGACTGTAAATCTGCTGCAAAT
>CAZUAP010000128.1:0-5556 GCA_964617975.1 uncultured Acetatifactor sp. | reverse complement strand
CGCCGTGAGAGGGCGGCGTCTTAACCGCTTGACCAATCAGCCATTCAAGCACCACACGCGTGGCACTTGGATATAATAATATATTTCATAAGAAAAAGCAAGTACTTTTTTTATTTTTTTTGCTCCATTCAGACAAAATCAAAGAGACTAATCTGGTTCGACTCGGGCAAATCTCCCAGCAGCCCTAGCGATGCCATCAAATCCGTGATGGTCTTGGAGACCTTTGTCCGCTCCCGGAAATCTTCTCTGGACAGGAAGGGACCATTTTTTGCCGCCTCCACGATTCCGTCCGCCGCCTTCTCTCCCAGCCCTTCGATACTGCTCAGGGAGGGCATGAGCTTGCCGTCCACAATCTGAAAAGCTCTGGATTTGGCTTTGAAGATGTCAATGGGTGCAAACTCAAAGCCCCGGGCGTACATCTCCTGAACCACTCTCATGTCCGCCAGCGCGTCCTTCTCCTTATTGCTCAGGCTGTCCTGACGCCGCTTGTAATCTGCCATGAGACTTTCCAGATGTTTCTGTCCCTGGCACATGAGCTCGTAAGAGAATGCCTTGGCGCGGATGCTGAAGAAGGCGCCGTAATATGCCAGCGGATAGTGAATCTTGCAATAGGCGATACGCCATGCCATCATGACATACGCAGCCGCGTGCGCCTTGGGGAACATATACTCAATCTTGCGGCAGGATTCAATGTACCAGTCCGGCACATCATGTGCCAGCATATCCTCCTTCCACTCCTCCCACTGCTCCGGGTTGATTTTCTTCTTTGCCACCATACCCTTTCGCACAGCCTCCATGATTTTGAAGGACTTCTCCGGCTCCACTCCCTTGTTAATCAGATAGGTCATGATGTCATCACGAGTACACACACAGGTGGAAATGGTCGCAATCCCCTCCCGGATTAAATCCTGAGCATTGCCCACCCACACGTTTGTACCGTGGGACAGTCCGGAAATACGCACCAAATCCGAGAAGGACTTGGGCTGTGCCTCGATAACCATCGCCATAGCAAAATCCGTGCCAAACTCAGGGATTCCCAGACAACCCAACTGTGTACCGCCAATCTGCTCCGGGGTGATGCCTAAAGCCTCCGTGTTCTGGAAAAGGCTCATGACATCCTTGCCATCCAGCGGAATGGTCAGAGGGTCTCTCCCCGTCATATCCTGCAGCATACGAATCATAGTAGGGTCATCATGTCCCAGAATATCCAGTTTCAACAGATTGTGGTCGATGGAGTGATAGTCAAAATGGGTCGTTATGGTCTCCGTGGTCATATCATTTGCCGGATGCTGCACCGGGGTGAAGGAATTGATATCCTGTCCCAGAGGAAGTACCACGATGCCGCCGGGGTGCTGTCCCGTGCTGCGGCGCACTCCCACGCAGCCCTGCACAATGCGATTAATCTCACTGTTGCGCTTGTGCTGTCCCCGCTCCTCATAATAATTTTTCACATAGCCGAACGCGGTCTTATCCGCCAGTGTTGCAATAGTTCCCGCACGGAAAGTCTGCCCTGCGCCAAAGATAACCTCTGTATATTTGTGCGCCTTGGACTGATACTCTCCCGAGAAATTCAGGTCGATATCCGGCTCCTTATCTCCCTTAAAGCCCAAAAAGGTCTCAAAGGGAATGTCAAATCCCTCCTTGTGCAAAGGTTCCCCGCAGACCGGGCAGGTCTTGTCCGGCATATCAATGCCCGCCGTACCCGCATATGCCTTCACATCGTCACTGTCAAAGTCCACATAATGGCACTTGCTGCAATAATAGTGAGGACTGAGCGGGTTAATCTCGGTGATTCCCGACATGGTAGCCACAAAGGAGCTGCCCACGGAACCGCGGGAGCCAACCAGATAGCCATCCTCCACGGACTTCCACACCAGTTTCTGGGCAATAATATACATCACCGCAAATCCGTTTTTGATAATGGAATTGAGTTCTCTCTCAAGTCTCTCCTCCACTATCGGCGGCAAATCCGGTCCATAGATTTCATGGGCTCTGTCATAACAGATTTTGGTCAGGGTCTTGTCGCTGTCCGCGATGACGGGCGGGCACTTGTCCGGGCGCACCGGAGCGATAGTCTCACACATATCCGCTATCATGTTGGTATTGGTGACCACAATCTCATATGCCTTGTCGCTTCCAAGATAGGAAAATTCTTCCAACATCTCCTCTGTGGTATGCAGATACAGCGGCGCCTGGTCGTCCGCGTCGTCAAAGCCCTTGCCCGCCATGATAATCCGGCGGTAAACCTCGTCCTCCGGGTCCAGGAAATGGACATCGCAGGTAGCCACCACCGGCTTGTGGAACTGCTCTCCCAGCTTCACAATCCTGCGGTTGATATTCTGAATATCTTCAATGGAATTGATATCCCGCATCTTGTCGGAGGCAATCATGAACTTATTGTTTCCCACCGGCTGAATCTCCAGATAATCATAGAAATTCACCAGTCTTGCAATCTGCACATCCGACTGTCCGTCCAGCAGTGCCCGGTACAGCTCGCCCGCCTCACAGGCACTTCCCAGAATCAGACCCTCCCTGTACTTTTCCACAAGGCTCTTGGGGATGCGGGGATGTCGGCTGAAGTAGGTCAGATGGGACTCCGACACCAGCCGGTACAGATTGATGCGCCCCAAATCATTTTTTGCCAAAATAATAGCATGATAGGAAGGCAGCTTGCGCACCAAGTCAACGCTCTGCGCCCCCATGGCATTGAGTTCCCGCAGAGTGGTGACCTGATGTTCCTCCGCCAGCATCTTGATAAATTTCACAAAAATATGTGCTGTGCATTCCGCATCATCCACCGCCCGGTGATGATTGTCCAGCGAAATATTCAAGGTCTTTGCCACCGCATCCAGCGTATGTTTCGCCTGATTCGGAAGCAGCACCCTCGCCATGGGCACCGTGTCCACATAGGTGAACTCCGAAGGGTACCCCAGCCTTCTGCAATTTTCCATGATAAAACTCATGTCAAAATTGGCATTGTGCGCCACCATAATCGCACCGTCACAGAATTCCAAAAACTGCGGCAGGATGACATCTATCTGGGGATAATCCATCACCATATCGTCCCGGATGCCTGTCAGCTTTTCGATTTCAAACGGGATGGGGACATCAGGATTGACAAAGGTGGAATACCGGTCTATAATCTCGCCGTTTCTCACCTTCACCGCACCGATTTCTATGATGCGGTTATTCACCGGCGAAAAGCCGGTAGTCTCAATGTCAAAGACCACAAACTCGTCCTGCAGAGTCTGACCTTTGTCACCGGTGACAATCTCCTTCAAATCGTCCACCAGATACGCCTCCACGCCGTAGAGTATCTTGAAGAAGTCCTGCTTGTCGGGGTTGTCCTCCCCCGCATCCTTGCGCTTATTTTTCTCCGCTTTCCAGAGGTCATCCCACACATGGTTGGCATCGGTAAAGCTCTGCACCACACCGTGGTCTGTGATGGCAATGGCGCGGTGCCCCCACTTGTATGCCCGCTTGACGATATCCGTCGCCTCGGAGACGCCGTCCATGTCGCTCATTTTGGTATGACAATGAAGCTCCACCCTCTTGTGGGCAGCCATATCCATGCGGCTGACGGTAAAATCAGGAATCCGCTTGATGCCCGTGATGGAGCCGATGGTTAGTTCATGGTCAAATTTGTCCACCATGCTGATGCCCTTCACCTTGATGAAGGAGCCCGGTTTCAGTCCACCGAGGATTTCTTCAACCTGTTCATTTCTGGCAAACATCTTCACGGTCATAGTGTCCGTGAAATCCGTCATATCGAACATGATAATCGTCTTTTCGTTTTTAATTGGCCGCTGGTCCAGCGACAGAATCTTGCCCCGGATGACCACCTCGCCCATCTCGCCGATGAGCTCCTCAATGCGCATGGCATCCTCCTCAAAATCCCGTCCGTAAATCACATCCGGATTGTCACTGCGCTTGACGGCTCTGCCGTAATCGCCGCCCCTTTTGAACTCGCCTTTTTTGAATTCGCCTTTTTTGAACTCTCCTTTTTTCCCTGCAGTGTTTCCTTCTGAGACCTTTCCCCCTGCGGTACTTCCCCCCGAGGTACTTCCTACGGTGTTGCTGCCCGTTCCGACGGTTGTCTGATTTCCAGAATTTTCCTCCGCAGCGGCCTCCACAAACTCATCACCGGAGGTATCGACAACCTCTCCCAACCGGTTCTGAATCTCCTTGACTCGAAGTTTTAGCTGCAACTCCTCCTCCGCTTTGAATTTGTTTGTCTCCACCGGTCGGTATTCCACCTTTACAGCCGCAGAAAAGCCGCCGCGCTCCACAAGGATTTTCTCAAGAACCCGCACCAGCTCCTCCTCCTTGCTCCGCACCAAAACCGTGTCATCCATGGTCAAAAGAAGGGTATGCTCATCCGGAAACTCAAGCTGCGCATTCTTAAAAGCATTGTATTCGATGCGGCTGTAATCCCTCAGTTCCAGCAGGATGCTGTCCCGATAGATATTCATAAATTTCTCAGGATTATACTGAGAGGACAGCGAAAAATGTTCATATATTTTGACCGCCAGTCCGGCATTCGGGAACAGCTGCTGCAATATCTCCTGTTCCACCGCCTGAATATCCTGTTTCAAAATCAGGCGTGTGCTGAACAGATATACGCGGAGATATTCCTTGCTCCGTGTGGTGGCAATCTTTTCCACCTCCGTCTGCTCCATAATATCATGAAGGGAATTATTTAATTTCAGCGAGGGAAATACCTCAAAAAATGGTTTGCTCATGCCCAGTTGTCCAATTCTTCTTTCAATGCTGCAAGGAGTTCCTTTTCCGGCACCTTGCGCACAATTTCTCCATGTCTCATCAAAAGGCCCTCGCCGATGCCGCCGGCGATGCCTAAGTCAGCCTCCCGCGCCTCGCCGGGACCGTTTACCACGCAGCCCATGACAGCCACCTTGATATCCAGTGGATAATCCTCCACCAGTTTCTCCACCTGCCCTGCCAGACTGATTAAATCAATCTGGGTTCTTCCGCAGGTAGGGCAGGAAACCACCTCGATTCCGCCCTTTCGCAGCCCCAGAGTGCGGAGAATCAATTTGGCGGATTTAATCTCCTCCACAGGGTTGCCCGTGAGGGACACGCGGATGGTATCGCCGATTCCCTGTCCCAAAATCATGCCGAGTCCCAGCGCAGATTTGATGTTGCCGCTCTGCACCGTGCCGGACTCCGTGATGCCCACATGAAGCGGGTACACCGTCCGCTCCTGCAAAAGGGCTGCCGCCAGCCGCTCATGCGCCTCCACGCACATAAGCACATTGGAGGATTTGATGCTGATGACCAGATTGTCATAGCCCATATCTTCGATGAGATGCACCTTGTCCAAAGCGCTCTCCACAATACCGGCGGCGGTGACTCCGCCGTACTTCTCCACCAGATTTTTCTCAAGGGAGCCGCTGTTGACGCCTACGCGGATGGGGATATTCCTCTCCTTCGCCACATCCACCACAGCCTTCACCTTATCTGCACTTCCGATATTGCCGGGTAAACGGAACACTGGTATACGGGGTGATGCTGAAGTCCGGCCAGGACTTTCTGTAA
>CAZUAP010000127.1:0-5611 GCA_964617975.1 uncultured Acetatifactor sp. | reverse complement strand
TCCAGAAGGACTCGCACGGCGTACAGTAAAGTCCCTCGTAGGAGCCCTTGTAGATATCACCCTGATTGTAAAGCCTCTTAAAAATCTTCTGTACCTGTCGCTCATGGTCAGAATCCGTGGTGCGGATAAATTTATCGTAGGAAATGTTCAGCAAATCACAAAGGCTGCGTATCGTCCCTGCCACATTATCCACAAACTCCTTGGGCGTCACCCCCGCCTCCTGAGCTTTCAGTTCAATCTTCTGCCCATGCTCGTCCGTTCCGGTCTGGAAGAATACCTCGTAGCCTTCCTTTCTCTTGAACCTGCAAATGCTGTCCGCCAGAACAATTTCATAATTGTTGCCGATGTGGGGCTTGCCTGATGTGTAGGCAATAGCGGTGGTAAGGTAATATTTCCCCTTGTTTTCCATTTCGATACTCCTTTCTATGATAATGCGATGTAGAAGATTTTGGAATAAAAAAGCCCATCTCCCATCCACTCTTATGTGTTAGAAGACGAGCCTCGACTCTCTCCGTCATCGCATTCTCTGTCAATTCTTAATATTAAACTATCCTTGTATTATTATTGTCAGAATCATAGCACAAATTCCCCCTACAGTCAACTCCGGCGGGAATGGTCTGTAGTCAATGTGCTGTATTCGCCGTTTCTGTCGTAGGAGTCCAACAGATAGCTGTCATCTGTCAGGACACAGTCTATCTCTATGTCATCCTCCTTGTAGCGGCTGCGCTTGCGCAAATCCTCCCTTGGTTTCTCTCTTCCGGAGTCCGGCGCGTTCTTCCCGGCGAATCGCCCGGTCAGCTTTCCCCCGAATCTTCCTCCGAGTTTGCCCCCAAACCGTTTTGCCATCTGCTCCGTGATATCCCGGAATCGGATGCGGATTCTCCGGGAAAAAGGTTCCCTCAGCTTGCCCGGGTCAGAGCCGGTGGTAAAATAGGGATTGTTGGAAATGCCGCTCTGGGACTGCTGTACTGCCGTGGATGCCGCGGCAATCCGAGGATTATGACGCACATCCTCATCCGGCAGTGCCACCGGGTCTGCCCCTGCCTGCTGTGCACGTGTGCCGTCCCCTGCGGACTCCGCCTCCGCAGGCGAAGAATTGTCTCCGTTTTCGGTGCCCCAGATGCGCCCCAGCAGTTTTTTCCCCGCAGTTAATGTGTTTCTGAGCATATCCAGCAGGGAAGTTTCTGCAGTCTCTGCTTGGGTCTCCCGGGAAAAATCAGAAGATGCAGAAAAAGACGCGCGCATACCGCCCGTCTCCTTTTTTTCTGTATCATTTTGATGGATACAATTCGTCACCTGATGGGAGGTGTTATGACCGGATTCCCCAATCCCACCAATCTGCATACCAATCCCCGTACCTTTCTGTGACTCATCGGCTTTTTGGGTTTCTCTTACATCCGGCTCCTGAGAGTCCGGACATTCTCCTGCACATCGCCCTTAAACACGGCTGAACCAGCCACTATCACATTGGCTCCCGCCGCCAGCACTTCCGCCACATTGCCGGAATGGATTCCGCCGTCCACCTCGATGTCCGTGTGCAAGCCCTTGGCTTCCACCATGGCGCGCACCTCTTTTATCTTGTCCATGCATTCCGGAATGAACTTTTGTCCGCCAAATCCCGGCTCCACCGTCATCACCAGCACCATGTCCACCAGCGCCAGATAAGGCTCCACAGCCGCCGCAGGCGTACCCGGCTTGATGGTGATGCCCGTCTTTTTGCCCAGAGCCCGTATGGCTGCTATGGTTTCCTGCACCTTATCGGTGGCCTCTATATGGAAGTTAATCAAATCCGCACCGCTGTCCGCAAAATCCTGCACATAGCGCTCCGGTCTGTCAATCATCAGATGCACATCCAGAAACATATCCGTGTGTTTTCTGACGCACTGCAGCACCGGCATACCATACGAGATGGAAGGGACAAAGATTCCGTCCATGACATCCACGTGAAGCCAAGGCACACCCGCCCGCTCCACGGCGCGGATATCCTCCCCAAGATTCCAGAAATCTGCCGACAAAATTGATGGAGATAATATGTTCATAAATCGTTACTCCTTTTCCAGCACGTATCATATCAAACTTTTACGGAAATATCAATACTATGCCGGGGCTTTTGTATATCGGGGCTTTCCTATGCCAGAGCTTTCAATTTTTCCTTGATTTCGTTGGCGGTGGACAGGATTACATCCATGGATGCGGAAATCTCCTGTGTCGCTGCAGCCAGCGAGTCTGTACGGTCATTCACTCCCTCAATAATCTGCATAAGTCTATGGGTGCCCTCCACAATATTGGTGACGGACGATATAATCTTGGTCTGGCTCGCATTGCTTCGGGTAGCTGTCTCACTGGATTCGCTGGCAAGTTTATTGATTTCACCTGCAACCACAGAGAATCCCCTGCCTGCCTCACCTGCCCGGGCAGCCTCTATGCTGGCATTCAAAGCCAGAAGATTGGTCTGGGAGGCAATCTCCACCACTTCATCGTTGTTCCGTCCCAATTCCTCAAGGAAATCTCGAATCTGGTCCATGGATTCCGCCAATTCCTCGCAGAAGGAGCTCACATCCTTGATATTGCCGGCAATCTCAGCACTCTCCTTTGCATTGTTTTCATTGCCCTGACTCATATCATCCACGGACTGATAGAGCACGGTGAACTGATGGTTAATCTCCTGAATGGTATCCTCAATGAGGCGTTTCTGGTCTTCGATGACATTCTTGTCCTCCTCCAGACGCCCTGCCATCTCCTCAGCGAGGGTTTTCTGTGCCTCCACTTCTTTCTTTATGTAATAAATACAGTTGGTTTTCTGATTAAATCCGTTGTAAATGGCGGTAGCCATCTGCGTGCAGGACTCATAGCCGCAGCAGGAGCAGTTGATGGCCCTGTCCTCCCGCGTCAGTTTCTTCATCTCTTTAAAGATTTCGTCCTTCTCCGCCTCTGTGGGCTGCTTATATACACATTGTGCAGAGCGGTCCGTATAATTGCGCAGATAATCCTCCAGCCTTAAATTGCTGAATTGTTTATTCAGCTTTTTCAGTCTCTGCTCAGGGGTCAGTTTCTTGCCCCACGCGCCTCCGTTTTTCTTGGAGCTCTCGCGGATGCGCAGCAGCTCCTCCAGGACCTCATCGTTATCGCTCTTTTCGGGGTCGCAGCCGGTTCCGTAAATACAGCCGGAGCCGCAGTTTAAGGCATCTACAAACAGGTAAGGCGTCCTGCCCTCGGCAAGTCTCTTTTTATTGTGCTCGAGATAGTGATACATATGCTTCTCGCCTTCCATCTGGCGGATAAACACACTCTCACCTAAAAACCAATAAACATTTTCCTTCAAGCCGCCGGGCATGGGATAGATGGAACCCAGTCCGTACTCTACTTCATCCGTCACAGGCGTGCCGGAGATATGATGCTCCTTGACATATTTCATCAGATGATTCAAAGTCACGTTGTAGGAGACATACCCCTTATTGTTGGGGTCGTCTATCTCCATCTTCTTGGCGATGCACGGGCTGATGAACGCCAGTTTCTCACGCACTCCCATCTCCTTGCGGGCATAGATGGCGGCGCACATCATAGGGCTCTGTACCGGAAAGAGCTTGGGTATCAGCTCAGGAATCCATCTCTCGATATAACCCACCACCGCAGGACAGGGCTGGGAAATTCCTCCAAGGAAATTGTGCTGCTTCACATAATTCAAATATCCCCAGGTGGTGATATCCGCACCGAAGGATACACTTATGATGCGGTTGACTCCCAGATTTTTGAGTCCGCCAAGAACAGAACCGTATTCCTGCGGATAATTTGCCTTGAAAGCCGGAGCCAGCAATATGGAAATCTTCTCCCCTTTTGCCAAATCTGCAAAGAAACGCTCTGTGTCATCACAGTATTCTCTCGCTCCATGTTCGCAGACATCAAAGCAGGCGCCGCACGCAATACATCTGTCGCCATCTACATCAATTCGGTTTTTGCCGTCCACCTCATGAGAAACGCAGGCCCCTGTGCTGCTGCAGACGCTGATACACTTGTTGCAGCCGATACATTTGTCATTCGTAAACACCAGCGATGTCTTTTCTGAACCCATAATCTATATCCTCCTTACCCTTTTCCAGTCAGAAAAATAATACTCATTCCGATTTTCTGTAACTCCTTCTCTCAATTTTACTCTTATTTGACAAATAAATCCATATATTTTTGTGTTTTCATAGGCAATTTTATAAAAATTCACATCTTCCTCACAAATAATTTCGGAAAATGTATGCAAAAACAGCACCTCCCACACAGGAAGATGCTGTCAAATTTACCTATCACAATTTATAAAAATTCTTTCACGGACTTGCAGACGCCCTCTGCGTCCAGTCCGTACTTCTGTATCAGTGCCGCCGCGGAGCCGGACTCTCCGAACACGTCCTGCATACCAATCTTTTTCACACGGGTGGGGTATTTTGCGCACAGGCAGTCGCACACTGCACTGCCCAGCCCGCCGATGACCGAGTGTTCCTCCACTGTGACAACCTTGCCGGTCTTTTGGGCACTCCGCACGATGATATCCTCATCCAGCGGCTTGATGGTGCAAATGTTGATTACCTCGGCGCTCACGCCCTCAGCCTCCAGCATCCGTGCCGCACCCAGAGCGGAATCCACGCAGATACCGGTGGCAACGATGGTCACATCCGTACCCTCCCGGACAACCGTGCCCTTTCCAATCTCGAATTTATAACCGGGTTTGTCATTGATGACAGGCACCGGTGCGCGCCCAAAGCGGAGATACACAGGGCCTTCATACTCTATCGCAGCGCGGACGGCAGCTCTTGCCTCAACGTCATCGGAGGGGCACATCACCACCATGCCGGGAATGCTGCGCATGAGGGCGATATCCTCATTGCACTGATGGCTGGCACCATCCTCACCTACGGTGATGCCTGCGTGCGTAGCTCCAATCTTTACATTCAGATGAGGATAAGCGATGGAGTTGCGCACCTGCTCGAAAGCGCGCCCCGCCGCGAACATGGCAAAGGAACTCACAAAGGGAATCATACCTGTCAGGGACAAGCCTGCTGCCACGCCCATCATATTTGCCTCCGCAATGCCGCAGTCGATATGTCTGTCGGGATAAGCCTTGCGGAAAATGCTGGTCTTGGTAGCTGCCGCAAGGTCTGCGTCCAGCACTACCAGCTTGGGATACTCCTCGGCAAGCTCCTTCAGTGTATTGCCGTAGCTCTCTCTGGTTGCTATCTTTTTGATTGTATTATCTGCCATTATGCCTCTACCTCCTTTGCCAGCTCCTGTTCAATTTTGTCGAGGTCGGACATGGCGATTGCGAACTCCTCATCGTTGGGAGCCTTGCCGTGCCAGTCCACATTGTTCTCCATAAAGGAGACCCCTTTGCCCTTCAGACTGTGGAGCACAATACAGGTAGGCATACCCTTGGTCTCTCTCGCCTCCTTGAAAGCCGCACGGAGCGCATCGAAATCATGGGCATCCACATTGATTACATGGAAATTAAAGGCCTTAAACTTCTCATCGATGGGCTAAGGTGAGCAAACCTGGTCAATCGGGCCGTCAATCTGGAGATTGTTGTTGTCCACAATCACACAGAGATTGTCCAGCTTGCGGAAACCGGCAA
>CAZUAP010000126.1:0-5656 GCA_964617975.1 uncultured Acetatifactor sp. | reverse complement strand
AATATGTATTTTTTCACATCGGCATGAATCTGCTCCTGGCTCACCTCCGCGTCATGCTGGGTGGAGAGCACCACAGCCTCCAGACGCACGGGCTTGCCGTTCTCGTCATACTCCACAGATACCTGACTCTTGCCGTCGGGACGCAGGTAAGGAAGTGTGCCGTTCTTGCGCACCTCCGCCAGCTTTCTGGTGAGCTTGTGTGCCAAAGAGATGGGATAAGGCATGAACTCCTCGGTCTCATTGGTCGCATAACCAAACATCATACCCTGATCCCCTGCGCCGATGGCATCCAGCTCATCCTCGCTCATGGACGCCTCGCCCTGACGAGCCTCCAATGCCTTGTCCACACCCATGGCGATATCAGCGGACTGCTTGTCCAACGCCACCATGACTGCACAGGTGTTGCCGTCAAAACCTTTTTCGGACGAATCATAACCTATCTCCGTGACCGTCTTTCTCACGATGGCGGGGATGTCGATATTCGCCTTGGTGGTCACCTCACCCATCACCATCACAAATCCTGTATTGGTGCAAGTCTCACACGCCACACGGCTGAAAGGGTCCTGCTCCATCAGTGCGTCCAGCACTGCATCGGAGATTGCGTCACAGATTTTATCGGGATGTCCTTCCGTAACGGACTCCGAAGTAAATAATCTCTTTTCCATAGTTCCTCCCATTCTGCCGCTTGAGCGGCTTGTATTTGCTCTGTACCACTTGAATCCCCATGCCTTCCACATCAGCCGGTTTTTAATTTAAATTTCTGAAATTCGCGCTCCGTCTCAATCAGTTCAATCTGAGCTCCAAGAGCCTGCAGTTTCAAATGGAAATCCTCATAGCCTCTCTCTATATATCGGATGTCATCCACCGTACTATAACCCTCTGCCGCAAGTGCCGCGAGAACTAATGCTGCGCCTGCCCGAAGGTCGGGTGCGGAGATGCTCGCCCCGGTATACTTGTTCACACCGTTGATGACGGCGATATTGCCTTCCACCTTGATGTCGGCACCCATCCGAGCCAGCTCATCTACATATTTAAATCTATTTTCAAAAATACTCTCCGTCACAATGCTTGTCCCACGCGCCAGCGCCAGCGTCACCGCAATCTGGGGCTGCATATCCGTGGGAAAACCGGGATAGGGAAGCGTCTTGACCTGCGTGTGCCTCAAGGGCTTGGATGCCACAACGCGGATGCAGTCGTCCGCCTCCTTCACCTCGCAGCCAATCTCCAGCAGTTTTGCCGTGATGGACTCCAGATGCTTGGTAATCACATTTTTGACCGTGACGTCCCCCTTGGTAATCGCTGCGGCAAACATAAAGGTTCCCGCCTCAATCTGGTCGGGGATAATCGCATACTCCGTGCCGTGAAGTTTCGGCACACCCTTGATGCGGATGACATCCGTACCGGCTCCTTTGATATTGGCTCCCATGCTGTTCAGGAAGTTCGCCAAATCCACCACATGGGGTTCCTTCGCCGCATTCTCAATGATGGTCTTGCCCTCCGCCAGAGTTGCCGCCATCATGACGTTGATGGTCGCACCCACGCTGACCACGTCCATGTATATGTGACTGCCCACCAGACGCTCCGCCCTGGTCTTAATCAGTCCATGCTCGATGACCACCTCTGCGCCAAGAGCCTCAAAGCCCTTGATATGTTGGTCAATGGCACGGCTGCCGATATCACAGCCGCCGGGCAGCACCACTTCCGCCTGCTTATATTTTCCAAGGAGCGCACCTATCAGATAATAGGAAGCTCTGATTTTTTTCAAACGCTCGTCCACAATCACGGTGGTGTTAATATTGGCAGCATTCAAGGCAACCTTATGCCTCTCCTCCTGCTTCATCAGCACGCCAATGCCCTGCATGGCGGACACCAGCACATTCGTGTCACGCACGTCCGGCACATTCTCTATATATACGGTCTCATCCGTCATAACGGAAGCTGCAAGAATAGGAAGCGCCGCATTCTTGGCCCCTCCTATTTCAACTTCACCAACCAATGGATTACCGCCTTTAATCGCGTATTGTTCCATCTATCCTTACCTCTTGCCCGGATTTCAGCTATCTTTTTATCAATGAATTATTATCCCTAATACAAAATGTTCTATCCTCATAAAACCTTATACCATATTTTGACACATTTGTAAAGCACAGTTCACTTGGGAGCTGTTACTGCAAATACTTCAGCGGATTTACCTGTGTGCCATTAATGAGGATTTCAAAATGCAGGTGCGGTCCTGTGCTCACGCCGGTGTTGCCGCTGAGTGCAATTCTTTCGCCCTGTTTCACAGTCTGTCCTGCCTTCACAAGCACTTTGGAAAGGTGTCCGTACCGGGTCTGGCGTCCGTCCGCATGGTCGATATAAACCACGTAGCCGTAGCCGCTTCCCCAGCCCGCCTTGGCAACCGTACCGCCGCTGGACGCGTAGACGGACGTACCCGTGGCAACCGCCCAGTCCACACCCTTATGATAGGTGCTGGCACCCTTGGTAGGTGCGGTTCGCTTGCCGAAACCGGAGGACTGGCGTCCGCCGGAGATAGGCTTGATATAGGTGGGCGGAATTTTCGTTCCGCGCTCCACAATCTTGGGCACTGCCTCCATGAGAATTTCTTCCTTCAATATCTCCCGGGAGACCTCCTGGTCGTTCAGGTAGGACACATTTGCCACAATCCTCCGGAATCCTGCGGAGGGCTGCTGGTGCACAACCGTCTGGGTGGTGTACCAGTCATCGTTATCAATATAAATGACATCTGCGTCATATATTTCCTCGTAATAGTTCTGTTCCATGCGTTCCACGGACAGCTCCGGCTCCGGCACGGTGATAATCAGCTTTTCCCCCTGACGGATGGTGGAGTTCTCGTCGTCCAACTTATCACTGTTGAGAGCCACAAGATCGTCCACGGGGATATTGACCTTGATGGCGATTTCCGAAAGGGTATCTCCCGACTGAATAGTGTACTCACTGGGTGTCTCCTGCTCCTTAATCACCTCTTCCACCGCCTGCTCCAGCGTCGAAAGCTGATTCTCCGGAAGGTATGCCTCCACAATCTCCACCTCCTCGGCAAAGCTCATGGTCTTAAGCCCCAGCTCAAAGTCGTCGAAATCCTCCTCTTGTCCATCCTCCAGATTCTGACCAATCTGCGCCATCGCGGTTTCCACACCACCGGCAGTGTAGCTCTCGGTATGTTCCACCTGAGTTCCTTCCGTAAGTGCCACTGCTCTGGCGGTCAGGACGCTGAACTCCCGGTTGCTGTCGCGAACCATCTCCACGCCGAAAAGTCCCTCCGTGTCGTATTTATCAATCGCCTCCTGCAGCAGCTCCTGCACCTGAGACGCACTGCTCAGGTTTACCATATACTCATTGACTTTCATAATGTAGGAGCGGTGCATAGTCTCGCGGATGTTATCGCGGAGCACTCCATCCATGGCTGTAAGCATCTCGTCCTCTGAGGTCAGCTTGCCCCAAAGCACTTCCTCGCCCTCCACCGTCATATCCACATCGATAAAGGTCAATTCATCATTTTCCTCAGCAATCGCCCTTCTGGCTTGTACCAGCAGTTCCTCTGCCGCATCTTTATTCTCCACGGCACCGACTTCCACACCGTTCAAAAAAACATGAAAGTAATTGTCCCCCTCCGACTTGAACAGCCTGTAGCCGTCCAAAAACAGCATACACACAAACAGGGTCAGCAAGGTTGTCTTTATATATGTAAACTTTAATCTTTTCGTAAGAAAATTCATGCAGGTCCTACCTCTGTAACATTTTTGTAATATATTATGCCCCAATCTTTTTTATTTTATCAGCTATTAGGTTGCTTGTAAAGTAGTTGCGCAATTCTACGCCGCAGCAATTCATTCCTAAAAAACAAAAAATCCGCCGCATCGCATCATGCGGCAGACTTCCTGCATTTATTTCTTGCGCACACTGTATCCAAAAGTTCCCAGCTGTTCTCCGCAGGCAAAATAGGTGCCGTGGGAGTAAACGATAGGCTCTGCTTTGTCGAGATGGAACTTATGGTTCTCATCCATGTATTTTTCATCTGCGTGTACCGCCACGACATCCGCCAAGAACATATCGTGAGATCCGAGGGGTTTTACCTCCCTCACGCGGCACTCCAGATTGACCGGGCTCTCCGCAATCAGCGGTGCCTTCACCTCGGATGCAGCCAGCGGCGTCAGGTTCATCTCCTTGAACTTGTCCACATCCCGCCCGCTTTTCACGCCGCAATAATCCGTGGCATAGGTCAGCTCCCTCGTGGTCAGATTGATGACAAATTCTCCTGTCTCCTTCAAAATAGAATAGGAATATCTCTCCGGTCTCACAGAGACAGACACCATGGGCGGGTCTGAGCAAACCGTTCCCACCCACGCCAGCGTGATAATATTATTTTTGCCGTTTCGGTCCGCCACGCTCACCATCACCACCGGCAGCGGGTAAAGCATATTGCCCGGCTTCCATATTTCTTTTGACATAAACTGCTCCTTAAAGGCTTTAAAAGATATTCAGGATATTCAACACTTGCAGCACAACGCTCACCAGAGATACCAGCAGAGCTGCCACGGAAATGCCGAACACGCTCTTTATCTTGTCTCTCAGGGGATTCAGGGTGTAGCCCAGATTCTCGCTCTGCTTACTATTTTCCTCGCCGACTACCGCCTGCACATTGCGGTATACCTTCACGCACTCTCTGTGTACAAACTCGTTGGAGTTATTGAGCTGTGTCTCGATATTGGTATTCATCTCACCCAGGCGGCTGTCCAAGGTGCTGTTCTGCTGCTCCACTGCGCTGCGCAGACCGCCCAAATCGCCCTCCTGCGTCGTCTTGAGTCCGCTGATTTGAGCCTTGACCATGCTGCGGATACTGTCCAACTGGTCCTCAAAGGAGGTCTTGATATTCTCCAGCTGCATCGCCTGCAATCCCTTGAGGCTCTCAAGCTGTGCCTCCTGTGTGCTCTGTATGCTGTCGAGCTGTGCCCTCTGGGCATCCTGTATATTTTCAAACTGCAGCCTCTGGGCACTCTGTATTTTCTCAATCCCAGCCTGCTGAACTTCCCTCATGCCATCCAACTGCTCCGTCAAATCCGTTGCGGAAACAGCGCTTTCCTGTTCCTCGGTGCCCTTGCTCTGTACTGTCTGCCAGATTTCCATGAGCTGTTCTCTCAGCTCATCCGTATTAATCTGGGCGTCCTCCACCTTGTTCCTCGCATCCTCCGCCGTGCGCTCCAAATCAGCGCAAATCTGCTGCATGCGATTCAGGCATTCCGTGTATTCCTGCACCTGTGCCTTCAGTCTGTTCATTTCCTCGGTCTCGGCTGCCGCATTCGCCTTAATCATCTCCTGCGCAGTAAATTTTTGTGCCAGTTTGTCCATAAAAGTATCCATCTGTTTTCCTCCGAACAAGTCTACCATCCACCCTTAGTATTATTTCGTGGTAACGTATTTATTGTATCATCTTTTGAGCTATCTGACAACTCCCCCAAAAAGAAAGAATTTATTTACAGGTCGTTCATATTTTGTTCATATTATCTTGCTACAATCTTTATTAGAAACAAACAAGACGTTAGATAATTTTTTCATAATAGCCCAGGCGCCGAAAGGTGTCTGGGCACTCCTCATTTTACGGGAATTTTAAGTCAGTTTTGTTGCAGAAATGATTTTC
>CAZUAP010000125.1:0-5692 GCA_964617975.1 uncultured Acetatifactor sp. | reverse complement strand
CGATATTGATGGCATTGCGGTAAAAAATTCTGGCAAAAGTCTCCGCAATCACACAGCTCACCCCGGCAGCCTTGATTGCGATGGGGGCGTGCTCCCTGGAGGAACCGCAGCCAAAGTTTTTGTCTGCCACAATGATATCCCCCTTTTTTACATTTTTGATGAAGTCCTTGTCAATATCCTCCATGCAGTGCGTTGCAAGCTCTGCCGGGTCGGAAGAATTTAAGTATCTTGCAGGAATAATTACATCCGTGTCCACATTATCGCCATATTTAAAAACAGTTCCTTTTGCGTTGTTCATCCTAATTTCCTCTCTCACATTCTATTTTTAATTACAGCTCACAGGGGCAGGAAATTTTTCCTGTCACTGCGCTTGCTGCAGCCACAGCGGGACTCGCCAGATAAATTTCGGAATTTACATCACCCATACGTCCCACAAAATTTCGGTTTGTGGTAGACACGCAGCGCTCTCCCTCCGCAAGAATACCCATGTAACCGCCTAAGCAGGGACCACAGGTGGGAGTGCTGACAATGGCACCCGCCCCAATAAAGGTCTTTAAAAGTCCTTCCTCCATCGCCTGCATATAAATTTTCTGTGTTGCGGGAATCACGATGCAGCGCATACCCTTTGCCACATGACGTCCTTTTAGAACCTCTGCCGCTGTGCGCAAATCCTCCAGACGCCCATTGGTACAGGAACCGATGACCACCTGGTCAATACAGATGTCATCCATCTCATGGATTTCATCGATAGTATGTGTATTCTCTGGAAGATGAGGGAAAGCAACCGTAGGACGGAGCGTACTCAAATCAATGGTATATTCCTCATCATACACGGCATCTGCATCCGCTTCGTATATCTTGTAAGGTTTGGTGCTGTGCTCCTTCATGTAGGCAATCGCCTGCTCATCAACAGGGAAAATGCCGTTTTTACCACCGGCCTCAATCGCCATATTTGCTATCGTAAAACGGTCGTCCATGGAGAGATTGGCGATGCCGTCCCCCACAAATTCCATAGATTTATAGAGCGCGCCATCCACGCCAATCATACCGATAATATGTAAAATCACATCCTTGCCGCTCACCCATTTAGCAGGTTTCCCGGTAAGATGAAAACGGATGGCAGAGGGAACCTTGAACCATGCTTTTCCGGTAGCCATACCCGCAGCCATGTCCGTACTTCCTACGCCTGTAGAAAAAGCCCCCAGTGCACCGTAGGTGCAGGTGTGGGAATCCGCGCCGATAATCACATCACCTGCCACAGTAAGTCCCTGTTCCGGAAGAAGTGCATGCTCAATTCCCATCTCACCCACTTCAAAATAATTTGTAATCTCATTACGTTTTGCAAATTCACGCACGCACTTACAATGCTCTGCTGATTTGATATCCTTATTAGGTACAAAATGGTCAGGAACAAGCGCAATCTTGTCCTTGTCAAATACGCCGTCTACCTTCATCTTGTCCATCTCTTTGATTGCCACCGGACTTGTAATATCATTGCCCAACACCAAATCCAGATTTGCCTCAATCAACTGCCCTGCCTCCACACAATCCAGTCCTGCGGCTGCGGCCAGAATCTTCTGTGTCATTGTCATGCCCATCTTGTTCTTCCTCCATGCAATCTATAAAAAACTTTTCAAACAATCATATCACATTTATACAAATTTTTCAAATTTGATTTTCTATATTTGCCTACATACACAAAACTGCAGTTTCCCAATTTCAATCGCGCAAGCAACCGTTTTTTACTTAGCAGGAAATTTTCGCTAATCAAAGGGCAAAATACACCCCACATACCTATAAGTGATACTCCTCCAAGAGCAGTTCCTGATATGCTGGGTCTTCCGTTGCTCGCAAAAGTTCCTCCATGCGATTATCTGCCATCAGATTTTTCGTCAACGCGTTGATTCTTACGCGGTCATATTGCTGACCCTCGTCATATCCAGCTTGGTGACCAGCTTCCCTGCCCTCTTCATATCCATCCTGCCGGCTCATCGCCATTTCTTCCCACAACTGCATATATCTCACACCTACTTCCGCATTCTCCTGAACACTTTTTACATTCCTCTGCAATTCCAGAATCCGTTCATCCTGCACACTGCCGTCTGCATCATTAGTATGCTCAAAATAATGCAGGAGCTGGACAAGCTCGGGGCTTACCTCATCGTCATTCGACCCGTGTGTATTGAGAAAAATCCACGTGACGTCATCCTTAATTTCCAGCCCCGGAACCTCCAGACATTGATTCTCGAAGGTATAACAGTATTTCCCATACCCGAACAAATCAAAGGGCATAATCATTATCTGGTACAGCCGATTGAGCTTGTTGAAATTGGTCTCCCCCGGCTCCAGAAGCTGGCTGTCTATCAGTCCCTGATAATACCGGAACCGCTTAGGCAAGTTATAGGTATTTTCCCGCTGTACTTCCGTGTCGTACAGCGTATCGTCCATATCCTCGGCCCACACATCCAACTTGGCAAACCGATAGACCGATGAACGCCGCAGCTCCTTTTCCGTCTGTGGCTTGCCCCTTAATTGCAGCTCATTGTCAAGAATGATATCCAGAACAATCTGCATATTCTCCGGATTTTCCATCGCCTCCGCAAACAGGAAACGGTCCAAAAGTGTCAGTTCTGTCAATGGTTTCCTAATACTGTCCTTACGCATAAATGTGCCTCCTCTTTCTGCAAAGAGAGACATCGCGCAAGTTTCATATACCCAAAGTATACCAAGAATGACAGCGGAAAACAATCCCCAAAGCCAGCATCTCTCTTTACGGTATTCTAGTTGTCAGTTACTTCTGAAAATCTGTCGAGATGACTTTGAAACAAAACATTAGAAACATCAATTTGAATATCTTAGAATTTTCAGATGAATTAAGTATACCGAAACGCCCGCACAAATTCAAGCATTTTTTGGCTTTTATTGCATTTTGCATTTCTTTATTGTAGTTTTTTGCCGCGGCTTTTGATTATGGATTTTTATTTTTTCAGCTAAAGCAAAAATAAACTTTTCACTTCAGCATAAATTTAATATCCTCAACTCCTATGAAATCTTTCCACTATCGTTGAATTTTACCGAATTTAATTCCGTAACATAGGGTGCAGCCCCATCCTGTTTCTATCCTGCGGTCCTTGAAAAACGTCAGTGCTTAGCGAAGTCAAGCCGAAGGCTTTGAGCTTAGCACTGCTACGTTTTTCACGGAGCGAGAGCGCACCGCAGATAAAAACAGGATGGGCTGTCACCCGGACGTGACAACAAACTCAAGCCAAAGCCTCCGAGCTTAGCACTGCTACGTTTTTCACGGAGCGAGAGCGTACCGCAGATAAAAACAGGATGGGCTGCCGCCCGGACGTGACAACTTCAGTCTAGCTCTGCATCATTTTCATCCGGTAAAACCTTCCCTGCAGCTCCATCAATTCCTCATATGTGCCATACTCCACACATCTCCCATCATCAATCACAGCAATCTTATCCGCATCCCGGATAGTGGAAAGTCTGTGCGCCACAATAAACGTCGTGCGGTTCGCCGTCAGATTGTTGACTGCCTCCTGAATCAGTTTCTCCGATATGCTGTCCAGTGCCGAAGTTGCCTCATCCAGCACAATCACCTTCGGGTCGCGAATCAATGCCCGCGCGATGGAAATACGCTGACGCTGACCGCCGGAAAGTTTCCCGCCATGTTCGCCCACCAGGGTATCCAGCCCCTCCGGGAGTGAATCAATCAGCTCTTTTAGATTGGCTGCACAAATCACCTGCTCCAGCTGTTCCTCCGACACATTTTCGCAGCCGTAGACAATATTATCCCGAATCGTACCCGAGAACAATATGGACGTCTGCGGCACCACCGCCAGATACTTCCTATAACTTCGCAAATCAATCTCGTTTAGATTCTGCCCATCCAGAAGCACCTGTCCCTGATTGGTGAGATAAAATCCAATGACCATATTTAAAATCGTGGTCTTGCCTGCGCCGGATTCGCCCACCAGAGCCACAGTCTCCCCGGGTTTCACTTCCAAGTTCAAGCCATTTAAGGTACTCTTTCCGCCCTCGGTATACTGAAAATATACGTTTCGGAAGGAAAAAGCCCCCTGCACGTCCTCAATCCTGCGCTTGCCCTCATTGCTTTCCACATCTTCAGACAGCAGCACCTCACCGATGGAATTGACAGACTCTATCCCCTTGGCAATCACCGGCACCAGCGTGATGATTGCTGACACCTGATTCACGATAGTTGCAAAATAATTCTGATAGAGTGCGATGTCACCCACGAGGATACTCCCCTGAAATGCCAGATATCCGGTAAAGGCGAGACACACCACTTGAAAAATCTGAAAGATTGCCCATCCCACAGAGCCAAAAAGTGACTGCACCAAATCCAACTTGTAGCCCTTCTCCGCAACCGTAAAAAGCTGTCCGCTCATCTTCTGCACCTCTTCTTCCTCCAGTGCATGAGCCCGGGTCACAGGAATCAGCTCCACCATCTCCATCACTCGGGCAGAGGTCTCCTCCATCTCCTTGCGGAACTCAGCGTTGCGCTTTTTCATCACATTGCGGAACGACACCATGGCTATGGCTGCCACCGGTGTCGTTACCAGAAAAAATAAAAACACCATAAAGCTCTTGGAGATAGTCACAACCAACGCCACTGCAATATTCAGCGCAATGTTTAAGATGCTCAAAAACATCTGGGTGGACAGCCCTTCCACCGCCTCCACGTCACGCATGATTTTGGACTGCAGCCGCCCGGAGCGAGTCTCCACATGATAGGCGATGGAAAGCTGCTGCAGCTTGCGAATCAAAGCCTTTCTAAGCCCTGTCTCCGCATAACGGGTAGCCTGGCTCTTATAATCCGTGTAGAGATAGTTCATGGGCACATTTAAAATAATCAGCACCACCATCACAAGCGTGTAAAAGCAGGTATTGCGCAGACAATCCGGGTTTCCTGTGGTGATATCGTTGATAATATTGGCAGTGACGATGGGCAGCACCCATACGCAGGCATGCTTGATAAAGAAAAACAACACTGCCAGCAGAAATTTATAATAATTCCCCCGATAAATGGCTACCAATATCTTTAAAGGATGTCCTTCATACCTGCGGTAACACTCTGTAAACCAGGTCTCCGGCTCAATCCCCTTCGGGGAACGCATTTTCTTTTCAAAACTATTTTGGTTCATCGTTCAACCTCAAAAACGGGGATGCCAAACGCATCCCCGCTTTTCGTCAATTCCACATTAGTTGTTGATCAGTTTCTCGTCTTCGTTGTTCCAGCTATAGAGCTTACGAACTTCCTCACCGACCTTCTCAGCGGGATGCTCACTTGCCAGCTTTCTCATTGCCTTGAAGTGAACCTGCTTACCTGCGGGAGACATATCCAACAGGAATTCCTTTGCAAAGGTACCATCCTGAATGTCGCTCAGAATCTTCTTCATAGCCTTCTTGGTATCCTCAGTGATAATCTTGGGTCCGGTCACATAGTCACCGTACTCAGCGGTATTGGAAATGGAATATCTCATGCCTGCAAAACCGGACTGATAAATCAGGTCAACAATCAGTTTCATCTCATGGATACACTCAAAATAAGCATTTCTTGGATCATAACCAGCCTCAACCAGAGTCTCAAAACCAGCCTGCATCAGTGCACATACACCACCGCAAAGAACTGCCTGCTCACCAAAGAGGTCTGTCTCTG
>CAZUAP010000124.1:0-5743 GCA_964617975.1 uncultured Acetatifactor sp. | reverse complement strand
TCCGCTTGTCAGCTCCTCCAGGGTTCCAAAGCTATAGCCCATCTTCTCCCATTTTGTCAGCAGTTCATCCAGAATCTCTCCGTTGGTCTTAGAGGTGTTGTGCAGCAGCACGATGGCACCGGGATGGATTCTCTTGGTGAGTTTCTCGAAGGCTTCCTCATGACTGGGCTGATCGTCCACATTCCAGTCCACATAGGCTAAGCTCCAAAAAAATGTGGCATATCCCAGCTCCTGTGCCATCTGCAGATTGGCAGTGCTGTACTTGCCCTGGGGTGGGCGATAGTACATGACCATCTCCTCCCCCGTCACCTCCTTGTAGAGACTGCGCACGTCGTCCATTTCCTTCTGAAAAGCTGCCTTATCGGAAATTTGGGACATATCCGGATGGTGATAGGTGTGGTTGCCCACCGTATGTCCCTCTGCCACCATGCGTTTCACCAAATCCGGTGCCGACTCCAGATAATGTCCCACCACAAAAAAAGTGGCAGAGGCATTGTGCTTTTTCAAGGCATCCAGAATCGCCTCCGTATTGCCGTTCTCATAGCCGCAGTCAAAGGTGAGATATATTTTTTTGTCCGTCGTATCTCCCACAAAATAAGCATTATATTTTTTTAATTCCTCCGCAGAGCTGTTTCCGGTGGGGCATTTCCCGGACTCGCCGAATCCCAGTCCCCAGTTTTCGGTAAAAAGCAGCCCCCACGTCTGGGATTGCTCCAACGTTCCAACTGTACCATCCGTTCCTAACGCAACGGTGGAGGTCCCTGCGGAGGTTTGGGTGGCAGCCTGCGTATCGTAACGATTCTCCGCCACCGCACCGGCGATAGCCCTCCCCAGCAGAAAAGCTGCTGCCAAAAAACACAAGGTGGGAAAAATTCTGGTTCCAAACACCTTATTGCCCCAGAGATATTTTTTCAGCGTTTCTTCCATACTCATCCTCATATAACTCTACATTCCGTATAATATATGAGAAATCCCGCCTGTTCATTCCGCCGGGCAGCGGAATCTCAGATTTCCGCAATCGCCTCAAACGTGCCCGCCACATTCAGCCTACCATACCCCCACTCTCTGTTGGGATAGGTCAAATCCGCAGAGCGGGAGGCACCCCGGATGAGATAGCTCTTGAGCTCCCTGCTCTCCGCATAGGGACTCTTCCACTCCACCACCGCCCATTGAAAAAGCTGTGCCACCGCCCCTGCAGTGATGGCAGCCGCCAGACTGGAACCGCTCCTGGAACCATCAATCGTGGACACATTGACTCCCGGCGCGGCAAAGTCCGGGCGAATCGCTCCGGTACGCGAAAATCCTCTGCCGGAGTCAATGGCAAAGCTCAGGTTGGCAGAGTTGTAGGAGGTCACACTGATGACATCCGTCGCCATTGCCGGCTCCGTCAACGTAATATATGGGTCCGGCCGCAAAAAATACACCGGTGCGTCCAGAAATTCCGAGATGGGCAGCCACATATCAAAGGTTCCGTTATATAAAATTTCCGCTGAGGACACCAGAAATGTCCATATCCCGGGGGTGGGCTGTTCCAGCCGAAAGCGCAAAAGCTGCTCCCCCGACGAGGGCTCCACCAGCGTGGAATCCAACGTGATGATGGTACTCTCATAGACCAGCCGGTAGGTGATGCTCTGTCCATTGTTCAGCCGCAGCGGCGGAATGGTTTCACCGCCGGGAGAGCGCAAGCTCACCTGTAAGGTATCCGGCAGACTGCTCCAGCACTCCATCACAAAGCCGCTGCAGTTTTCACTCACCCGCACCTCCACATTCATATCATTCTCTGCTGGTGCTGCGGAGGCAGAGTCCTGCGCGCCCCCTGCCGCGGACCTTCGTCCCCGGTAATGATGCGCTGAATTGCTCTCGTTTCCGCCGCAGACCACTATCGCCCGGCTCCTGCGCACCGCCACGGCATTGAGGTAACGGGACAGCGCGGAGTTGCCCGCGTGGTCCCCCATGTTGGTACCCAGACCAAGACAGACTATCACCGGTCTGGACAGCTCCTTGGCATAGGAATCAGCATACTGTACCGCCAGCATGATATCATTCTCCTGATAGGCAGGCACCCCCTCCGGCACCAGCCAGAATCTGCGCAGGTAGTCCTTGCACTCTTTCAGTTTCACCATCACAATATCCGCGTCCGGCGCCGCACCGATATAGCGCTGTGCTCCCGTGACATTGCTCCCTGCTGCCAGTGCCGCCAGTATGCTCCCATGTCCGTTTTCATCCCGGCTGGGCACAATCTCATAGGGAGCGGAGGATTGCAATGCCGCATTGATATCATCTCTGGTATACTCACTTCCATACAGGAATCCCTCCGGGGGCGTGCCGGTCTGTATGGTCTGGTCCCAGATTGCGCGGATTCGGCTATTGCCATTCTCATCCCGGAATACATCCATGGTGTAGTCAATTCCTGTGTCAACAACACAAAGCACACAGCCCCGCCCCGTGAGATTCAGCGGTGCCCGCTGCACCTGCGTGATGCCGCTGGCAATCAGCGCGTCCGGGTTAAATGTGTTGCCAGCAGCCGCAAGCTGCATCAATCCATAAAGTTTCGGCACACTCTGGTACTGAAACTGTTCCACTCCAAAATTCGGCAAACCCTTTCTGTCCAGATAGACAATGGTATATAGATTGTCTATATCCGTATAACACAAGGCTTCCCCCAATCCGGCAAAGCCTGAAAGGGGGAAGTCTGTAATATAATCGTATACATCTTCGGAGAGAATCCTCTCCCGGCAATAGGATGGCTCAGAGAATTGAGTGGCCATGTTTCACCTCCGCATGATATCCGCATAACGCAGAGTCTTTGCCATATCATATGCGCAGTCGTAAAAACAGTGCCACTTAATACTCCACGCCTCTGCGCGCAGGCACACCTTTTTCAAAGGGATGCCTTACACACCGCATCTCTGTAATATAATCCGCAGCCTCCAGCAAAAATTCCGCCGGTTCTCTCCCTGTGAGCACCAGCTCCGGTCCGTCACAGACAAGAAGGGCTTTTAATTTTGCCTCATCCAAAAGTCCCCACCTCACAGGGTAGGTGATTTCGTCCAGTACAATCATTCCGCAGCTCTCCGAGCGTGCCGTCTCCAAAAGCCTGTCCAAGATGGCATTGTGAATCTCTGTGAGCTCACACTTATCCTCATCGCTCATGCTGCTGTAAAAGCCGAAATCCTTAGGACTTCGGCAGATTTGTACCCGCTCCAGCCGTGCCAGGCTGTGCAGCTCCCCCGTGTCCCTCCCCTTCATAAACTGTGCAAATATCACTGACTTTTCATAACCGGCGGCTCGCACGGCAAGCCCGATTGCCGCCGTGGTTTTTCCTTTTCCGTTTCCCGTATATAAATGTATCATATTGAGCTTAATCCTCCCCCATCCGGTTCTTCGTGCGATTGGGACAATCCCGGCTGCCGCAGTTCGCGCAGATTCCCTGACAGTCTGCTCCCTCCTCCAGGGTCAGTTCCGCATAAAATGCCACGGTTTTTTTCGGCAGCATACAGTACCCTGCCGTACAGGCCACCGGCACCTGTAATATATGCAGCAGCTCGGGCAGTTTTTCCACAGGATAATCCGGCTCGCTGCCCGGGAAGTGATAGCGACGCACCCGGCACACTCCCCCTGCGGCAACCCATTCATTCCACTGCGGATAAGCTTTTAATAAAAGCTCCGCCGCAATATTTTCCACCATATAAGCCTCCGTGAGCATTCCCTGCGCCAAATAGCTTTCCTGCAGCGCATCCACACCGGGACCCAGTGTGATGCAGACGGGGACAGACTCCATCTCTTTCCCTCGAAATGTTCCACAGCTCCAACCGGCTTTTCCCGCATGGATATCCTCCTGAATCTGCCCCCGCATGGAAACAGCCACAGCCGCAAGTACCTGCAGCTGTGGCTCATCATAATGATATTTCCAACGGATTTCCCGCACAAATATTTCTTCTTCCAGACAATCCATCAGGATTTCAAAAAAGGGCTGCATCATGAGCGTTTCACCTTCAGACAACGGACGGCATTGAGAACAGCCAGCACCATCACTCCCACATCCGCGAAGATAGCCATCCACATATTGGCGATACCAAGCGCGCCAAGAATCAGACATACCGCTTTGACACTCAATGCAAACACAATATTTTCATAGACAATGCGCAGGCATTTTCGGGAGATTTTTATGGCGAGGGCAATCTTCATGGGGTTGTCGTCCATGAGCACGATATCCGCCGCCTCGATAGCTGCATCCGACCCCATGGCTCCCATGGCAATACCGAGGTCCGCTCTGGAGAGCACCGGTGCATCATTGATGCCATCACCTACAAAGGCCAGTTTTTCCTTCTTACCCTTGGCAGCCAAAAGCTCCTCCACCCGCTCTACCTTGTCTCCGGGCAAGAGTTCGCTGTGCACCTCATCCACTCCGAGCTCTCCTGCCACATACTCTGCCACCGCCTTGGCATCCCCAGTGAGCATGACGGTCTTTTTCACCCCTGAGCTCTTGAGTGCAGCGATAGCCTCCTTTGCATTCTCCTTCACAACATCCGAAATGAGGAGATATCCTGCGTAGCTGCCGTCCACCGCAACATGGACAATCGTTCCCACTCCGACATTTTCCTCGTATTTCAGATTTAATTTCTTCATCAGCTTGGCATTACCTGCTGCCACTGTGTGTCCGTCCACCTTGGCTGTAACGCCATGTCCGCCGATTTCCTCCACCTCTGTCACCAGCTCCTGCTCCACGGCATGACCGTATGCTTCCCTGAGGCTCTTGCTGATGGGATGGCTGGAGTAGCTCTCCGCATACGCAGCAAAATAAAGCAGTCTGTCCTTGGGATTCGTCCCCGTCTCCACCGTGGACGCCCATTCCTTTGCCGGGCAAATCTCCGTCACCTGAAAAACGCCCTTTGTGAGTGTGCCTGTCTTGTCAAACACTACACAGCTGGTCTGGGCGAGAGCCTCCAGATAATTGGACCCCTTCACCAGAACACCGCTTGCGGACGCACCGCCGATACCTCCGAAAAAGCTCAGAGGGATGGAAATCACCAGCGCGCAGGGGCAGCTGATAACCAGGAAGGTCAGCGCGCGGATAACCCATGTGCTCCAACCGGCAGGAGTGCCTGTGAGCAGATGGAATACCGGAGGCAAAACGGCAAGAGCCAGTGCACTGTAACAAACCGCAGGAGTATAATACTTGGCAAACTTGGTGATGAAATTCTCCGAGCGGGATTTCTTCATGCTGGAATTTTCCACCAAATCCAAAATTTTGGATACCGTGGACTCTCCGAAGTCCTTGGTGGTCTGTATCTTCAGCAGTCCGGTGTTGTTTACACATCCACTGATAATCTCGTCTCCCACAGCCACCTCACGGGGAACGCTCTCTCCGGTCAGGGCACTGGTATTTAATGTGGAGCTGCCCTCCACCACGCGCCCGTCTATGGGCACTTTCTCACCGGGCCGCACCACGATAACCGTTCCGATAGCGACCTCATCCGGAGAAACCTGCTCTAACTGTCCCGACTCGTTTTCCACGTTGGCATAATCCGGGCGAATATCCATCAGTGCACTGATATTGCGGCGGCTTTTGCCCACAGCCACAGCCTGGAACAATTCACCAATCTGGTAGAACAGCATAACCGCTACGCCCTCCTGATACTCGCCCAGCAGGATAGCACCCACCGTGGCTACCGCCATCAGGAAATTCTCATCAAACACCTCCCTGTGCATAATCCCCAGAAAGGCTTTGCGCAGAATATCG
>CAZUAP010000123.1:0-5760 GCA_964617975.1 uncultured Acetatifactor sp. | reverse complement strand
GGCTCCATGGCCCCAAGCAGCAGTTTCTTCTGTTCCTGTGTGATGAGATATTTTAATTCATATCGTTTGAAAATATCCTGATAGCCCATCCGACATACTCCTTCCTGTATTTAACGAAACCCATTCTATCGGATGAACCTAAAATGAACTTTAAATTTCAGACGTGAAATTGTAAAGAAAGTGTGAAATCTGCTGAATAACATTACATTTCTATCACAAATCGGATGGAATGACCATCCTCGCTCACGGCGCTGATTTTGCCGTGATGCCGCTCCACGATTGTCTTTACGATAGACAGTCCGATGCCGCTGCCCCCGGTCTTTGAGCTGCGTGAGGCGTCCGGCCTGTAGAACCGCTCAAAAAGCATATCCTGTCTGCCCGGTGTGATGCCGCTCCCCTCCGCCACGGTATTCCACAGCGTGATGCGGGCTCTGCCCGCCTTCTTTGCCGGCTCCAGTTTCAGACATATCTCCCCCTGCTCCGGCGTATATTTCAGGGCATTATCCAACAGAAGCGACAGCATCTGCCTCAGTTTCTCCTCATCTCCCTTGCAGACCGGTACTTCTTCGATTTCCAGCGTGAGCTTTTTGTCCTGTGCCTTTGCAAGAGGCTCGAACACTGCTGCCGCCTCCGCTGCCAGTTCTGACAGCCGACACTCTGTAAGCTGCAGCTTATCTTCCTCCTCCATCCGCGACAGCGTCACCATCTGCTCTGTGAGCCTGCGCAGGCGTTTGACCTGGTTGCGGATACTTGCCGTCCACTGATTCTCCTGTCCCTCCATCTCCAGAATATCCACATTGGCAGAAATAATCGTAAGCGGAGTCTTCAATTCATGACTGGCATCCGTTACGAACTGTTTCTGTCTGGCATAGCTCTCCTCCACCGGGACGAATACCTTTCTGGAAAAAATCATCACCAACACAAATACTGCTGTAGCTCCCAGCAGCGACATGCCGAGACTGCTCAACGCCAGCGTGCGAAAGGAACTCAGCTCCGTACCGCAGTCCACAAAAATAATCCGGCATTCACTGCTACCTTCCACCTGCTGACGCAGGAAACGATAATTCTGAACAAAACCCTTTTCCTTTTCCCCGGACCAGATGCTCTGGGCATAGGTGATTGCTTCCTCTGTCTGCACCGCTGCGATTCTTCCGGTGTCCACCGATATTGCATCCCCCTTCTGATTCAGCAGCACAGAGAAAAATCTGGTATCATAAGGTGTCTCTGCGGAAAGCCCCTTGAACGCATCCGAGGGCTGTGACATTCTGCGCTCATTCTCCCCCTTGCCATCTGTCTCATCGGGCTGTTTCCTGCCGGGATAATTATCCGGGAAACGCCCGTCGTTGTCCGCAAGCATATGCAGGATTCTGTCAGCCCTCTCCACCAGACTGCAGTAGCTTGCCACATTCAGACTTCCCACAATCACCGCCAGCACGGCAATCATGGAACACATGGCTACCACGATAAATTTTTTGCGAAGCTGTTGTATCATCATTTATTTCCGCTCTCCCTGCTCCAGAAGATAACCCTGATTCCGCATGGCTTTAATCTGCACATCCGCCCCCAAGGCAGCCAGTTTCTTTCTCAGATACGAGATATTGACCCACACCACACTGGTCTCCGTATCGCTGTCATATCCCCACACACGCTCCATGAACCGCTCCACCGCCAGAACCTGCCCCGGATTGGTCATAAGCATTTCCAACATCTGAAACTCCTTGTTGCCAAGCCGGACACTGCCCTCAGGCCCCGTCAATTCAAAGGAACTTCTGTCCAGCGTTATATTGCCGCAGCGCAGCACATTGTCCGGCTCCGCCGTCTGCACTCTGGTCATGGCTCTCACCCGTGCCAGAAGCTCCCGGGTGTCAAAGGGCTTTGGCAGGTAATCATTGGCACCGCTGTCCAGTCCCTCCACCCTGTCATCCACACCGGATTTGGCTGTGAGCAGCAATACCGGCACATGATTTCCCCGGCTGCGGATAGTCCTCAACACCGTCAAGCCGTCCATACGCGGCATCATGATATCCAGAATGGCACCGTCATAATGCTGCCCCTCCAGATAATCCAGCGCATCCTGCCCATTATATACCGCATCCACCGAATAATGATTGTGTTTCAATATCACGACCAGCGCATCCGCCAGTTCCCGCTCATCCTCCGCCAGCAAAAGTCTCATAGATACCTCCCGGACAGTCCCTCTTATCACATGATAAAATTTACGCTACATTTATACCACTAGCGATATGTATATATCTTATCGGCAATCTGGACAAAAGTCAATCAGACCCTGCCGGGACAATATAAACAAACCCCTCACACGTAATAATGCTCCCGAGGGCAAACCCGGGAGCATTAAAAATATAATCAAAAATTAGGGGCTGAAAACCTACGCTTCTGTCTGGCTCGCACCGGAAACAGCGGTCGTCTCGTTCTGCTCATCAGAATCTGTGTCGTTCCCCTGGCGGCTCTTGATTTCAGCATCGTACTCTGCCTGAGTAATCTCCCCATTCTGTAACATTTCTTTCAACTCTGACTCTGTGTACTCGGAAAGATTGCTGTCCGTAGACGAGCTGGAAGAACTGCTTCCTGACGAAATTGCTGCAGCGTTCGCAGAGTTTGCATTTTTTACAGCCGTGTATTCGTTGATTCCGGCGCTGGATGCAGCAGAAGAAAGTATCTCCGCTGTGGCATCCGTGTAGGAATCATCGGAAGATTCACCAAAAGAATCACGGTTTGCAGATTGCGCGGTAAATGTCTTTGCCTGCTGTGCTCCGGCATTGGAGATTGTCACTGTATCCCCCTGTGCAGATACTGTGGTAGTCTCATCTTCATTTTTTGCGGCAGCAGATGTGGTCTGTGCCTCGCCTGTAGAAACTTTTCCAGCCCCAAAAGTAGTATTCTGGAGAGGACTGTAGATAGCAGTGTTGCCTGCCTGAATGGATTGTACCATATGCCATTCCTTCTTTCGTTTTTATTTGCTGCCATGTAACTCAATTCCAAGAGTTATCTGCCAACCTATATAGTATCTCGGTACAATATAAATATAAATAACAGACTTCACAAATACTACACACAATGTTCACAAATGAATCCTGCCGCGGTCTTGGTTCCCGCCAAACCGCCCTCGCCGGTTTCCTTCAGACACCTCGGAAGGTCATTTCCAATCCTTCGCATGGCATCTATCACTTCATCTGCTGGGATTGCACTGACAATTCCAGCCGCTGCCATCTGAGCACTGGCGATGGCATTCACCGCTCCAGCCGAATTGCGCTTGACACAGGGCACCTCCACAAGTCCACCTACCGGGTCACATGCCAGTCCCAACATATTCTTCAGGGCAAATGTCATTGCATTCGCAATGGTCTCGTTGTCTCCTCCCTGCAAAAAGGCAAGCCCCGCCGCTGCCATGGCACTGGCACTTCCTATCTCCGCCTGACATCCTCCCTCTGCCCCTGCAATGGAGGCGTTCTCTGCAATCACTTCACCAATCCCGGCACAAATAAACAATGCCTGCACCATCTTATCCTCTGCCTCATGAAAGAGTTCTTCATAGGCAAGGAATACCGCCGGAATCACACCACAGGAACCGGCTGTCGGCGCCGCCACGATTCTTTTCATACAGGCGTTGGATTCCCCCATTTTTACGGCCTTTTCCATAGCAAGGCCCACGTAGTCCCCCATTAAATTTTTCCCTGCCTGATTAAATTCATGAAGTTTCGCTCCTGCCCCGCCGGTCAGACCGCTGACGGACCTTATGTCGCCATCATAATCTTTGTCCGCCTGCCGCATGGCAAGATACATCCCCCGCATGGTTTCAAAGCTCTCTGCCTCAGAAACCTGTCTCTCCTCCATGTCCTTTTCCAAGACAACTCTCCACAGAGGTATTTCATGTTCTTCTGAGAGCATTAACAAATCGCTGATTGAATGATACAAGAAACTCATTTACTTTGTCACCTCCTGCTGCAGACTCAAATAGGTCACTTTTTTGATACCCTCCACATGCTCCAGCCAACGTATGGACTCCCGTGGAATCTCCTGGTCACACTCCAGAACCATAACCGCATCGCCGCCTCTGCTTGCGCGATACAGCTGCATGGTAGCAATATTTACTGATTTGTGCGCCAACATGGAGGTAACCTCCGTGACATGCCCGGGCTGGTCGAGATTATGTACGACAAGCGTCGGATATTCCCCCGAAAAATTGGTGGCGATGCCGTCAATCCTTGCAATATTTATCCTGGAGCCTCCAAGGGACTCTCCGACGATTTCCAATGTTTTGCCGGATATTCCCTCCAGAATCAGCTCCGCCGAATTCGGATGACCTTCCTTCAGATATGCTTCTCCAAAGACAACTTCCATACCCGTCTGCTTTGCTATCTCAAGACTGTCCGGAATACGCGTATCATCCGGCTGCATACCCAGCAGTCCTGCCACCAGCGCCTTTCGGGTTCCATGACCTTCTCCCGTCTTTAAAAATGAACCATACAGAAGGATTTGCGCTCTTTTCACCGGTTCATTCAGCAGCTTTCGGGATACATAGCCGATTTTTACAGCACCTGCCGTATGGGAACTTGAAGGTCCAACCATGACAGGTCCGATAATATCATATAAATTCATACAAACCTTCCTTTCTGAACTGCATGAAATCAAAAAGGAGCCGTACTCCTGTCCCCGAATACTGCTCCTTTGCATATCCAAAATATTGTCTTTTATTCAACCCCTGTAATCTTTTCACCATTTTTCATAATGTACCCGGTCTGCTTCAAACAGGTTTCTTTCTTCCTCCACAGTTTCAATCGGATATCCAAACGCAATAATGGAATGTGGAATCACGGAATCCGGCAGCCCGAACAGTTCCTTTTGCTTTTCTACCCTGTCCATCTGGGGATATGTGCCAAGCCATACGCTCCCTATCCCCATGTCCTGTGCTGCAAGTATCATATTCTCGGCAGCGATGGACGCGTCT
Source organism: uncultured Acetatifactor sp. (assembly GCA_964617975.1). Classification (GTDB taxonomy): domain Bacteria; phylum Bacillota; class Clostridia; order Lachnospirales; family Lachnospiraceae; genus Acetatifactor. The sequence goes on along the minus strand of CAZUAP010000123.1, from coordinate 794 downwards.
ATAATCCAATAATCCACAGCAGGTTTAAATGCACGTTCCAAATCACCGCATACCAGAACTGCAAACGCGGCTCCCCTCAGCGGTTCTGCAGGTTTTCCATTCGCATCCGCCATTTTTGCGAGCATTCCCTTGTCTGTAACCACAACAAATGCCCAATCCCTGGCATTTACGCAGGAGGGTGCGCTCATGCCCGCCCTTAAGATTATGTCAATATCTTCCTTTGAAACCTTCTGCTGCGCAAATTGACGGACACTTTTTCGCGTAAAAATAGTTTTCAGTGTCTCCATTATTCTCTTCTCCATCTTCCATATGCAAAGCCATATTGATACTAAGCCATATTGGCATCATCGGTTCCTATGCTAGATTTTCTGCATACTTTATTCTAGTAAATATATTTTTCAATGTCAATAGTTCAAGCCCTTGTTTCATACCTAGTAATATCCCGGCTCCAAAAAGTAAAGCCACAGGTCTACATTGCACCGGACGCTCCATAGGAAAAACTTACCACAGTGGCATGACTGTACTTTTCAAAAGCTGTATAGTATTTTTCCTCTGTGATTATTTCCGTCTGCTCTCCTTTTATCATTGTATAAGTGGCATTTCCATTTTCATCAATCTGCTCATATACCCCCTCTTGCAATTTGATTGTTCCTGCTTCCTCATCAATTTCAAAACATTGCATATCATGTCCGGATGCTACATAAAAACCCGTTGCATCGTAGGAAATGGGGTAAGCAGTTCCAAGGCTTTCTATTACTCCTATTTTTTTTACTTCTCCATCTATCATGTAGTAC
>CAZUAP010000122.1:0-5846 GCA_964617975.1 uncultured Acetatifactor sp. | reverse complement strand
TGACCATTGGCACTCTCCAAAATCCCTTGCGCCAGCGTGATGGACGCCGGGATCATGAAACTGGATCCTATCTACCGCAAGGGCAATCACTATGCCATGACCTTTGCCATGAGCTATAACGAGAGTGAGAATTATATCCTGCCTTTGTCCCATGACGAGGTGGTGCATCTCAAATGTTCCATGGTGAACAAGATGCCCGGCTATCAGGTGGACAAATATGCCAATCTGCGCGCCGGTTACGCCTATATGTTCGGACACTGCGGCAAGAAACTGCTGTTTATGGGACAGGATTTTGGGCAGGAGCGCGAATGGAGTGAAGCCCGCGAGCTGGACTGGTTCCTGCTGGCTGAGAAAAATAACCGCGGTATGCAGGAGTGGGTGAAGGAGCTCCTTCTGATGTACCGCAAGTACCCTGCATTGTATGAGTTCGATAACTGCTGGGATGGATTCGAGTGGATGAATGCGGACGATGCGGACAGAAGTATCTATTCCTTTGTGCGCAAGGCATCCAGCGACAAAAACAGCCTGCTCTTTGTGATGAACATGACCCCGGTGAAGTGGGAGAATTATCAGGTGCCCGTGCCCAAGAAGAAAAAGTACAAGCTGCTGCTCAACAGTGACGATGAGCGATTCGGCGGCAGGGGAAGTGTGATTCCCGCAGAGGTTCAGGCGGTGGCAGAGCCTTGCCACTACCATGACTATTCCATCAGTTTTGATATGCCGGCATACGGCGCGGCAATATTTGTGTTCTAGCCCCTGTGGATGTGCCGTATTCCGTGGGAGATGGTTAAGGAAATAACAGGTTTGACCGAAATAAAAGGTGAGTGCAAAACAGCACTTGCCTTTTTGTGTGTATTTTAAAACCCGAGGGGCAGGCGCACACAAATATTCACAGAAATTATTCAAGGGGAGTCATATATGAATATCACTTTTCAAAATCAGGGGAATACAGCCGGTGCATCTGTCGTGTACCGCGGGGACAGTGCAGAGACAAACAAGACCTCGCGCACACAGAACAAGACGTCGAATGCTGCGGCGGAGGCAGTGAATTTCAGCTTTTCCGTGTCCGATGTAAATTCGGGAATATTCGGAAATATGGAGGATTCCGGGGACGTCCGGGAGAAGGGCAAAACGCTGACAGACCTTCAGCAGGAGGCAGCGTGGACGGATGTCGGCATTTCTCAGGATTATATGACATTGATGTCAAATACGATGTCAGAGGAGGACTACAGGGAGCTTTCGGAGGAAGGCTTTGATTTTTCATCCATGGACCCGGAGAAGGCAGTCACCATCGTGGATAAAATCAAGGCAGAGTTGGTGCGCAGCGGAAAGCAGATTGTGGGTTACACGGACGATTTGGATTTGGACACCCTTGCGGCGGCTGTGGGGAGCGAAGGACTGGCGCGAGCCCTTTCTGACAGCTTTCAGGAGGCAGACCTCCCGCTCACAGAGGAAAATGTTGCAGCGGTGGGCAAGGCTTGGGATATGGCATCCGGGTTGAGTGAACCCACAGAGGGTGCTTACGGATACATGGTGGATAATGAGCTGGAGCCGGAGATTTGGAATTTTTATCTGGCTCAAAGCAGCGGCGCAGACAGTGCTGCTCAAAATATGAATGCTGCTCCGCAGGATTTGGCTTATCTGTCAGATGAGAAGATACAGGGACAGATTGACCAAGTGTTGGAGCAGGCCGGCTATGAGACGGACGATGAACATCGCCAGATGGCAGAGTGGCTTTTGGCGCGGAGACTTCCGCTGACCGCAGACAGTTTAAACCGTCTCGACAGACTCAAGGAGACGGAGGTGCCTGTCAGTGAGGAGAACTTCGCCCGGGCTGTGACTGACGCGGTGGCGGCTGGCAAGGAGCCCATTCGCGCAGATTTGTCGGAATCCGGAGAGGCAGGGAAGAATCTGTATGAAAAAGCGGCGGAGGTACTGGAGTATTACAGCGCGAGGGATACAGAACAGGATGCTGCACTTTCGGATGAGGATGCTGCAAAATGGCTGAGCGGACAGGGGGATATCACGGCGCGCAAACAGCTTGAAGAAGTCCGCCTGCGCATGACGGCAGAGGTGAATGTAAAACTCTTAAAGAGCGGATTTTCCATCGACACCATGCCCATGGAAGAACTGATTGCCGCACTGCGTGAGGCAGAGAAGGCTGTGGCTGACAGCTATTTCCCGGGAGACGATTCCGCAGTCACCAAGTATGAAAATTGGAACGAGACCAATCAGGTGATGCGAGAGCTGCCCACACTGCCTGCACAGATTCTGGGCACGGTGCGCATCGGCGTGGAGGGAGAGGAAAATCCCACGGTTTTGGAGCGTTTCCATGCGGAAGGCAGCGCATTGCAGCAGACCTACGAAAAAGCGGGGGAGAGCTACGAGGCGTTGATGACGGCACCCAGAGCGGATTTGGGCGACAGTATGAGCAAGGCGTTTGGAAATGTGGATGAGCTGGTGAAGGAGCTCGGGCTGGAACCGGATGAGGAAAATTGCCGCGCAGTCCGTATTCTTGGATATAATCAGATGGAGATAACCACGGAGAATATCAGTCGGATTCAGGAGGCGGATGCACAGGTGCAAAGTCTCATCGATAAGATGACGCCTGCCGCAACCCTGCAGATGATTCGCGACGGAATCAATCCTCTGGAGCAGAGTTTCACGCAGCTGAATGACTATTTTGACAGCCTTCCTGCAGGGTACAGGGAGCAGTCGGAGAGCTACAGCCGCTATCTGTATGGTCTGGAGCAGAATAAACAGATTACCGCCCAGGAGAGGGAGAGCTACATAGGTGTCTATCGTCTGCTCCATCAGGTGGAACGTCGGGACGGAGCCGCGGTGGGTGCCGTGGTAAATTCCCGCGCAGAGCTGCAGTTTTCCAATCTTTTATCGGCAGTGCGCAGCGGAAAATTCGGCCATATGGACGTGCGGGCTACTGATGAGACAGGAGTGCTCAAGGAGCTGGTGAGAAAGGGCGAAAGCCTGTCCATCTCGGAACAGATTTCTGAGGCATATGACAGAGAGCGGTTGTCGGAGCTGCGCAAGGCGGTGAATGCGGATGCGGCGGCACCTGCGATGCTGCAGAGGGGAGAGGTGACGGCGAGCGCTGAGAATCTGCTGGCAGCACAGGCATTAGTGCAGGATGTGGGCAATCCTTTCAAGACCTTGAGGGAGAAAGCAGAGGAGCTGCGCGGTGCGGAATCGGCAGAGACAGAGCAGGAGACGGCAGCTAAATCGGTCATCGAGACGACAGGGGCAGCGGATTTGTGGGAACAGCTCTCCGACAAAGAGGCGTTCAGGGATGGTTATGAAACCATGCTTCAGGATATGCAGACGGAGACGGAGGAGCTCACGCTGGATTATGCCCGCACCAGTTTAGATGTGCGAGCATTGCAGATGACCCATTGCCAACTTAATATCATGGGAAGTCTGGCGGGCAATGAGGAATATATTCTGCCCATGTATGTGGGCGAGGAGCCTGCCATGGTGCATCTGACACTGGAAAACAGCACGGATGAAAGTGCCAAAGGCGGCATTTCGATAGCTGTGGATATCGGTGATGACACCCATATCGAGGCGCAGCTTCAGGTGAGAGACGGCAGAGTGGACGGATTTCTTTTGGGAAAAACAGCCGACGAGGTTACGAAATTGAAAGAGGCGTCCGATATATTCTATGACTTAGTCAAAGAGGATGTTTCCATAGATTTGGAAACAGAGAAATTACCTGTGGTAAGCAGAGAAAACATAAATGTGACAGGGACGTCGGGAAATAGCAGCCAAGGGGAGAGCACTTCCCCGGATAATGGAACGCTGTATCGTGTTGCGAGGCTTTTTTTACAGGCAATCAGATGAAAGTGTGAAAAATCAGATTAGAAAAAAAGCGAGGTATTTTATGAGAATCAATTATAACGTATCAGCAATGCTAACCAACAACGCTCTTGCCAACAATGACAATGCGCTTTCGAAGTCTCTGGAGAGGCTTTCCTCCGGTTTGCAGATTAATCATGCAAAGGATAATCCTGCCGGGCTGGCTATGGCAAAGAGAATGAATGCACAGATTAAAGGTCTTTCTGTGGCAAATCAAAATGCCGGAGACGGCGTGTCCATCATCGAGACGGCAGATGGGGCACTCTCCGAAGTGGCAGATATGCTGCAGCGTATCAATGAGCTGTCGGTCAAGGCAGCCAACGGTACGATGACGGAGGAGGACAGAGCAACTATTCAGGATGAAATCTCCCAGCTGAAGGAGGAGATTACAAGAGTCTCCGACACGACAGAATTTAATGGACAGAAACTGCTGAATGGAGAGTTCGCGTCCAAGGGATATACCAACAATAATGACATAAAGGTGAATTCCTACAGCACCACTACTCCGACAAAGACCTATGAGCTTACAGGTCTGACGGTAACACCGAATGCGGATGGCGAACTGGAGCTGACAGGAAATCCCACATTAGGTGCTGGGTTTCCGCAGGGCTGCAGGGTAGAATTGAACGACAGCCTTTTGACCATCAAGGACAGTGCAGGTTTTGAACTCACGCTGGAGGTGCCGGAGAATGGCGGTACATTCAATGATTTGTCCATAGACGTGACAGGCATCGGTTCCATGCGTCTGCAGGTGGGTGCCAATGAGGGACAGGTGCTGGAGGTGGAGATTCCGGCAGTTACCTTGCAAAATATGAGCATAGAGGACATTGACGTCACCACGGAGGATGGCGCAAAGGATGCCATCAACCGGGTGGATGATGCAATTCAGTATGTCTCCAGCGTCCGCGGTCGGCTGGGGGCCTACCAGAACAGATTGGAATCCACAATCAACAGTCTGGATGTCACCAGCGAGAATATGACTTCCGCATACTCCAGAATCATGGATGTGGATATGGCTGAGGAAATGACAGAGTATACCACCGCACAGGTGTTGACACAGGCGGGAACGTCCATGCTTGCACAGGCAAACGACAGACCTTCGCAGGTGCTGCAGCTCTTGCAGTAGGAACATGAGGGAAAGAGGAAGAAAGCATGACCAGAGAATGTAAGCAGCAGTTTACGCTGCGCATTACGCAGGCGAACTCCACGGAGCTGATTGTAATCTTATATGAGATGCTGCTCTGCTATCTGGATGAGGCGGAGGAGGCACTCCGGGCGGAGGATGATGCGGCGCTGGGCGAGGCTGTGCGCAAGGGGAGAGGCTGCTTGAATGAATTGATGCAGTCGCTTCATATGGAATATGAGCTTGCCGGTAATCTGATGCAGCTCTATCTGTACTGTACCAAAAAGCTGGTACACGTGCAGGCGCGTCAGGAGGGCGCAGCGGAAGAAATCCGCAAGGTTATTGAACCCCTGCGGGATGCCTACGCACAGATTGCGGGGCAGAACCCGGGCGGACCGGTGATGGGCAATTCCCAGACAGTGTACGCAGGTCTGACCTACGGTCGCAACACTCTAACCGAAAACATGGCTGACCAGGGCACGAATCGGGGAATGCGAGTATAGGGCAGCAGGCTCGGCATCCGGTTGTTTTTCTGCAAGCTCTGTGAGATGATGGTAGCGTTTCTGCAGGGCATTGATTTCATAAATATAGCTGTCGATTAAATCGGCATCAATCACGTTATTGAAACCCGAGTAGGCAATTTCCAGTGCCTGCCGGGTTTTTTCTATGGAATCCTTCAGATTGAGGGATGTCAAATCCTCCTCCACGGGCAGCACGGCATTTACACTCTGCTTATAAAAAATCTTCATACCAAATTCCTTTCCTGACATTACAATATAAGTTATAGTGCCTTGGTTGTTATCAGTATAGGTTTGGCAGAAGAAAAATATTCCAATTACGGAATTTTTTTGAA
>CAZUAP010000121.1:0-5886 GCA_964617975.1 uncultured Acetatifactor sp. | reverse complement strand
GCCAAGGGAGAAAAAGGCGGTACTCTATGGCATACCCAGGGAACCGGCAAAACGCTGACGATGATGTTCGTCATTCGCAAGATGTATAATTCCTACGATTTGAATGACTATAAGGTTGTTTTAATCGTGGACAGAAAAGACCTGCAGACACAAATGTATAAAACCACAAAGACCGTAAAGTACGCCATCAATACCGCCGGGAGCATCGAGGGACTGAAAAAGCTGATTGCTGCCACGGCGAGTGACGTCACGGTTGCGATGGTTCATAAATTCGGGGATCCGGATAAGGATAAGGACGAAAAGGGCAAGAAGTCTGCTACTCTTAAACAAAAACAGGCAGCTTCAACTTTTCCCATTTTGAATAAATCCGAGAAAATCCTCGTAATGATTGATGAGGCGCACCGCTCCGAATACTCGGAGCTTGCCGCAAATATGTGGAAAAGTATGCCAAACTCCGTCAAGGTCGCATTCACGGGAACGCCGATCACTAAGACGGTTGATAATTTCGGCGGGTACATCGACACCTATACCATGCGGCAGGCTGAAGAAGATGGCATAGTCGTGGAAATCAAGTATGAAGGTCGCGCAACGGACAGCGAAATCACTGACCACGATGCTATGAACCATGCCTTTATTGATGTATTCGGCTACCTCGAAGACGAGGAGCAGCTGGAAATCATGGGCAAATACACGGTCAGAGGCTACCTTGAGGCGTGGGAAGTCATCAAGGAAAAAGCTGCCGATATGCTCGACCACTACATCAACACGGTTTTCGCCAACGGCTTTAAAGCGCAGATTGTCGGCGTGAGCAAGGAGGCGGCCTACCGATACAAAAAGACGATTGATGAGCTTCTACCCATCAAGATTGGCGAACTGGAAAAGAACAATCCGAATGGCATCGACATTGAGCAGCTGAAAAAGTTGAAGGCCGCCTGTATCATATCTTCCGGCGGAGCAAACGAAGAACAGCATCTCAAACAGTACGCCAATGAATCAGAAAACGAAATGATCATTGACGGCTTTAAGGCTCCGTTCGGCGAGACAGGTCTTAAAGGCGGAGACGGCAACTATGGCATCATCATTGTCACGGCTATGCTTCTTACCGGCTTTGACGCTCCCGTGGAGCAGGTCATGTATCTGGACAAGAAGCTGACAAACCACAACCTCCTGCAGGCTATTACAAGGGTTAACCGTACCTGCGGAGCAAACAAGAAATGCGGCTACCTCGTTGATTATGTCGGTATCACAAACCATTTGAAGGACGCTCTTTCGGATTATGCAGATGCCGACCGTGATGAGATTATATCATCCCTGCGCGATAAATCGAAGGATATCGATGCCTTGAACACTGCCTACAACGAAATCATGCAATTCTTGAGCGATAAGGTAGGCTACTCTCTGGATCAGACCTCCGAAATAGTGGAAGAACTCTGCGTGGATGAGGAATTGAGGGAGGAATACAACGGGCATTTCTCTGTCATGTCCAGACTGTTCGACCGTGTTCTGCCGAATCCTGCTGCCTTGGAATACAGCGAGGACTACAAGACACTTGCTTTTATCCGAGAGTCTGTGGCAAAGATGACGCGAAATCCGAGGTTCTCCAACAAGGACGCAAGCAAAAAGGTTCGTGCCATTATCGAGGAATATCTCATAGTCAATGGTGTGGATATTGAAATCGCTCCTATCTCCCTGCTCTCGGATGATTTCCTGAAAGGCGGAGATAAGAAAAAGAGCGACCGCGCCGTCAGCGAAGAAATCAAGTATGCTGTGCGTGAGTACATCAATGTGAATATGCCAAAGGATCCGGAACTATATGCCCGCTTGAGCGAGAAGCTTGAGGCGATCCTTGAGGAGTTCAAAAATAACTGGACTGAGCTTAGGAAGGCGTTGGAACAGTTGCGCCGCGATATTAAAGCCGGGCGTTCCAAGGAAAACACCTATGGGTACGAGGCAAGTCATGAAATGCCGTTCCTTGGACTCTTAAAAACGGAGTTTTATGGCAAGAAGACATTTGATGAACTGACGGACGAGCAGATGGCGATTCTGAAGAATCTCACGGATGATATTCTCAGCCGCTTTAAGATTGAGACTGCCGCCATAAATTTCTGGAATAACATCGCTCTGCAGCAAGACCTTCGTACTGATATTATCAAGAAGCTCATCAGCCCGGAAGTGAAGAGGTGTGTCCCGGATGTGGTTAAGCGTCGTAAGGACATCGCACAAAAGCTGATGGAACTCGGATATCAGCATTTCGGGAGGGATGATTGATGCAGGAAATAGCATACCAAGTGGTGCGCTCCAACCGCAAAAGCGTGGCACTTGCCATAGATAATGAGGCGAATCTAATCGTCAGGGCTCCGCTTCAAATGCAGGATGCCACGATAGAGGCATTTGTCCGCAAGAAGAAAAGATGGATCAATGAAAAACAACAGCAGGTTGCGGTCTTTGGAGAAAAGCATCCGCCTGTGGTTGTGGAGACCGGCGAGAGCATTATGTATCTCGGCAGCACATACGCAATCATCAAGGACACTGTTGATACTGTTCAGGTCTCCGGAAATGAATTGTTTGTGCCCAATGAGTACGGTATCGCCGAGATGACCGAATGGATGAAATCAGAGGCAATGCGCGTCATTTCTGAACGGGTAAGCAATTACGCCGGGATAATGGGTGCGACACCGGGCGAGATTAAGTTGTCGGATGCAAAAGCCCGATGGGGTTCATGCAGTACGAAAAACAATCTGAACTTTGCCTGGAGGCTCATCATGTGTCCTCTTTCGGTGATTGACTATGTCGTAGTGCATGAATTGAGCCATATCACTTATAAAAACCACAGCCCTGCATTCTGGGCGAGAGTAAAAACGGTTCTCCCCAATTACGAGGACGATCAGGATTGGCTGAAAGTAAACAAGAAGTTGATGGAAATCATATAAACGAGATGAATTAACGGAGGTGCGGCATGGCTATACCAAAAATCAAAAAACAGGACATCATCGATGCCTTAAAGTACATCGATGAGAACGGCGTGCCTTTCCATAACCAAAGCACGAAATATGAACTCGTGACCGAGGATGGAAAGAAGTATCCGCCGAAGTATGTGGTGGCCGTGGCCGACCATATAGCAAACGGTACGGATATTTCCACGGAAGGCTTTAACGCTGTCGAGGCAAAAAGCTACTTGGAGGGACAGGACTTTTCGATTGAGACAAAGCAACAGGAGAAGTTTGAATTGTCTGTTACTGCGGAGAGTGTTGAGTCCACAGACGAACGATTCACGATGGATAACTTGAGCCTCGGCGATAATTACAAGCCGCTTGATGTATATTTCAAAAAAGCAACCGGCGATATTGTCAAGCGTTTCTACAGCAAAGGTGAAAGAAGGAATTCCAACCAGACCATGCCCCGTATTGCTTGTCAGGTTTTTGAGAAACAAATATCTGGTATGTCGGTCGAGGATAAGGAGAGCTTTCCTATCTGCAAATACAATCCTGATAGTGATATGATCTGCGGCATATTCTCCAGCGTGGAGGAATTTAAGAAGCACCGTAACACGATTGAGTATTTGACCTACGGATACGATAACGGTAGGCAGTTCGTTATTTATTGCTGGAACATCTTCTCCACAATTATTTTCGTTCAGGAATGCCTGAAACGCTTTGGAGAACCGGGGGATCAGTTCATTCTGACCTACCGTGAAAAAGACGAGAAAGAAACGGATGCTGCGGAATCAGAGGCTGCTGCGCAGGAGGAACTTGTTCAGCAATTTAAAGGATACAGGAATCCTTTCTCGTCCATGTTGATAGCATCGAAGAACCTGATTTTCAGAGGCGCACCGGGCACCGGCAAATCATACCTTGCAAAGGAAATCGCCACAGATATTATTAGCAATGGTTATTTTGATGATTACACGCTTTTGACCGATGAACAGAAAAAGCAAGTGGAATTTGTGCAGTTCCATCCGAGTTACGACTATTCTGATTTTGTTGAGGGCTTGAGACCGAAGGTAAATGATGATGGAACTATGGGCTTTGAATTGCAGGATGGCATCTTCAAGAAGTTTGTTGCCCGTGCAAGAAAGAACTATGAGGATTCACAGAAATCAAAAGAAACGATAGAGAAAGAAATCTCCGTGCAGGAATCCATGACAATTTTTTTCTCTAATGTTGAACTTGGTGTAGATACCTTCAAAACAGTAAGCGGCAATGAGTTTACAATTACAGGTGTTGACGACAAACATGTTGATATCTCTATTCCGGGAAATGCCACCGTCAACAAAATTTCTTTAAATTTAGATGATATCAAAAAAATGCTGGAATCTGAGCAAAAGTTTGATAAAGCAAAAGATATTACGCCATTTCTTGGCAAGTCAAAATATACACAGCAGTCATATTCCTATTATTTGGCAATCTACAAGGCAATCGGTTCAAAGAAAGGGACTGCTTCAAAGGCTAAGGCAAAACAGGAGGAATTGAAAAAATACATATTCATCATCGATGAAATCAACCGTGGTGAGATTTCAAAGATATTCGGCGAGCTTTTCTTTGCTATTGATCCCGGATATCGTGGTAAAGCCGGAGAAATATCTACACAGTATTCAAACCTGCATTCTGACCCGGACGAGAAGTTCTATATCCCGGAGAATGTATATATCATCGGCACAATGAATGACATTGACCGTTCTGTGGATAGCTTTGATTTTGCAATGCGCAGAAGGTTTCGCTTTGTTGAACTCCGCGCCGATGAGCGTCTTGAAATGCTGGCATCCCTTGAGGATGAGGAACTTGAGGCGGAGGCTATTAAGAGAATGGCTGCGCTCAATAAGGAGATCGCCGAGGTCGAGGATTTGAACGAAAACTACCAGATCGGAGCGTCCTATTTCCTTAAGCTGAAAACGCTTGATTTTGACCAACTGTGGACAGACTATTTGCAGCCGCTCCTGCAGGAATATATTCAAGGAATGTACGATGAGGAAGGGCTTATGAACCGCTTTGCGAAGGCATACGGTTACAAAAACCGGTTGAAGGTGATGTGAATGAAGCTACTCAAGATCAGGGATAACTCGCAAAAGAAAAAAGATGCCTTTTCTGACATTGGAACCCTCACGAGCAAGATTGCCGATAAGACATTAGAGCAACTTGAACGAGAAGGTATATTTGTGTTCCCTGAAATCGTCAAGGATGCCGAGGATATCACACGGGATCAAATGATAATCCAGAGCGTCAATGATAACTATCGGTCAGGGAATGTAATGGGTTTCCTTGGCTGCGGGGATGAACGCCTAATTATTGAGTCTCGTTTCGGTGGAGAGAACGATGACTTCTTCTTCCAGTACCTTCTGGATAAAGTGATGGACTTTCCAAACATTATCGACTTAGAATCAGATGCCAATCAGGATAGCAAGATGTTCAATTTTCTGCTGTTCCTGTTTCCGTATTATCTGAAAACAGCCATGCGGAAGGGACTATTTAAGAAGTATATTCGGCATAGATACAATGATGGGAATGTAAAAGGTGCTATTGATATTGCAAGGCACATAGAAAAGAATACGCCGTTCACCGGGAGTGTTGCGTATTCTCAGCGAGAGTTTTCTTACGATAATAGTTTGATGGAACTTGTGCGACATACCATAGAATTCATCAAGAAAAAGCCATACGGTGGAAGTCTCCTCGTCAAAGCTAAGGATGAGGTAACACTTGTTATTGACGCTACACCGGGATATGAGCCTTATGATCGTCAAAAAATCATTGAGCAGAATAAGAAGAACACCGTCCGCCACGCATACTTCCGAGAATATCTTGCATTACAGAGGCTCTGTCTTCTGATCCTTCGGCATCAGAAACATCAGATTGGCTCCGGTTCCAGACAGATATATGGTATTTTGTTTGACGG
>CAZUAP010000120.1:4359-5888 GCA_964617975.1 uncultured Acetatifactor sp. | reverse complement strand
AAGGGTCTGTTTTACGGCGGCGGCTTTAAGCAGCTTGGACTGCAGCTTTTAGGTTTTGTGGCTGTGGCAGCTTGGACGGCAGTAACGATTACCATTACCTTCTATGTGATTAAGGCACTGGTTGGTCTCCGCGTCAGCGAGGAGGAGGAAATCGTCGGTCTGGATGCAACTGAGCACGGTCTGCCTTCCGCTTACGCCGGATTCAGTTTGATGGATATCTCCAACACCATGACTATGGATGAGAATGAAAATACCGACCTTGGTACATCCGAGTACGAGGAGGCTTCCGCAGCTCAGATAAATGCAGCGGTGAAGGTGGTTCAGGCACCTGTGGCATCTTCAAGCGGTATCTACAATGTGGTGATTATCACCAAGCTGTCCAGATATGAGAAACTGAGAAAGTCCTTGAATGATTTGGGCGTGACAGGTATGACCATGACGCAGGTTATGGGCTGCGGTATCCAGAAGGGTGCCGGCGAGAGATACCGTGGTGTCGAGATGGATGCGACCCTGCTGCCCAAGGTTAAGATTGAAGTAGTTGTCAGCAAGATTCCTGTGACTGACGTGATTGAGACAGTGAAGAAGACGCTGTATACCGGACATATCGGTGACGGCAAAATCTTTGTATACAATGTGGATCAGGTTGTGAAGGTCCGCACCGGCGAGGAGGGCTTTGCCGCTCTGCAGGATGTAGAGTAAGCCGGAATATCTGTGTGCCCCGGGTGCTTCCACCGCCCGGGGCTTTTTCTAATTTCATCCGTGTCTAAATGGAATGGTAAATTCCAATGGAATGGTAAATTCCTATGGAATGGTAAATTCCTATGGAATGTATATTTCATTGGGAAATTTGACAGCAGAAAGCCGTTGGAGTAGTATATGGCTAAAGCAGTGTGGGACGCAGCTTATGAGATATGTGACGGGGATATGAGGCGATATATGAAACAGGAACGGCACGGAAAGAAGATAGATGTGGCGGGGACAGCGGGGGAGATTTACCGGCTTGCGGTGAGAATGTATCTTCTCCTGATTTTTCTGATGTTTCCGCTGTATGTGGAGAATCATTATGAGACCATGGCACTCTGTAAATGGAGGTTTTATCTGTTTACAACGGTGTCTTTTTTGGGTATAACGGTTTTGTGTCTTTTGCCGCGGCTGGCGGAGCTTGGATGCAAAGCGCGAGGTTCAGGGTGTTGCGTCTGTGACTGGATGGTGGGCATCTATGGTGGCTGCGTGCTATTTACCTACCTTTTCTGCGCGGACAGGCAGGCGGCGTGGATGGGCGCGGAGGGCTGGTATATGGGGACTGCGGTGCAGATGTTGTTTGTATTATCCTACTTTGTGATTTCCCGCAGTGAGATTCCGGTTTCATGGCTTTTGGGCTGCAATGCAGCGGGCTCCGGACTGTGTTTCCTCATAGGGATTTTGCAGCGCCTCGGGATAGATTTTTTGGAGCTCTATCGGGGGATGCCCGATGTGGAGCTGTCGGATTACCTCTCCACCATCGGCAACCGGACATGGATGTCGGGCTA
>CAZUAP010000120.1:0-4259 GCA_964617975.1 uncultured Acetatifactor sp. | reverse complement strand
GCGGCGACCTACAGCGACAGTGCCTATGTGGGATTGGCAGCGGTACTTTTTGCGCTGGGCATCATGAGTATCGGCGATGATAGAAAGATGATATCATTCCTGGAGATTCTATGCTTGTGGTTTGGCTCCAATCTGCTGATGTGCGGGCTGCGGTGGCTGTGTGGAGACAGGGTGAGGGATGAGAGGGGGATGACCACCCTGATTTACCGACCGATTCCGATGTTGGCGGGATTGGCAATCTGCGGAGGGCTTGCGGTGCTGGTGTGGTTTTTCGGCTCCCGCAAGCGCAGGGGAAAGAGGTACAAGGGAGTGAGACGGATTTGTCTGGCGGCAGCAGGCGCGGCGGCTGCGTTGAATATTTTGTTTGTCGTGCTGAATACCACCGGAGTGCTGGAACAGTTTTTCCATGTCACGATAAGAAATTCCTATCTTTACTTTGACGAGAATTGGGGGGATATGCGGGGCTGGACGTGGCGGATGACCTGCAAGATGTTCGGGGAGCTCCCCCTGTGGCAGAAACTCTTTGGCGTGGGCGCGGACTGTTTTGCAGCTTACAGCTACAGCAGCGTGGAGTATGCCGCTGAATTTGGTCGTATATGGGGGGATGCGGTTCTCGCCAATGCCCACAACGAATGGCTGAATATGATTTTTTGTCAGGGAATCGTCGGCGGATTAGCCTATCTGGGTATTTTTGTATACGTAGCTTATTTTTGTCTTCGGAAGGAGTCCAAGCAGGTGCATCCCATTGTGCCGGGCATAGGACTTTGCGTGCTGGCGTACATGGCGCACGATTTTTTTTGCTATCAGCAGATTTGCGCTGCGGGACCGATTTTTATTCTGATGGGGGCGGCGACCGGAGTTTCCAGAGCGCAAAAAAAGCAGCCACAAGATGTCTGAACAACTAGTTACGCTGCTTTTTGCGCTAAATGACACAATTATGTCGAAAACTTTGAAGTAGCGGTGCCATCTAACAATATTTATTCTAAAGCATAAACGGTATTTTATCTGCTCCAAACGGTGCGTTCGTTGCTCCAAAAAGGTATTTTTGGAATTGAAAAAAGACAAAAAAGGACGCAAAAAAAGCAGCTACAAGATGCCTGAGTTACTAGAGGTGCTGCCTTTTGCGTCGGATGTCACGAATTATGTCGAATACGAAACTAGCAGTGCCATCTGACAATATTTATTATAGTTTACAAAGGGTGCTTTTTCTGCTCCGGAAAGATGGTTCGTTGCTCCAAAGAGCTCTTTTATTCTGAAATGGGGTTATAATGTTGAGACTGAATCCGTGTGCAAAAAAAGCAGCCAATGATGTCTGAAAACTAGTTGTGCTGCCCTTTGCGACAAATGACACAAATTATGTCGAAAGCTTGAAGTAGCGGTGCCATCTGACATTATTTATTCTACGGTATAAACAATATTTTTTCTGCTCCGAAAAGCTGGTTTATTGCTCCAAAAAGGTCTTTCTGTATTCCGTGGGAGATGCGCCAATGATATCCCGGAAGGCTTTGGAGAATTTACTGCAGTTATCATATCCCATCGTATCGGCGACCTCCGAGATGGTCTGCTCCGTCGTCTCCAGCAGATGGGCTGCATATTTCATTTTGTAAGTCCGGATGAAGGAGTATATGGATTGCCCGTATACATTTTGAAAGCTCTTTTTCAACTGTGTCGGTGATACATAGAACATGGATGCCAGTTCTTCAATCGTCGGACGCGTGTCCATGTTCTTGCTGATATAGTCGCATACCTTTTGCGCCAAATCCATCTGCCCCTTTGTGTACATATGCTTGTCTGTCTCGCTGAACTCAACATCGAGGTCCTTGAGAAACAGCAGCAACTCCAGAATTTTGATTCGTACATATCCGCTGCGGGTTGCATCGGAAATCGAATACAATTCGGAAAAGATATGCGATACCCTCTGGGTGGAACGCATGATAAAATGTGCATTATCTCTGCAAAATTTATCCAGAATCTCCTCTGCGCCTACTTTCACATTGTCCAGTACGGTTGAAAAACAAGTGGGGGCAATATTCGGGTCGATGATTACAGAAATTCCAACGTGGTATTTGGTGGGGAAGTACAGCATGGCGTCCTCAACGCTTCTATTGACTACCATGTCGCCTTCTGAAAGATAGAAGACTCGGTCTCCCATATCATATTCGATTCTTCCTTTGTGACAGTAAGTGATTTCCAGCAGCCCTGATGGATACCCGTCAGGATTTTTCCGGCTTGACATATGGATATCACGGTACAGCAGCCAGACGCCCGGAAACACATTGTACTCCGTCACAATCAGACCGCCGTCGCGGTTTTGTATCTGACGGATGATACAGTCCTCTTTCTGGAGATCAAGGGATACATCTCCATCATAGTTCTTTTCATAAAATTCAGTTTTCATTTAGATCAGATCCTTTTAATACATAAAACATTTAAAACACGAAATACATTAGAAACAATCCCCCTTGCTTGTTCAATATATCTGTCTTTGGTGGATTTAATTATACTACTTTTCGGACAAAAAACAAGCATTCAAAAGTGAAAAAATGCTGGAAAATACTGCATTTTTGGCAGCTTACATGGTAAATTTTTTTCAATTTGACAGAATAAAAAATTGAAATGGCTTGTCTCGGGTGGTACAATTTACATAGATAAAACCGCAGGGGGAGAGATACCAATTGGAAGGGAGCATTCTAAATTGGAAAGGAGGTTTCCAATGGAAAAGAGGATTCTTGATTACAGGAAATATATGGATGAGCTGCTCCTGAGAGACGATGTGGATTGGGAGAAGGTGAAGGCGGAGCATCTGGTACAGGTGGGATTTTTCCAACACGAGCGGCTGATTCACTTGATAGTGACGGTGATTTTTGCGGTGCTGACCATGCTTTCCATCTGTATGTCCTATCTGCTGATGGCGTCAGGGGCAGAGGGTGCAATCGGCTGGCTGCTGGTGGTGGCGGTATTTCTGGTGCTGCTGATTCCCTATGTGAGACATTACTACATATTGGAAAATGAAGTACAGAAGATGTACGGACAATATGACAGTATTGTCGCAAAATTGGGCGCAGGTTTCCGGTGCGAGTGACAAGTGATTTTTTCGTCTTTCAGTGGTGTTAAAGGATAGTGAGTAAATCCTCCAATGAAACAGAGAGGACTTTCGACAGAGCGGAAAGTTCTATATCTGTGACAAAGCGTTCACCGCTTTCAATCCGCTGAATCGCATTTTTATCTAAATCAATGCCCTCAAGCTGCAGCTTGTCAGCCAGTCCCCGCTGGGACAGACTGGGGGAATGAGCCTGCCTGAAAGTTTTAACGTTTTGACCACACAAATTATTGGAAGTATTGTTTTTGTTTTTGAACATTTCGGTATTATATGCTCCCGGAACGATTTTTATTGACATTCACTGCTTGTCAATAAAATTAGTGTATGCTATTATGAAATCAAAATGACATTTACAGAATGTCAAAAGACAGAATATCATGAGACAGAATATTAAGGAGAGGCTAATCGATGACTGCAAACAGACCGAGTGTACAGCTGGAGGAGAAAAACGAAGTATATTTCGAGCAAATCGGACAAATTGAACCAATTGAAACAATGGAACAAATAGAAAGAAAATATTGTGATGAGAGTACGGCAAAGAGTGTACAGGACGCTGCTTACAGCGAGATTTCTTCACGAATCGAACAGCCTGATGAGGATAAAAAGGAATCAGAGATAAACCTGCAGGCGCATCAGGGCAAAAAGAGATGCGAAAATTGCCAGAATATAGTTTTGAAAGAGAGCAAGTATTGTAATATGTGCGGACAACCGCTGCAGAAAATTTATCCGTTGCAGAGAACGGGGAAAAAGTGGGGATTTGGAAAAGCGTAATAAATGACGATTACACTGGAACCGCGACCATGACCATCCGCAGTATCAGTGCCGCCGTAGGTGGCACCAAGGACGTGAATTTTGTCCCGGAGTACCGTTGGGTATTTCAGGACTGTATGGAACAAACGGAAAAACAATCATTGCATATTGCTGAGAAATATGCTATTGTAAGACCATCAATAAAAGTGAAAGACTTCAAGTGAAAATTTTTCACAGTGAAAAATTTTCACTGTGAAATCTCTCACCCGACACAGATGCGTTTCTAACGGGTAGAATTCTTGGCTTTCGCCAACATTTTTTCATAAAAACAATTCTATTGATTCTTTACGTTTTTTTTCACCCATCTGGCAGTTCCTGCCGAGATTCAATCATTTCATTTAATTTATTT
>CAZUAP010000119.1:0-5929 GCA_964617975.1 uncultured Acetatifactor sp. | reverse complement strand
GTCACGGCACAGATACCGCCTGCGGACACTTCCTCCACGGACTCATAACCAGCTCCGCTGTAGACGCGAAGCTGATCCGCCTTCTCCTGAAAGCATTCTTCATCAGACACCGCACTGGCATGATTGTCCACCAACATCTTCACCCGCAGTTTTCCCCCGGTGACCTTCAAATGAGTCAGTCTCGCCCCCATCTGGTCTCTGGAGATTTTAAAGACTCTGGCACCGAACGTATCCGGCGCATAAACCGGCTCTGGCGCATATTTTTGAATCCCATCCAAAAGAGTTTCCACGCCATCCACCTGAAGCGCAGCACCAAAATAACACGGAAAAACCTGTCTGTCCGAAACGGCGTCTCCGATTTCCTCCTCCGTCAGCTCTCCCCGCTCCAGATAGGCATTCATCAGTTCCTCCCCGCAGGTGGCAAGTTCCTCATAAAAGTTTTCCTCCTCGCCGGCAAATCTCACGCAGTTCTCATCCAACTGCCTTTTCAACTGAGTCAGCAAGGCTTCCGCATCCGTCCTCGGCTGATCCATCTTGTTCACGAAGATAAAAGTTGGAATTCCATACCGCTCCAGAAGCCGCCACAGCGTCCTCGTATGCCCTTGCACACCATCCGCACCATTGATGACAAGCACCGCATAGTCCAACACCTGCAAGGTGCGCTCCATCTCCGCCGAAAAATCCACATGTCCCGGAGTGTCCAACAGAGTGATTTCCATCCCCTTCCAAGACACCTGCGCCTGCTTGGAAAAAATGGTGATTCCCCGCTCCCGCTCCAGCGCAAAATTATCCAGAAAGGCATCCTTATGGTCTACCCTGCCCAGCTGGCGCAATTTGCCGCCAAGATAAAGAATCCCCTCCGCCAACGTGGTTTTTCCTGCATCCACATGCGCCAGAATCCCCAGCACCAGCTTTTTGGAATCCCTGTAATTCAATTCATTTGTCCCGTCCAACTGATTCATTCCACTATTCATTTCACCCTGACTGCCAATCGAAACTGCCCTATTTCCTGCAACACTTCAAATTTCTCTGCGGTATTCTCCAAATCCTTTTCATGCAAAAGATACAGCCCTTCAGCATCACATTCTTCCCAGTCGCAGCTTTCCGGATTGATAAAATGATACCGCTCCGAGTAGGGCAGCAGCTCCCTGCCCCCCGTGACCATACTTTTCTCCTGATAGTATGCGGCATCAATTCCACACGCATACTGAGTCAAAATCTCCGCCATCGCCGTGTTAAACTGCCATCCCATGTTGCCTGTGATATACAGATGGTCAGCGTACTCCATGGAGTCAGCGCATTTCACAGCCTCCAGAAATTCTCCGTTATAATACTGAGCCACCTCTTTTGGATAAACCGTAAAATAACTTCCCAAAAACAGGACTCCGCACAGTGCATATGCCACGCCTGCTGCCGCAAGCCATCGGCGGCTCTTTTGCGATAGTCTGTATATGCAGTATGCGCTGACAAATATCAGCGGATAAAATATGATATTGATGCGGTTCACATTCACTTCATAGGTGATGATTCCCACCCAGATTCCCGTGAGCAAAAATCCCCACAATGCCAGTTTCTTTGCCTGCTCCAACGCATTTTTCTCCCGGAACAATGCTCCGGTGAGAAGCACGCCTCCGCCCAGCATGAAGGGAATGCTGATATGATACATGGGGCCGAAAGCCGGAATTGCGTTGAACCAGTAGTCCGGCAACTGTAAAAAGCTGGTTTTTATCAAAGCCCAGATATTTTTGCCAAGCTGTGCAAAGGAGAAATTCAAAAACAGGATGTCATTCCCCCGGACGCTCTCCGGAAACCGGCTCATGGTGATAAAGCCCGTCTCGATGGTGTCCAGCCGGAATAAATTGATTGCCATGACAAGTATCTCCGGCAGCGCCACCACTCCAAAAATCAATACCGACAGCCCCGCCTCTTTCCACGAGAACAGTTTCTTTCTAAGCCCCCACAGGGCAAAGACTGCCAGAAAGGGTGTGACGGAATATACCGCTATGCCATAGCAATAGAAGGTCAGTCCAAAGAATACCATGGACAAATAAAGATACCGTTTCTTCTCCAAGCCAAGAAGCAACAGATAAAATCCAATCAGGAAAATATGGGGAAAAAGATTACAGTCGATGGACCATCGACTCTGCATATAATGCCATGGATTGATTGCCGTGAGTGCCATGGCGATGAGGGCAAAACGCTCGTCCAAAAGCCTTTCCCCAATCAGATACACTATCGCAATAGAAAGCACACTCACCAGAAACATCGGCAGACGAATCACCCATGTGTGAAAACCGAATATCTTGATAAAGGGTACCATCAAATAAGACAGCAGCACACTCATCTGACTCACCTGCCATGCGCTGAAGTGGACGGGGAAACGCACCCCAAACCGGTCCGTCCCATAGAGGGACAGTGCCCAGGCATCCACCGCGCCCATGGCCTCGTCCTGATTCACCCCTGCTGGGAGTGTCCCAAAACGAATGACTCTCACGAGAAATGCTGCTGCCAATATTATCCAGAATAAAATTTTCGTTTTCTTCTTCGCTGTCAGATTATCCATTAGGCCCTCCGGCGGGTATGCACGAATTAGCAGTGATATGGGCTGCTTCCAGTTATTGTAGCATTTTTTCTAATGAATGACAACCGCTTGAATGACAACTGCCGTGTCACAGGTCTTGCGCAGGCTATATCCCGGATTGCTCTGTCTTTTGATTCGTCTGCTCCTGACTCTGTCCCTCTGGAAGCTCGGGTTTCTCGCCGTTCATCTTTCCACCATCGAAGTTCTTACCATCCGGTTTCCCTCCATCGAAGTTGCCGCCATCCGGTTTTTCTCCATCAAAGTTGCCGCCGTCCGGCTGCTCCCCGTCAAAGTTCCCGCCATCCGGTCTCTCGCCGTCAAAGTTCCCATCATCCGGTCTCTCGCCGTTGAAGTTGCCATCGTCCGGCTTGCCGTCTCCGAAGCCGCCTTGACCGCCTTTACCTCCGCGGTCGCCCATTCCCATGCCGCTTCCATAGATGGTTTCCGTCATTTCCACCTCCGTGGTCTCATCTCCCATCACCACCGTGTAGCTTGAGCCTACCTGAATATCTCCACAGCTAAATATGGCAGAGTTGTAGGTCTTGGTCGCTGTGCATGACAGGAGTACCGTTCCGTCCGCAGCTCTCAATTCCGCGGTGGTGCCTGCTGCCTGCGTGCCCTGAAGGTTCACCATGATTGCACACTGAGTGGAATCACTGCCGAAATTTTCTGCCATCTGGCTGGCACCCAGCGCAATCACCGTACCTCCGTTGACGACCGCATTTCCGTCAAAATCCAGTGCGCTGTCACCGCCGCTGGTGGAGCCGTAAACCACAATTTCTCCGCCGTTTACCTGCAGGCTGCCGTTGGAATCAATCCCATCGCCGTCGGCATCCACCGTAATTTTTCCGCCCGATACAATGATGGTATTGTTGTCATTTGCCCCGAAGGAATCTCCGCCAAATTTGCCCATACCGCCGCTGCCGTCCTTGCCTCCGGCTGCATTGATACCGTCATCGCTTGCCTTTACATTGATATCACCGTCCGTGATTTCCACACTCATGCCCTCAAGCCCCTCATAGCTCTCCGTCACATTGATGGAACCGCCGGCAATCACGAGCTGCGTGTCGGAGTGAATCCCGTCATCCCCCACGGTCAGGGTCAGATTGCCCCCTGCAATGTAGGTATAACCCACAGTCTCGTCCTCATCATTGCCGGAATGGATGCCGTCCACCTCCGCATTGATGACAATATCTCCGCTGGCAATCCGCACGCTGTCTTTTCCTTCCAGCCCATGCTTGCCCGCCTGAATTTCATAGCTGCCGCTGGTAATCACCAAATCGTCCTTACATACTATGCCGTTGCCCACAGCGGACACCGCCTTCAGACTTCCGGCACCATTAAAGGTGATATCTGACCTTGAAAACACGGCACCATCTATGTTGTGGTCATCAATCGCCACATACTCCCCGGTGGTCTCAAGCAGGTTCTCGCTGCCTGATGCCGTCGTCACAAACACCTTATCCGCCTGACTCACATACAGCGCCGCACTGCTCTCGCAGGAAATCTCTGCGCCATCCAGAATCAGATGCACCTTATCTTCTTCATCCGCATCGATGATAAGCTGTCCCTGCAAGCTGCCTGAGAGAAGATAATCCCCCGCCTGCGTGATGGTCACACAGTTTCCATCCACCTGAACACCCTCGGAATCCGCCTCTGCAGTGTCTCCCTGCAGCACAACCTTCACGCATTCCTCCTCGTCGTAACCAATCTCCTTATCCCTGTCGCTGAACATATCCGACACGTCCAAAAGCGTCACCTGCCCAGCCATACTCCCACTGGCTGCCTCTTGAGTCGCGGAAGTTTCTATACTATCCACACCTACATCCTCTGCACTGCCGCATCCTGCAAACGCCACTGTACCGGCGAGCACCACTGCCATCAGGCAGCATTTTCTTGTATGTTTCCTCATACCCTCTCACTCCTCTCAATCCCATAGTACATTTCTTCGCTCTACAGCTCACATGCCGCACTTTCTTTTTTGGAAATCATAATCTCCAGATTACCGTTTCTGCAGCGCAGCTTGTCAATAAATTCCTTCTGGGATACATTTTCCTTAAATTCCACCTGATAAGTCAACTTAAACAGGCTGCCCATATTGGATGTTTTTACATTCACCAAATCGTGTTTTCCGGTGAACTGCTCCAAAATCTCATCAAACACATCCTCATAATCCAGATTTTCCGGGATGGTGATATGCAGTATTTTTGACCTGTCCATGCTGTTTTTCTGCTCGCAAACCCAGTTGTAAAGGAAGCTCACCGCCCCGAGAATCAACGCAAACAGGACCGCATATGCGAGATATCCCATACCGGCAATCAGGCCTGCACTCATGGCAAGAAAGATTGCACCGATTTCTCTTGCCGTCCCCGGCGCAGAACGAAAGCGCACCAGTCCGAAGGCTCCCGCCACGGCAACACCGGTTCCCACATTGCCGTTCACCATCATAATCACCACACAGACTGCCGCAGGCAGCAGTGCCAGCGTGACCAGAAAGCTCTGGCTGTGCCTGCTCTTATATCCGTAGATAGCTGCCAAAAACAGTCCAATCACCAATGCAACGACAATGCAAAGCAGAAAATCTCCCACCTCAATCACACTCTGTGTACTCGAATCAAACACTCCTCGAAACAAATTGTTAAGCATACTTTCTTCCTCCTGCAATTCTATCCATTTCCTCTATCTTTTCATCCATCTCTCTGATTTGCCTGTAAGCATTTCCATATTTGGAAAAGCTGGTTTTAAAGATGCCGTACCGGGACAAAAGCTCGCTCAGCCACAGCGGCATAGCAGAGGCAATCTTAATCTCCATCAAGGCATACCCGGGCTCCAGAATCGGCGTGCCATAGGGCTTTTCCCGCAAAGACAGCTTTTCCTGCCGCCATAGAATGTTTTCGTCAAATGTAATACGCACCTCTCTGTCCTGTTTCCCGTAAAAGGCTTCCCTCTCGTAGGAGAGATAAACCATGGGGGCAAGCCCCCTGTACATATTTTTAAAATAATCAATCTCATTCACAATCTGATTCTCAAGCGGCAGCGGCTTTCCCTTGAGCAGATACTCCATAGCCTCCCGCTCCCCCGCGCTGACCCGGCGTTTGTAGACAACACCACGGTACTTTTTCTTAAGCTCTATAAAAGTCGTACTCTCCGGCGTTGCTACTCCGTAGCTGCGCAGCCTGAGTTTTTCCTTGTAGACAGGTCCCTCCAGCGAGCGCTGCACCAGCGTGTAATCCGGCGTGTCAAAATAAAGATTGCAGATAGTGGTCCTGCCATATTCATCCAGCTGCATATAGGGCTCCATGGCCCCAAGCAGCAGTTTCTTCTGTTCCTGTGTGATGAGATATTTTA
>CAZUAP010000118.1:0-5952 GCA_964617975.1 uncultured Acetatifactor sp. | reverse complement strand
TCAATCAACATGGAATCATCACCGCAGATAATCAAAGTGGCATCCCCCTGTCCCACGTCGATAAAGTGCACGGACAGCTCGGACGACATCACGCAAACATTCGTTTGCGCGGAAACTTCAACTGGCGACGAGGTCTCGGCAGATGCTGCATCTGGAGTTCCATCTATAGATTCACTTGGCTGTGCCTCCATGGAGGTTTCCGTCACGGTTTCGACACTGCCTGTTGGTTGGGAGATACAGACGGCGAAAAATAACAGTGCCAGCAGCACTGGAAACCATTTGAAATTTCTCTTCATTTGGGTTCCCCCTTAATAGGGTCAAAAATTCGAAAGCCTTTTTATACAAGCATGATGGCTTTATGAAATTAGGACCATGGTATCAATAAATTATACCGTCAAGAAATCGTATATGCAACAGTCCGTTTAAAACAGAAAATTCATTTTCGAGCAAATACATTATTCGCACACATTATTCACGCTTTTTAGTGACAAGCCGCATAAATTTATGATATAATGGGCGCAGAAGAAAAACAAGCAACGCGGAACGCGGCATTTGTTTTTCCTGCAAAGGAGGTTAAGCATGCAGCGCACAAAAACAATCGGAAGCAAAAAAACGGTGAGAGGCAGAATTGCTGTATTGACAGTGCTGTACTTATTGGGGGCAATCATCATTTGCCAGCTGGTCAGCTCTAACGCCCTGAGGAGAAATCTTTCTACGCAGATGGACAACTTTGTGTCGGCAAAGGCATCCACGAATGCCAATGTTGTCAACGAGTGGCTGAGCGGGCAGTCAGCGATTGTCAGTGGAGTTACGGAGTCTATTTCTTACATGGGGAAGAAAGATACGAATTACATCACGGCATATCTGCATGATGCATTACAGCAGAATCCTTCCGCGTTGATGTATTATATTGCGATGGGAGATAAGGACGCGGCGTGGGATGCCAATGGTGAGCAGCTTGGGGTCGTGCCGTCGGAGCGAGGCTGGTGGCAGCAGGCTGTCACATCCCAGAGCCAGATTTGTACAGAGCCCTACAAGGACTATGCCACGGGGCAGATGGTGATTTCCATCGCGGAGCCGTTGATGCTGGAGGGTGTACAGTGTGTTGTGCTGGCGGACATTCAGATTTCGACTCTGACGGAGATCGTGGATAATATTGATACAGATGACAATATACAGGCATTTATGCTGGATGCGGACGGGAATGTCATCGCACATGCCAACGAGGCGTTCCTGCCTACGGATGAGCAGTCGACCAAGCTTTCGGACGCGCTTGGAATTGATGTGACGCAGGTATCGGAGTTTGTGGATTACGATGGAGTTCGCAAGTTTGTGAGCACGGCGACAGTGGAGCAGACAGGCTGGATATTCGGGGTTGTGGAGAATAAGTCTGTTATGACAGGCCGTATTATAAACAACATTATCTTGTGCACGATAATCGGTGCCGTGCTGGTGGTGTCGGCGATATTCATCGTTCCGGCATGTCTGAAAAAGAGCCTGCAGCCCATGGAGCAGATGAAGACCTTCGTCAAGGAGAAGGTGATTGGCGACCAAAATTGCAGACAGATAGATGATGAGGTGGAGGAAATCGAATATCTGATTGGCGAGCTGGAGCAGCGTTTCATTTCCACCATCCGTCAGACTAAGTCGGAGTCGACGGTGATTCATGGCAAGATGAGCAGCACTAGTCAGAAGGTTACTACCATCAGTGAGAATATTTTGGAGATTAGTGCACTCATGGAGGAAACCAGTGCCAATGTGGATTCCCAGACGGAGAGCATCAGTGATATTGATTCCAACTGCAATCAGGTTGTGGATGCAGTGGATAAGCTTGCTCAGGATGCTCAGGAGATGGCAGGCAAGGCCAGCGATGTTGTGGAGCGTGTGGACGGCATTGTGCCTGAACTGATTCAGGGTAAGCAGAATGCAACCCAAATCGCCCGCAACAGCCGTGAGAGGCTGGAAGTGGCGATTGAGGAGGCAAAGGTCATTGAAAACATTGTGGATGTATCCAATGCGATTCAGGACATCGCCAGCCAGACCAATCTGCTGGCACTCAATGCGTCCATAGAGGCGGCAAGGGCAGGTGAGACCGGAAAGGGCTTTGCCGTGGTGGCTGAGGAAATCAAGAAACTGAGCGACACGACGACACAGGAGATTAACAAAATCAATGATTTGGCTGCAAAGGTTGTAGCCAGCGTTCAGACGCTTGCGGACGAGAGTGACGGAATTCTGGTATTTATTGACGAGACCGTAATGAAGGATTATGATAAGTTAGAAAATCTTGCGTGTCAGTACAAGGACGATGCCGCATATTATGCACAGGTGAGCTGTGATTTGGGAGCGGGCACGGAGGAAGTGAGCAGCTCCATACAGGAAATCAGCCGAATTTTGGAGGCAATCAACAGTTCCCAGAAGGAGCTGTCAGAGGCAGTCGGTTCCGTGAATGACAATCTCGCCCAGATTATGAATTCCAGCGAGAGCGTTGCCAAGGAAGCAGAGAGCGTACTGTCAAGCATAGATGTGTTGGAGGGGACCATGAGTACCTTCAACGTGTAGCAACGACCGAAGCGGAACGTAGAAACAGTTGCTTTAATAAAATAGAAAGTGGATTTAGGAAATGAAGACATCAGCGGAATTGGACAGACAGTTAAAAGCAATCGATCACAGAGGTTATCCGGCATATAAGGATTTAAAGGGAGCCTATGATTTCGGAGATTATATTTTCTCCATCGACCATGTGCAGGGAGACCCTTTCGCAGCACCCTCTCGGGTGTCTGTGCAGGTGCCGATGACCAAGGCGGGATTCCCCACAGCATATTATGATGAGAAGGTCAAGAGAATCACTTTGCAAGATCATCTCACGAGACTTTTCGCAGCGGCGATAAAGGGAGGCAGCTTTCAGGCAAAGGGTTCCGGTAAGAGCGGACTGCTGGCAGTTTCGCGTTGCGGTCAGGAGGTGCTGGAGCGCACCGCGTGCCGCGTGGACGGGAAGGGCGTCACGATGCGGTTTGAAATTGGTTTTCCCGCCAACGGACGCTCCGTGAATGCCGGGGAGCTCGCCAAGATTTTGTTCCGCATTTTGCCGGATTGCGTGCACAAGAGTCTGTATTTTGCCCGAATTGACAAGAGGGCATTGCAGGAGGCGATTGAGCTGTGTGAGGACCAGCAGACCATTCGGGCTCAGCTTCCCGAGATGGGATTGTGTGCTTTTGTGGCAGACGGAGCAGTGCTCCCGAGACAGAGCGGCGTGTCAGAGAAACCGCTGAAGGAGGCGGTGCCGTTCAAGTCCCCGGATTCCCTGCGTGTGACTATTTTGGTCCCCCACAGGGGTGAAGTGAATGGCATGGGGATACCGACCGGCATCACGCTTTTGGTGGGTGGCGGCTATCATGGCAAGTCCACGGTTCTTCAGGCCATTCAGGATGGCGTGTACAATCATATCCCGGGGGATGGACGAGAGTTGGTCATCACAGATGCAGGGGCGGTTAAGCTGCGGGCTGAGGATGGAAGGAGTATTTCTGATGTGGATATCTCTCCGTTCATCAATCATTTGCCCAATGGCAGGGATACCAGCCGTTTTTCCACGGAGGATGCCAGCGGCAGCACTTCCCAGGCGGCTGGGCTCATGGAGGCAGTGGAAAGCGGCAGCAGGCTGCTTTTGATTGATGAGGATACCTCTGCCACCAATTTTATGATTCGCGACAGACTGATGCAGCAGGTGGTGAGTCCCGGGGAGGAACCCATCACGCCTTTCATAGAGCGGGTGAACAGTCTGTATGAAGAGATGGGTATCTCCACAATTCTGGTGGCTGGAAGCAGCGGCTCCTATTTTCATGTGGCAGATACGGTGATTCAAATGAAGGAGTATGTCCCGGTGGATATCACAGAGATTGCCAAAAAGGCGGCGGCAGAGTTTGCGGTATTTGAGACGGAGCGCAGCGCTTTCCCGGATTACAGGAGGGGGAGATATCCGCAGCCTGACCGGCAGCTGATGAAGGAGGACAGGCTGAAGATTAAGACCTTCGGCAAGGATGAAGTTGCTGTGGGCAAAAACAGTGTGGAGCTCCGCGGCTTGGAACAGCTTAAGGATGAGGAGCAGACCAGGGCGTTGGGCTATCTTTTGAAGGAACTTTTGACGAGGGCATTTGACGGCAGGCGGACTCTGGCGCAGGCAGTTGACATTCTGGAGAAGGAGATGGATGACAAAGGGTTGGAATCACTCTGTGGAGGCAGGGATACGATTGCATCGCTTGCCAGACCCAGACGACAGGAGATTATGGCCTGTGTGTCGAGATACAGAGGACTGAACGTATAAAAATAGAAGAGATAAAAATAGAAGAGATAAAAATAAAAATAACAAGAAAAGGCAGCGCCGATTGTCAATCCTTTCGGCGCTGCTATTTTTTATTCGTTATGAAATTGCGTCCGGAAAGCCGTTTCCCTGCTTTCTGTATAGCTAGGAGAGTGATAAGAGTTTCTTCTTGTAACTGTTGAAGTCTTCCTCGGAGATAATCGCTGCATCCTTCAAACGCATCAAGTTCTGGGCCTTTTTCTGCAGTTCGCTGATGTCGCTGTACTGTTGGAAGATATCATCAATTACGTTCTTCTCAAAGCCCTTGTACTCGTCCTCGGTCAGGAAATTGATGTTGGTGAGTACACGGAAGGACTGAAGTCTCTCGACAATGTCATCATTGCCCTCAAGTGAATGTACAATCTCAGTCTTCTTTGTCTGATATTCACTCTCGCTAATCCATCCACATTTTCTCAACGTTACGATACATGCAATCTGACTCTTCATCTTTGCCTCAGAGCTGTAATCCAAGGCGGTCATCTCCTCAACAAGCTCTTGCTTCTTGGCTGCGAACTCCTCGGGAGTGAACAGGAAAGTCTGGGACAAGGTGGTCAGTCTCTGGAGCTTGTGCTCCAATACAGGGAGACTCTCGTTCATGCGAATCTTGGTATCGTCGGAGACAAGCTTGATGAACTGCTCATACTGCGCCTCAGAGATAATCTCACAATCCTTGAGGATAGGCCATTTGTTAATCTTTTCCAGAGTCATCTCCTCAGTGTCGCTGGAGGAGTACTGTACGGATTTCGTGATATCCATACAGATTTTTTCATATTCCTCCTGACTCAGAATCTCAAACAGATACAGAATCAGCAGTTTCTTCAGATTTTGTCTCAGGACATCGTTGGATACCGAGGTCAAATCGGAACATTCCTCGATAGTGTTTTTCTTAAACTCGGCAAACTCGGCAGCAGAGAGGAAACCAACCTCGTTGTACTGCATATTAACTTTCACTTTGTTGAAGAAAGCATCCAGTCCGTTAAGCACACTGATATATTCTGCCTTGCTGCTCTTGTACTCTTTCTCGGTAATCATACCGGTCTGGTAGATGGCTTCCAGTTTCTCCAGTTTCTTCTTGTACTCCTCCACAGAAATGACCGATGCAGCAGGTGTAACAGGAGTTTCTGGTGCAGCGGGAGTCGGAGTCGGAGCCGGAGCGGGAGCAGGAGACGCCGAGGGTGAAAACGAGGGCGCAACAGGTGCTGCCGGAGCAGGACGACTTACAGGTGCTTCCGGGGCAGAGGCAGCAGGAGCTGCCGGAGATACAGGAGTCGAGGGTGCAGGAGTTGGCTCCGGAGTAGAAACGGGAGCGCTCACCGGCTTAGGCGCAGGGTGATAGAGACTGACAGCCTGACTGAGCATATCCAGAGCCTTGGGCATCTCGCGCAGACCGGGCAGTCGAACCTGCAGCTTTTGCGCACCGTAGAGGGAAGCTACCTTAACATAAATGAACAGTGCATCCATTCCTTCATATATAGACTTCTCCACCTTAGTGACATCCTTGATTTCATAATTGATATCACCACTGTATTCGCGTTGGCTGCTTTCCAGATAAATAATTCCTTTGCCCGTAATCATGTCCTCGGATAACTCGAGGTACA
>CAZUAP010000117.1:0-5974 GCA_964617975.1 uncultured Acetatifactor sp. | reverse complement strand
GTTCCCTTGATTTCATAGCGGATGCGGAAAATCGTCTCGAACGCTCTGGTGCTGATGATTTGAAAATGCTCATATCCGTGATTTTTCAGGTGTTCTGCCACAGCGCCCTTTGCCGCCGCTATAGCGTAAGGCTTGGCATCAATGCCGGACGCCACACTGCCCGCATGACTTCTCCAGTAATACATGAGTTTCGGCACATGAACGATTTTTTGCGCATTGTCCGTCAGCCGCAGAATCATGTCGTGGTCCTGACTTCCGTCAAATTTCGTGCGGAAAAGTTCTTTTCCATCCAAAAGTTTTCTTGCAAACACGCTGAAATGGCAGATATAATTGTTTGCTCTCAGATTATCCGGGGCGTAGTCCGGTTTAAAATGCATTGTGAGCATTTTGTCAATATCACCGCTTTTGAAGGTGGTCTCGTCACAGTAGAGGTAGTCCGCCCCCTGCTCGTTGATAGCCTTCACATACTCGTAAAGCACCGAGGGATGAAGGATGTCATCCTGGTCAAAAAGCCCGATATACTCCCCCGTGGCAAGCTCAAGACAGGCATTTGTGTTGCCGGAGATTCCAAGATTCTCCGGCAGCTTTTTATAGACAATACGCCCATCCGCCTTGGCGGCGTACTCCCTGCACAGCTCTCCGATATAAGCGTGCTCCTCATCCGAGCCGTCCGCCAGACAAAGCTCCCAGTTCCGGTAGGTCTGGTTCATGACGGAATCCAGCATCTCAATCTGAAACTCCCGCTTATTATTCCAAAGCGGCACAAGAATGCTGATTTTCACCATGCGCGGAAATACGGTCTCCCGCTCTAGCGCCGCTCGTTCCGCATCCGGAAAGCTGGCTTTTCCATAGCTGCCCATGACAGCTCTCTCCCGCTTTTTATAGTCGAGTTTCCTGAATACGCCCTTGATTCCGCCGCAGTTTTTCACACGGTCTCCCTGCCGGATTGCCCAGTGCATCACATTTCGCAGAGGCTTGCTCATCTTCCATAGGGGATTGTTCTTGATGCGGCCCAGTTTCCATTCCAGCTCCTCGTTGGCAGCCTCTAAATCGGCAATCCGGGCAGCCAAATCCGCACACTTCAAATGCTCTCTCTCATATTCTTCCTTCCAGGATATTTCCGTGTTCTTCTCGTTCATACTGCTCCTGTTTATCTCTGTCATATTTCCACCATCCGATTGCTCCAGTTTATCAGGCTCCCGCCTGTGACCCGATTGCGCGCCACGATGCCCACCCGATACCTTCCCCCGGGCAGCACTCCCTCCGTCATCTCCACCATATAGCCGCAGAGCCCTACGTTCGTCTGGTCGGGCATATTTTCCGCCAGGTCCGGCCGATACTGCCCTTCCAAAGGAAACGTATAATAAATGTCCTCATTTTGCAGCACCATTTCCTTTAAATAACAAGCGTTATTATCTCCTAAAACCGCGCTCCAGCCGGTGATAACTCTGCCGTTTTCCAGCACGGATTCCACTCGCACCATGAGGCAGGCATCCTGTCTGCAGGACTCCAGTTTCTCCCTGCGCTGTCGGGACAGCTGCCCTCTTTTTACCAACTGTACAGTATTCCCTTCCGTCTCGTAAGCCGGACGTATTTTGGTATCCAGTCCCTGCCTGTTCAGCCAGACAGAATAATAGGGGTCCTGTCCCTCCAGTGCCGGATGCCTCTCGTAGAGCTTTCTGCGCTCTTCCAGAAGTCTTGCAAGTTTCTCCGGCGCCTCGTCATCCCCCCTGCTGTAGGACTCGTCGTGAAAGGCATAGCTGTCACACTCACAGACATTCTCATACCCCTGCTCATAAAGCCGGAAACAGAGCTCCACATCGTTAAAGGCAACCGCAAGACTTTCATCAAAGCCACCGGTCTCCTGAAATTTTCTCTTTTCGACCATGAGACATGCCGCCGTCACCGCCAGTACATTGTGACGCCCCCTGTTCCATCCGAAATAGTATTCCTGCTCATCCTGGCAGAATTGCAGCTTGTGCACCGGACCCATGGGAAGGTTGGTGATACCTGTATGCTGTATGCGCACGCGAGCCTTGTCCTCCGGGTACAGCAGTTTAAGCCCCACCGCACCGACATACGATTTTGCAGCCAGTTTTGCCATAACCTTAAGACTGTCCGGCAGCACGAGCTCCACATCATCGTTTAAAAACATAAGCAATTCCCCGGAGGCCTTCTCTGCCCCCAGATTACACATTTTAGAAAAGTTAAAATCCATAGGTTCATACCGATAGATTACTTTCTGCATTCCAGGGCTGCCTTCCTGTCGAATTTGCTCCAGAAACTCTTTTATCTTCTTTTTGTTATCAGGAGCTGAACCGTTGTCCACCACAATCATCTCATATTGCAAGTCTCCAGCCGCAGCAAGCACGCTGTTCACACATTTCCGTAACATATCCGGATTGTCTTTGGATGGAATGATGACGGAGAGAAATGCCGTCCCGGACGAATCCTGTACAAAGTCTGTTCCATCTAAGTTCTGCACACGGCAAATCCATTGCTCCCGGTCTGCCTCACTGTCGCAGTGAAATAAGATGCGTGGAATATGCACAATCGTTCTTCTGCCGCGCCCCTTTTCATATCCGCCCGCCAGCCTGACCAGTCGTAAGACTTCCATGCGGCAGTCCTCAGTCTTTCCATCCGGGCAGCCAACAGTTCCTGTCTCTTTCTGCTGCTCCAACCAGTCTCTGCGCACTGCCACCAGACTTCCCATGTAAAATCTAGTCTCCAGCAAATCCGGTGACCAGTCCGGCTTAAAATATGGAGAAGTCCTTTCGTCCCCTGCCCACACATCCTCATCTCCGTAGAGAAGGACTGCCTCCGGATGCTCGGCAAAGCAGTCCAGAATCCACTTTTTCGCATTCCGGGCGACACGTCCCCGGGGATTGCAAAGCAACACCACCCGCTTGGCAAAATCTTCTTCCTCCCCACTTTGGTATTCACTCTCCAAATCGGTAATCCACTGATGGTAGGAAATCTGGCGGTCACGCAACGCCTTTTCGTAACGATTGTTATTTCTATTGATTAGTGCCTGTTTTATGAACTTTTTTGCGAGTTTACCTGCTCCCATCCAACAGTCCTCTCGAATCAAATAATCTTTTTGACTGCACCTGCCATATCCTGCGCCATGGACAGGGGCAGCCGCACAATCTCCATCTTCGCATAAAGCATATTTTCCGCACGTCTGTCCATCAAAGTTAAATCAAGATTTATATTTGGGTCTGTCGTCGGAAATACAACGCTTGGCTGGTATGCGGCGCTCCCCTGCTCTGTAGGTTTCACCACTCTGCCGTTCACCAGCAGCAGCTTACGTTTCTCCAACGGCACCCTCTCT
This sequence comes from uncultured Acetatifactor sp., assembly GCA_964617975.1. Classification (GTDB taxonomy): domain Bacteria; phylum Bacillota; class Clostridia; order Lachnospirales; family Lachnospiraceae; genus Acetatifactor. The sequence continues at coordinate 2,640 of CAZUAP010000117.1, read as the reverse complement.
CCATTGAAGGTCATCTCCAAAATTTTGACCATACAGGAATCAAACGCCGGGTCAATCCTGAGCATCCGCACATTGCCGTCCACGGCAAGTTCCATCTCAATCAGCTGTTCTCCCTGATAAGCCTCCCGCACAAAATAGGATTCCTCCTCCCGGAAACCTTCTCCTCTGTCCTCATATATCTGGACGCGGTTGACCGTCTCCGAATCCTGATACCGCTCTATCCATTTCTGCGGCGTCATCAAACGGTTTCCGATTGCATCCCGCATCTCTGCCATAGACATATGATTTCCGGTGACGAACTTCTGGAACTCCCTCTCCTGTGCCCGGTAGTTCTCTGCGTCCGCCTCGGTAATACCCAATTCTTCAAGAATTGAATCAAGATTTAATTTATTTCTTCTCTCATCCTCCAGAAGATAGCAATAGATAGCCCTGAACGCGAGCTCCCCGGTATCAATCGGCTTTCCAAAGGTCCATTCGTAATCAATCAGCGTCCAGGTATCCTGATTCACCAGTATATTGGAAAAAATCAAGTCGAAATCCGCCACCTCATAACTGCTGTTGTATCCGATGCGCTCCACATATTCCTTAAAATACGCATGGAACCCCTCGAAATCTCCCTGTTCCAGACACCGGTCCATATATTGCGACAGAGGAATGCCCTCCACAAAATCGAACTCGGCATAGACCTCATCTCCATCCTCCACCAGGCTGCATCGGTTGATTTCCAGCCTGCCGCCCTCATACTTCTTCAAAAGATTCTCGTAAGCCAGCGCCATTCCCCGCACGTGCTCCTTCGCAGCCTCGGTCAAGGGATATTTACACACATAGGCTCTGCCGGAAGCATCCCTGCCAATCTCGGTGCGGATAGCATACTCCGAAGCCCTGTCATTGGAATATTTGGTATACTTCAACCCGAAACCCTCGCCGATAACTGCCACATAAGAATTGGAAAACACGGGGAACAGCTCATCCTCCACCACGCCGTCAAAGGCTGCCTTCTCCGAAAAAAGCACCATCCTGTCCCTGTCAAAATTGCGCAGATTGTTGGATAAATCCCCTTTGCCCGGCTGATAGGCATCACTGTAGAGTGTCGTCATAAATTTATAATCCGGATACGGATAGTAAAAATGATACTCCTCCACACCGCAGCTTTTAAAAATATGCTCAAGTCCCTTTCGGCTGAACGTCCGGACACCGCCGCCTTCCGAGTAATTCTCTATCCCGGAAAAGTAGCTGCCCAGATGGTCCTCCCTGCATCCCGCAAAGTATTTCATGCCATATTTATTTTCAATAGCGATGATAATTCTTCCACCCTTTTTCAGATGAGGAAGTAATATGCGCAGGAAATCGGAATAGGGCGTTCTGCCGCCGATGTACGCCTGTCCATACTCAAACACTCCTATCAGACAGATATAGTCAAAATCGTCCGGCAGCTTGGGCTCAATATCCTTAAAGTTGCCCACATGAATCGTCACATTGTCACATTCGCTGTGTCGATAGGCATTAATCAGACTCCGTTTTCTGGACAAATCCACACAGGTGACGTTTCCTGCCTTCCTCGCCAGAGCTCCCGTGATGGCGCCGCATCCGCTCCCCACCTCCAAGACCTTCGCCTGTTTCTCCATGGGAATCCATTCCACAATATTTTCCCGAAGCGGCGAGAGGTGATACAGTATAGGCCAGCTTTTGCACTCCTCAATCACACGTCCATACTCGACCGGAGAAAGATTGCGCACAATCTCAAGGAGCTCATCCTCCACAGCTCCATCGCAATAGAAATCCTCCCCCGGATATTCACTGTAATCCAGAAGTACATTCCCAATTTTTTCGTTCTTCAGCTTTTCATGTTCAGACATACTTTTCTCCAATCAGTCTACGCCTTTTGAGGGAATACCAGCACCTTCTTCCCCTCGTCCGGCTCTACTGCATCCACAACCTTCACGGTGGAATCCATATCATAATAACCCACAGTATTCTTGTCCGACACCACAGTGATATTCAAGACATCGTATAACCTGTGATACACCTCAAAATTGTCCCCATTGTATCCCGTCACACCCAGCGAAAGCAGATAGTCTCCCCCCTGCAGGCTCATTTTCTGTGTGAAGGTGACGTCCTTCACCTGCCCGGGTCTTGCCGGATCCAGATACGCCTTTTCAATCATAGAATTTGTTCCCGTAATTTCTGTCCCATGCACGTTTTTCACAGAAAATGCAAAAATTGGCGCCGGAAGCGTATCCGTAAACCGCACTCTCATGTGCACCGTGAACTCTGTCCCCTTGATGACCGCAGTGGTACGCACCCCCCGGTCATCCGTGAGATAATATTCCACAATCTCAGCCTGTTTCGTCCCATATTCCAAAAGCTGGGGATTGAGCCCCTGTGCCGCTGCCGCTTTGCCCTCTCCGGAATTTCCAGCCGCAGAATTTCCGGCCGCCGCAGCCCGAAACTCCTCATCGTCCAGAAGTCCTTTCTGCTCCTTATCCTCAGGGAGCTCATACTGCCCCACCAGCACGCGCTTGTAGGCATCAATCATCTCTTTGGGCTGTCCCTCCCCAAGAAGGACACCCTTATTTAAAAGGAATACCCTGTCACAATATTTGCTGATGCTGCTCAAATCATGGCTTACAAACACAATGG
>CAZUAP010000116.1:0-6038 GCA_964617975.1 uncultured Acetatifactor sp. | reverse complement strand
AGTTTTTTGATATTTTTTACATCGGAGAGGGCGAAACACGCTACGCGGAGCTTTTGAATCTGTATAAAAAATGCAGGAAAGAGAACCTCGGACGTGTAGAATTTCTGCGCCGTGCAGCACAGATTCCCGGTATGTATGTGCCGCGCTTTTATGAGGTTTCTTATCATTCGGACGGAACCATTGCCGATTTTTATCCTACCATAGAGGGGATTCCCTCCAAAATCATCAAAGAGATTGCCATGGATGTGAGCAGTGTCCCCTATCCCATGAAACCTGTGGTGCCTTATATCAAGGTGACTCAGGACCGCGTGGTGTTGGAGATTCAAAGGGGCTGCATCCGGGGCTGTCGCTTTTGTCAGGCAGGTCAGCTCTACCGCCCGGTCCGCGAGCGGGACGTGGAGGTATTAAAGCAATATGCGCTGGAGATGCTTGCAAATACAGGCCATGAGGAGATTTCCCTGAGCTCTCTGAGTTCCAGCGACTACAGTAAGCTGCCGGAGCTGATTGATTTTTTGATAGAAAAGTGCAGCGAAAAACATATCAATATTTCCCTGCCTTCCCTGCGCATCGATGCGTTTTCTCTGGACGTGATGAGCAAGGTGCAGGATGTGAAGAAATCCAGTCTGACCTTTGCCCCCGAGGCCGGCAGCCAGCGTCTCAGAAATGTGATTAACAAGGGATTGACGGAGGAGGTTATCCTGCAGGGCTCCACGCTTGCCTTTCAGGGCGGCTGGTCCAGAGTCAAGCTGTATTTTATGCTGGGGCTGCCCACCGAGACGGAGGATGATATCCGGGGCATCGCTGAGCTTTCCAATAAGATTGCGGCGGCATACTTTGAGACTGTTCCCAAGGAGAAACGGGCAAACGGCAGTGTACAGATTGTGGCAAGCACTTCCTTTTTTGTACCCAAGCCCTTTACCCCGTTCCAGTGGGCGCCGCAGTGTACCAAGGACGAGTTTATCGAGAAGGCCTACCAGACCCGCAAAGCCATATCGGAACAGTTGAATCAAAAGCGCATCAAGTACAACTGGCACGAGGCGGATGCCAGTGTCATGGAGGGCGTGCTCGCCAGAGGCGACCGCAGACTCGGTCAGGTGATTCGCAGAGTCTATGAAAAGGGCGGCTACTTCGATGCGTGGAGCGAGTATTACAGCCATGAAAGGTGGCTGGAGACCATCGAGGAATGCGGTCTTACCGTGGAATTTTACACCAGCCGGAAACGTGAATTGGATGAAATATTCCCATGGGATTTTCTGGACTGCGGCGTGACAAAGGAATTTCTGAAAAGGGAGTGGCTGAAGGCGCAGGGGGAACAGATTTCCGAGAACTGTAAGCAGAAATGTCAGGGCTGCGGAGCTGCCAGATTCGGCGGCGGCATCTGCACGGAACCCAAATCAACACCTAAGTCAGAACCGGATACGCCCCCTGCTGAGAAATATACGGTTCCAGCAGCTGACACGCCGGCTGAGACAGATGATGCAACCGCTGCAGTCATGGCTAAACCTAAAAATATCCGCCTGCGCATAAAATTTACCAAGCATGGAAATATCCGCTTTATCGGCCATCTAGATGTGATGCGATTCTTCCAGAAGACTATTCGCCGGGCGGGCATTGATGTGGCATATACCGGGGGATACAGCCCCCACCAGATTATGTCCTTTGCCGCTCCGCTGGGCGTGGGGTTGGAGAGCAATGGCGAATATATGGACATTGAAGTCCATTCTCTGACCACCTGTGGGGATGTGATGAGACGCCTGAATGCGGCGAGTATCCCGGGCATAGAAATTACCGGGGTATATCAACTGCCTGAGAATGCAGGCAATGCCATGGCAAGTGTGGCAGCGGCATCCTACACCGTGCGGTTTGCAGAAGGAAAAGAACCGCAGACGGACATTGCCGGGGCTCTGCCGGAATTTCTGTCCCAGAATTCTATTTTCATCACCAAGGAGGGCAAAAAGGGTGTCCGGGAGGTGGACATTCGCTCCGGTATCTATGAGTGTACGATGGATTCAGACGCAAGCCTGCATATGCTGCTGGACGCATCCAGCGCAGGCAACATCAAACCGGTGCAGGTGATAGAAGCACTTCTCAGGAAAAACGGAGAGGTACTTTTGGAGAATGCACTCCTCGTCACGAGAGAGGAAACCTACACGAACTTGGGCACATCGGATGAACCAAATTTTGTGCCTCTGGGAGAAGTCAAATGAGCCGTAAGATAAATGTCAATAAAATCAGACTGACAGAGGAACAGGAGAGTGCCAAAACCGGTGGGAAACTGCTTTTTACCAAATATAAAGAGCAATCAGCAGCCCTTTACCTTTTGGATAATCGTTTGATTGCTGCGCAGTTTTTCCCGAGAGAGCAGAGCAGGATTGGCGGCATCTATATAGCAAAGGTCAAAAATGTGGTTCAAAATCTGAACGCCTGTTTCGTGGAGATAGGCACGAAAGAAAGGGAATGCTGCTTTTTATCCAAAAAGGACAGTGCATATCCCATCCTCTTAAACCGACAGTGGGACGGGCGAATCTTAGAAGGCGATGAGTTCCCGGTACAGATTGTGCGGGATGCCCAGAAGAATAAACAGGCGTCTGTCACGACCATGCTTTCGCTGTCCAATTCTTACTTTGCCCTGAGCGTAGGCTCCACCCATACCGGTTTTTCCGGGAAACTGAGTCCGGAGAGTAAGAGCCGGCTGAAAGCGATTTTGAAAGAGACCGGTCAGATGACACCGGCACCCGTTGTGCTTTCCGGAAATGGAATGAATGGCGGTTCGGATTCGGAGAAACATAATATTACAGTTCCACTGGGACTGATTGTGCGCACTCAGGCTGGCGCACTTTTGGAAAAGACTTCCCCTGAAGGAACCCGCCAGATATTGACAGAGGCGCTGGAAGATCTTACCTACCGTTTTAGCGATGTTTTAAAGGCTGCCCCCTACCGCACCTGTTTCTCCTGCCTTCTGGAGCCGCCGGCTTATTGGGAGGAGGCGCTGAACCATCTGGTCTCCCCCGGGGAATATGAGGAAATACTCACGGATGACGAGGAATTGTATGAACAGCTAAGAAAAAGCAGCCAGATTCCGGAGGACAAGAATATCCGCCTGTATGACAGCGATGCCCAACAGGAATTGCCACTGTCAAAGCTCTATGGGCTGGAAAGCAAGCTGGAGAATGCTCTGGGACGCCGTGTGTGGCTCAAATCCGGCGGTTATCTCGTCATCGACCCGACGGAGGCGCTGACCGTAATCGACGTCAATTCAGGCAAATTCGAGTCCGGAAAGGCTGCGGAGGAGACCTATTTCCAAATCAACCTGGAAGCAGCAAGGGAAATTGCTTTGCAGCTGCGGCTGCGCAATCTTTCCGGTATTATTGTGGTGGATTTCATCAATATGAAATCCAAAGAGTATCAGGAAGAACTGATGAATTGCCTCAGTCGGCTGCTTGAACGTGACAGGCAGAAAGCCGCTGTGGTAGATATGACTGCGCTGGGGCTGGTGGAAATTACCAGAAAGAAAATCGACAAGCCCCTGGCAGAACAGTTGAATTGAGGAATGTTTATGGATGTTCAATTTTTAAATATGGAAAAAGTGAAGGATGGAAAATATCTGAAAAATTACGAGCTGACGTATCTCAACAAGGCGGGAAAAGAGAAAAAATATGAGATTGTCAGCAGGAGAGAACTGGCTTCCGTCAACGACGTGGGCGGTGCTCCCAGCGGGGTGTCCATCGTTGCGACCTGCGGTGACAAGATGCTCCTTCTCCACGAATTTCGCATGGGGGTAAACCGCACAATTTATAACCTGTGTGCCGGAATGATAGAGGAGGGGGAGACCATCGAGGAGTGCATTGCCAGAGAGCTCTATGAGGAGACAGGGCTGCACATCAAGGAGATTAAGAAAATCCTTCCTCCCTCCTTTGCGGCGGTAGCCATCTCGGACACCACCACCTATATTGCCTTTGCCGAGGTGACTGGAAGTTTTGAGGATAATCAGGCATCGGACAACGAACAGATTGAGGCAGCTTTTTACAGCAAAGAGGAGATAAAAGGATTGCTGGAGACAGAGCCTTTCAGCTCCAGAGCCCAGATGGCAGCCTACTTCTTTGCCTATTTTGGATTTTAATATAACACGCAAAAACACAAGAGAGGGGTGTGGATTATTATGAAAATTTTTGCATATGCAATGCGTGAATTTGATGAAAAGGGGTTTTTCGAGAAATATTCCGAGGAATTGGGATGCGAATACGGTTACACTACCGACTATCCCAACCCTGAGAACGTGGAGCTTGCCAGAGGGTATGATGCCATCAGTGCAACCCCCTGTAACCTGGGTGCAGAGATGCTTGACCGTTTTTATGCTGTGGGCGTGCGCTACATAGCCACCCGCTCCATCGGAGTGGACCACATTGATTTAAAACACGCCAAGGAGATTGGCATGGGTGTCTGTCATGTCTCTTACGCTCCGGAGACGGTGGCGGATTATGCAATTATGCTGATGCTCATGTGCTGCCGCAATATCTGTCATATTCTGGAGCGCTCCAAAGTACAGGATTATTCCTTACAGGGCAAGATGGGGAGAGACTTAAGCGACTGCACCGTCGGCGTCATCGGAACCGGACAGATTGGACGCACAGTCATCCGGCATTTGTCCTCCTTTGGATGTAAAATTCTTGCCTATGATATCTATCCCAGCGAGGAATGTGCCCGGATGGCAGAATATGTTTCACTGGAGGAGCTCTATGCCAAGTCGAATATCATTACCCTTCATACTCCGGCAACAGCGGACAATTATCACCTTTTGAATGAAAGTGCCTTCTCCCGAATGAAGGATGGCGTGATTGTGGTCAATACTGCCAGAGGCACCCTGATTGATGCAGATGCTTTGATAACTGCCATAGAGAGCGGGCGCGTGGGCCATGCGGCACTGGATGTTTTGGAAGATGAAAATGGACTGTATTATGCCAATCGCATGGGGGATGCCATCCAAAACCGCACCATGGCAGTGCTGCGTTCCTTCCCAAATGTAATCTTGTCCCCTCACACTGCGTTTTACACCGAAAAGGTTGTCCGGGACATGGCATACAAATCCATGACCGGCGTTCTGGATATGATGGCACACAAGGAAAATCCGCTGATTGTGGTTCAGAATTGATGAATGCACAGAAATGAGGACTTCATGAATGAAATCGATATGCGCCTTATTTATGAATGGAATGCAAGACGTGCAAAACTGGATTTTGCCGTTGCAGAGGCAGAGCATCAGCTTGCCAGTGTGAACAAACGTCTGAAAAGTCTATGGTATGATTTTGCCATTTATCTGGCGATGTGTACTGTGCCCTGGCTGCTTTATCGCCTGCTGCTGATGATTCCGTATATTCCTGCCATCTGGTATGTTTTACTTGTGATATTCCGCTACGTGTTGTTGTGCGTTTATGTCATTTTGCTCCCGTTCAATCTCTATTACCTTGCCAAGACTATTGCGCTTTTAAAAATCAACAATCCCAAAGAGCCACAGTTTACGCCGCCGATGCCAGAGGGAAGTCTTCGCGACACGCAGCCGCAGCGGGAGCCCAACTATCGCTGTGAACAGCAGAAACTGATTTTCATACTGAGCCGCTATTATTTGAACCAAGATATTATGGACCAAATGCTGCGCAAGATAAAATCCGGGACATCATCTATCAATCTTGCGGATATGAAACTGGAATTGGATAAACTGCCCTTTTATGAAAGTGTCCGCCCGGCAGATGCAGATGCCTCTGTCGGAACATCGCGTCGTCCGCGAACCAGAACCACATGGCTGCTGGTATTAAGCGGCGCAATTATCCTTTTGCGTCTGATGATTTCATTTTGGATTTGATAATGGCGAGATACTTAACAAATTCGGTTTCATAGTGAAATGATATGTATTTTCCCTTGTTTTGCCCTTATGGGCAGGATACAAGGGAAATTATTGTTCTTATAAGGAGGAGCAGACTCATGAATAAATTTGAAACAGTTGTAAAAGAGCTAATAGAATATACAACCGAAGAAGAATGGTT
>CAZUAP010000115.1:4930-6199 GCA_964617975.1 uncultured Acetatifactor sp. | reverse complement strand
ACACCCGTTTCCGTCTCCGTTGCCTGCCTCGCTGTTCTTTTGGTCGTCTCGCAGCAAAGCAATCACCTGAGAGCGGAAGATAATATTCTCTTTCACCTTGGCATTGCGCAAATCCAGATAACGGTAGGTGAGACGGACATCCTCACGGGTCTCCTTGGATGTCATAATCTCGAAGGGGAGCTGCCGGTACACCTTGCCCAGCACTTCGATGGACTGCGCTTCCAGTTCAATCGTACCCGTGGGAATCTTTGGATTGTATGTCTCCTCGTCCCTCTTTTCCACGGGGCCGGTGACGGAGATGCACATCTCTCTTGTAATTCCCTTCAACAGCTCCGTCTGGCGGATAACCACCTGCAGTACACCATACATATCCCTCAAATCGATAAAGGACACTCCACCGTGGTCCCGGATGTTCTCCACCCAGCCCGCCATCTGCAGGGTCTGTCCAATATGCTGCTCACCGATTTCCTTCATAGTCAAATCTCTGTACATAGCTACTCCTCCTTATAAAACTTCCTATAAAACACAAAAAGTCCCGGAATACATAATGTATTCCGGGACGGATAAGTCTCAATATCCGCGGTACCACCCGCATTGATGAACGCCCTTGTTCATCCACCTTTTCCGCTTAACGCGCGGTACGTGCCATCCTATCGCCCGATTCCAACCAATCAGTGCGGTTCAAACAGCCTGCTCCAGAGCGTTCCCTTCACCATTCCCACAAACAGCGCTCTCAGTCGGTGACGCTGTATTCCTGTCGTGTTACCCGGCAAGAGTCTCCTTCATCGCATTTACACTCCATTATGATATGCAATTTTGAGAAAAAAGTCAACAACTTTTTTCCGACCGATTCCCTTAAAGCTGCATCCCCTTGATTCTGTCCACAGCCTCCACGGTATTTTCATAACTTCCGAAAGCGGTAAGCCGGAAGTAAGTCTCGCCACTGGGTCCGAATCCCGACCCGGGAGTACCTACCACGTTCACCTTCTCCAGCAGGCAGTCAAAAAACTCCCAGCTGGTCATGCCGTTAGGCGCTTTCAGCCAGATATAGGGCGCGTTCACACCGCCGGATACCGTGTACCCTGCCTCTCTTAAACCATTTAAGATATAGTGGGCATTGTTCATGTAGTATGCCACCTGCTCCTTGAGCTGTGCTTTGCCCGCCTCGGAATATACCGCCTCGCCTGCTCTCTGCACAATATAGGGTGCTCCGTTGTACTTGGTGCCATGGCGTCTCGCCCAGAGAGAATGCAATGCCACATCGCCGCA
>CAZUAP010000115.1:0-4830 GCA_964617975.1 uncultured Acetatifactor sp. | reverse complement strand
CACAGATAAATCATGTCCGGCGTCTCCTTGGGAAGTTCCGGCGCAAAACCATTATCCGCCGTGCAGGGCATATAGATGACATCTGACCAGGTCTCACTGACCTTATCGTAGGTGCCGTTTCTGCCAGCCATCACATTGGAATCCACATACACGGGATACACAGGGTCGCACACTGCAATCTTATTGTCCAGGCTGAAGATTTCCTGAATATTTCCGGAATCACACTTTGCGCCGTCGGATACAAAGATTTCGTCCGCGCTGATGTCACAGCCCCGCGCCTTGTAATCATTCTCCGCAATGGCATTTCTCAGAAACTCATAACCCAAGTCCGGTGCATAGCCGTGGAAGGTCTCCGCCTTGCCCATCTCGTCCACGGCACCGTGCATTGCCTCAATAATCGCCGGTGCTAAGGGCTGCGTCACATCACCGATGCCCAGACGGATAATCTTTTTGTCCGGATTGGCTGCCGCATAGGCATTCACCTTTTTTCCGATGGTGGAAAAAAGATAGCTCCCCGGTAATTTTAAATAATTTTCATTTAACTTAAACATTGATATCTACCTCTCCTTTATTTTTCATACTTGTAAATCCTGTATTTCTCCTTCAAAAACCGTGACTGCCGGTCCTGTCATGTATATCAGATTCTGCTCCCTGTCCCACTCGACAGTAATCTCGCCGCCAAGCAGTCTGACCGTTATCCGGTTGTCGGTCAATCCGTTGAGTACACAGGCAACTGCCGTTGCGCAGCAACCCGTCCCGCAGGCAAGCGTCTCCCCTGTGCCTCGCTCCCATACTCTCATAAACACATTCTGCCTGTCCTGAATCTCCACGAACTCTGTGTTGGTGCGTTTGGGGAACCTCTCATGATGCTCAAAGAGAGGTCCAATCTGTTCAATGGGAAGGTTTGCCACATTCTCCATAAAGACCACCGCATGGGGGTTGCCCATGGACACGCAGGTCATACGATATTCCTTCCCATCCACAAGAATGGGCTCATCCACCGCCTGCTCCCCCTCCGCTGCCACAGGTACTAATTCCGGCTTTAAAATAGGACTCCCCATATTCACGCGGACCGTGGTCACCTCTCCGCGGTTCTTTTCGTTCTTACCGGTCACGGTCAAGTCCAGATATTTTATCCTGCCTGCACTTACAATACTGATATGTTCCGAATCTGTCAACCCTTTGTCATAAACAAATTTTGCCACGCAGCGGATTCCGTTTCCGCACATCTCCGCCCTGGTGCCATCCGCATTGAACATCTCCATCTCAAAATCCGCTCCCTCGGCGGGATTGATAAAGATGACACCATCTCCCCCGATGCCAAAATGCCTGTCGCTCAGGCGTCTGACGATATCGGGTTTCTGCTCTGCCGACAGCTTTTCCTCGAATCCGTTGACATAGACATAATCATTCCCGCAGCCCTGCATCTTTGTAAACCTCATGCTCCGCCTCCCTTTATCCTTCCATCATAGACAATATCATCTGTGCGGCCTCCACCATATTGGTTCCGCTATCCATACTGCATTTTTGCAGATAACGGTGTGCTTCTTCTTCCGTCATATGATTTCTTTCCATCAAAAGCCCCTTGGCGGAATTCAAGATGGCATCTTCCTCCGCGCTGCGTACTCTCGGCTGCTGTTTTCTCTTTCGGCGGCGTCGGAGAATATTATCAGACATCATATTCACCGTGCTGACAAGGTCATTGACCTTTAACGGCATGGTCAGACATACAATGTCATTGCCATAGCATTCGCTGATTACGCTCTGTGATGCCATCAGCAGCATTTCAAATCCATAGGGCAGACATTCGTGCAGCTGGTCATACATCATATCTGCCAGCTTGTAGCTGCAGATGACAATGCCGTCATGTAAACCGTCCGCCTGACTGATTGCCTGCGCTCCCGTAGTACAAAACCCCGTCACCTGAAAGCCGCTGCGCACCAGAATATTCTTGATGCCCTTCGCATCCTCCAGCTTCGGAAGTACTACTATTATATTCGTCAAATGTCTCCCTCCCTTGCCCTGTACTCAGAAGACATCTTAGTATTTATACAAATACTCTTGAATCTCCCACTGGGATACTTGAAGGCGGCTTCTGTTCCACTCATCCCACTTTGCCGCGATATACTTCTCCGAGATATGTTTCCCAAGCACCTCGCGTATGAACTCATCCTTCTCCAGTTCCTCCATCGCCGCCATAAGGCTGCAGGGAAGATTCTCAATCCCGGCTTTCGCCCGTTCTTCCTCCGTCATGGCAAAGATGTTGCTGTTGATTCTCTCCGGAGGCATAATCTGATTGGCGATGCCGTCCAGCCCTGCCATCAGGCAGACAGCCAGCGTCAGATACGGATTGGCTGCAGAATCAGGACTTCTGAGTTCAATCCGCGTTCCCTCCCCCTTCGCCGTAGGAATGCGTATCAGCGGACTTCTGTTGGTGGTACTCCACGCGATATAGACAGGTGCCTCAAACCCCGGAACCAGCCGCTTATAAGAATTGACCAAGGGATTGGTGACAGCCGCCATCCCCTTAATATGTTTCATCAAACCGCCGATGAACCAGTATGCCTCTTTGCTGAGCCCCAGCTCATCCGTGGAATCTGCAAAAATATTTTTGCCGTCCTTATGCAGAGACATATTGATGTGCATACCGGAACCGTTATATTCCGTCTTGGGTTTCGGCATGAAAGTGGCGTGCAGCCCGTGCCTCTTGGCAATCGTGCGCACAGCCAGCTTAAAGGTCATGATATTGTCCGCCGTCTGAAGCGCCTCATCGTAACGGAAATCAATCTCATGCTGCGCCGGAGCCATCTCGTGGTGGGAGGCTTCGACCACAAAGCCCATCTCCTCCAGCGTCATTACCATATCTCGCCTTGCATTTTCGCCGAAATCCAGAGGTCCGATGTCAAAATATCCTGCCTGCTCATTGCTCTCCGTTGTAGGCATAGTGTTCTCGTCCGTGTTAAACAGGAAAAATTCACACTCCGGTCCTACATCAAAGGCATATCCCATCTCCTCTGCCTTTTTGATGGCGCGTTTCAGCACATATCTGGAATCTCCCTCAAATGGCTCCCCGTTCGGGCGGTACACATCGCAAATCATTCTGGCAACCTTCCCCTGCTGTGGTCTCCACGGGAAAATCACAAAGGTCGAATAGTCGGGGTGCAGATACATATCTGACTCCTCGATGCGTGCAAAACCGTCAATAGCAGAGCCGTCAAACATACACTTGTTGTCCAGAGCTCTCTCCAGCTGACTGGCGGTAATGGCGATATTTTTCAGGTTTCCAAACATATCCGTAAACTGAAGGCGGATGAACTCCACATCTTCCTCCTCCACCATCCTGATGATATCTTCTCTGGTATAATGATTCATATTCTCATCCTTTCCCGGCAAATGGCTCAAGCCCGCCGCAGGCCTCTTATCTTCAAAAAGGGCACCCTTACCCCTTAATGTAAGAACGCCCTTGTTCCATCCACCATAATAACAACTTCCGCTTGCGGTTGTCAAGGTTTGTGATGACACATTTTGGGATAACATATTTGCGGTATAGAGTATATTTGCATATTTTATAATTCTCAGTCATATTCTTTACAAAGGGAAATGCCCGAGAGGGCCAGGGAGTATACGGATGAGTGCAAAAACAAAAATTGTGGTACTTCATATGAAAGAACTGATTTATACGGGGATATTTGCAGCGCTGGGCATTATGTTCATCGTCCTGTTAATCATAATGTTTCTGCCGGAAAAGGGAAATGAAGGCTCCGGGAATCCGGACACATCCACCCAGCCGGAGGAGTCCGATACGTCTGCTGTCTCCGCATCGTACACACCGGGAATCTACACAACAGAGCTGATTTTGGGCGGTCAGACTGTCGATGTGGAAATCATCGTCAATCAGGAATCCATCACTTCCATCCGACTGGTAAACTTAAGCGAGGCAGTCACAACCATGTATCCGCTTCTGGAGCCGACACTGGAGTCCATCTGTGAACAGGTCTACGAAAACCAGTCCTTGGACAGCGTCACCTACACTTCGGAAAGCAAATACACCTCTCTCGTACTTCTGGAGGCAATCCGGAACTCGCTGAACAAAGCGCAGGCTGGAAACGACATCTTTTCAGAATGAATCAAGCTCTGCCATCCATGCCGCTGCACTGGCATCTGACGGCATACGCAAATCTCCACGGGGGGACAACGCCACACTTCCCACCTTGGGACCATCCGGCAGGCAGGAGCGTTTGAACTGCTGGCTGAAAAATCTCCGATAAAAGGTTTTGAGCCACTTCAGTATCGTTGCATTATCATACTGTCCGGCAAAGGCAATTTTCGCCACCCTATACACCTTAGAGGGCTCAAAACCGCAGCGCAGCATATAATACAGGAAAAAGTCGTGGAGTTCATACGGCCCCACCAAATCCTCGGTCTTCTGGGCAATCTGTCCCTCCACCGGCGGCAAAAGCTCCGGACTCACAGGCGTGTCCAGCACATCCCGAAGTATCGTTGAAAGTTTCTCATCACCACAGATATCTGCATAATACTTCACCAGATGGCGCACCAAGGTCTTGGGCACCCCCGCATTGACTCCGTACATGGACATATGGTCGCCATTATAGGTTGCCCAGCCCAATGCAAGTTCGGACATATCCCCCGTTCCGATGACAAGTCCACATTCCCTGTTGGCAATATCCATCAATATCTGGGTGCGTTCTCTTGCCTGTCCGTTCTCATAAGTCACATTGTGGTTATCCGGGTTCTGGCGGATGTCTCGGAAATGAGTCGTCACCGCCTCTTTGATATCAATCTCCTCCAAGGTCACACCCAATATCTGCG
>CAZUAP010000114.1:0-6284 GCA_964617975.1 uncultured Acetatifactor sp. | reverse complement strand
AGGGTATCAAGGAAGTTGTTTTTGACAGAGGCGGCTTTATATACCAGGGTAAAATCGCAGCATTAGCTGAGGCAGCCAGAGAAGCTGGCTTGGAATTCTAGGAAAGGGAGAGGAATACACCATGAAACATACAATCATAGATGCAAGCCAGTTGGAATTGACTGACAAGGTTGTTACCATCAAGCGTGTAACCAAGACCGTTAAGGGTGGACGTAATATGCGTTTTACTGCTCTGGTAGTAGTTGGTGATGGCAATGGCTATGTAGGTGCCGGACTTGGTAAGGCTGTAGAAATTCCCGAGGCAATCCGCAAGGGTAAGGAAGATGCAATGAAGCATATTGTGAAGGTTCCTATGGATGAGAACAACTCCATCACACATGACTTCATCGGCAAGTACGGTTCTGCAAACGTACTGCTCAAGAAGGCTCCCGAAGGTACCGGTATCATCGCAGGCGGTCCTGCCCGTGTGGTATGTGAGCTTGCAGGTATCAAGAATATTCGTACCAAATCTCTTGGCTCCAACAATAAGCAGAATGTCGTTCTTGCTACAATCTCCGGTCTGAGCCAGCTCAAGGCTCCCGAAGAAGTTGCAAAGAGCCGTGGCAAATCTGTTGATGAGGTAATGGCATAGGAAGGAGAATTATCATGGCAGATAAGAAGTTAAAGATTACTTTGGCAAAGTCCACCATCGGTGCAGTGCCTAAGAACAAAGCAACTGTTGAATCCATGGGTCTTCGCAAGATTGGTCAGTCCATTATTCTTCCCGATAATGACGCTACAAGAGGACAGATTCGTCAGGTTGGTTATTTGTTGAAAGTAGAAGAAGTTTAATAGATAAGGAGGTGTCAGAAATGGAATTATCCAATTTAAGACCCGCTGAAGGTTCAAAACACAGTGATAATTTTAGAAGAGGCCGTGGACATGGTTCAGGCAACGGCAAGACCGCAGGTAAGGGACACAAGGGTCAGAAGGCTCGTTCCGGAGCTCCCAGACCTGGTTTCGAAGGTGGTCAGATGCCTTTGTACAGACGTATTCCCAAGAGAGGCTTCACCAATAGAAATACAAAGGAAATCGTTGCTATCAATGTAAGTGCTCTGGAGCGCTTCGAGAATGGTGCTACAGTAGATGTCAACGCACTGGTTGAGGCAGGTATCGTTAAAAACCCCAGAGATGGTGTTAAGATACTCGGAAACGGAGAACTTACCAAGAAACTCAATGTAAAGGTGGATGCTTACAGCGCATCTGCAAAAGAGAAAATCGAGGCGCTTGGTGGAAATGCAGAGGTGATGTAATGCTTACGACACTCAAAAATGCATGGAAAATCAAAGAAATCAGACAGAAACTTCTATATACCCTGGGTATGCTGGTTATTATCCGTCTCGGATCCCAGCTGCCCGCACCGGGTATTAACGGAGAGTATTTCAAGGAGTGGTTCTCCAGTCAGGGCGGAGATACCTTCAGCTTTTTTGACGCGATTACCGGTGGTTCCTTTTTGAGTATGTCCATTTTTGCATTGAACATCAGCCCGTACATCACTTCCTCCATTATCATGCAGCTGTTGACCATTGCAATTCCCAAACTTGAGGAAATGCAGAGAGACGGCGAGGATGGAAGAAAGAAGATTGTGGCTATTACCAGATATGTGACAGTGGCTCTTGCACTGATTCAGGCGACAGCTATGGCAATCGGCTTTGGACGTCAGGGTTATTTGACAGAGTACAATGCACTGAGTGTAATCACCGCGGTTGCAGCATTGACCGCAGGTAGTGCCTTCCTCATGTGGGTAGGTGAGAGAATCACCGAGAACGGCGTGGGAAATGGTATTTCCATCGTGTTGGTAATCAACATTATTTCCAGACTGCCGGAGGATTTCAGCGATCTCTACAGCCAGTTCGTGGCAGGCAAGGCTCCTGCAACGGCTATTCTGGCGGCAGCAATCATTCTTGCAATTATCATCGGCATGGTGGTGCTTGTCATCATCCTGAACGATGGTACCCGCAAGATTCCTGTACAGTATGCCAAGAAGGTACAGGGACGCAAGATGGTAGGCGGACAGACCTCCAACATTCCTTTGAAGGTCAACACTGCAGGTGTTATCCCCATCATTTTTGCGCAGTCTATCATGCAGATGCCTGTTATGATTTGTTCCTTTATCGGCTACTCAGGAACCGGCGTATGGAGCAAAATCCTTCGCGGATTGACCTCCAGCAACTGGTGCAAGCCCAGTGAGCCCATTTATTCCATCGGTTTGTTGGTATATGTTGTATTGGTGATATTCTTTGCATATTTCTATACATCCATTACCTTCAATCCGCTGATGATTGCAGATAATATGAAAAAGCAGGGCGGCTTTATCCCCGGCATCAGACCCGGCAAGCCCACCAGCGATTATCTGGAGAAGGTGCTCAACTACATCATCTTTATCGGTGCAGTAGGTCTGACCATAGTTGCAGTTATTCCTTATTTCTTCAACGGTGTGTTCGGCGCAAGCGTATCCTTTGGCGGTACGAGCCTTATCATTATCGTGAGCGTAGTTTTGGAAACTATCAAGCAGGTGGAATCACAGATGCTTGTTCGCAACTACAAGGGATTTTTGGAAGACTAGAAGACAAAAAAGACGTATCCGGGAAACCGGGTGCGTCTTTTCGCTTTTGGAAATCCATTCTCTTATCGATTATTTTCCTATTAGATATTGCAAACTTCCCCTAAAAAAGTTAAAATAGAGATAAGTGTGCACAGATAAATATGTGACATCAACGGAGGAAAACGAGAATGAAGATTATTATGTTAGGTGCGCCCGGTGCAGGCAAAGGCACACAGGCTAAAATGATTGCAGAGAAGTACGGAGTTCCCCATGTATCCACAGGTGATATTTTCCGCGCCAATATCAAGAACGGTACGGAGCTTGGCATGGAGGCGAAAAAATATATGGACAAAGGACTTCTGGTGCCGGATGAGCTGACCGTGAAGATTCTTTTGGACAGAGTGGCACAGGCTGACTGCGAGAAGGGATATGTTCTGGACGGATTCCCCAGAACCATTCCCCAGGCGGAGGTGCTTGATAAGGCGCTTGCTGAATTGGGAGAGACCATTGACTATGCCATCAATGTTGACGTTCCCGATGAGAACATCGTAAAGAGAATGTCCGGCAGACGTGCCTGCCTTAACTGCGGAGCAACCTATCATATTGAGCATGTGCCCCCCAAGAAAGAGGGAATCTGTGATAAGTGCGGCAAGCAGCTTGTGCTGCGCGATGATGACAAGCCGGAGACCGTTTTGAACCGCCTGAAGGTATATCCTGAGCAGACTCAGCCGCTGATTGATTTTTACAGCGCAAAGGGCGTGCTCAGAACTGTGGACGGTACTGTGGATATGCAGGACGTATTCAGCGCCATTGTGGACATCCTCGACAAGTAGTACGGAAGGAGTGTTATTTAAAATGGCAATATCGGTCAAATCGGAACGCGAAATTGAACTGATGCGGGAGTCCTGCAGACGCCTGGCAGATGTGTTCCAAAATCTGGAGAAGGCTGTGAGACCCGGAATGTCTACCTTAGAGGTAGACGCCCTGGGCGAAAAGCTGATTCGCGGACATGGCGGCGTCCCCAATTTTTTGCACTATAACGGTTATCCCGCATCCATTTGTGTGTCAGTCAATGATGAGGTGGTGCATGGCATACCCAGAAGGGATCACATCCTGCAGGAGGGTGACATTGTAAGTCTGGATGCCGGATTGATATACAAGGGATACCACTCTGACATGGCAAGAACATTTGGCGTGGGGCAGATTAGTGAGGAAGCTGCACTTTTGATAGAGCGCACCAGACAGAGTTTCTTTGATGGTATCAAGATGGCAAAAGCAGGAAATCATCTGTTTGATATTTCCAATGCGATTGATGCATCAATCAAACCATATGGATACGGCATTGTGAGAGATTTGGTGGGACACGGAATCGGCACAAGCCTTCATGAGGATCCCCAGATTCCCAACTTTGCGCAGAGACGGCGCGGTCCGAAACTGCAGGCGGGCATGACCCTTGCTGTTGAGCCGATGATTAACATGGGCAGAGCAGATGTAGAGTGGCTGGATGATGACTGGACGGTTGTGACGGAGGACGGCTCCTGGTCAGCCCACTATGAAAATACAATTCTGGTCACGGATGGGGAACCGGAGATTCTGACTCTGTATTAAATGGTACAAGGGTTAACAAAGAAGAAAAGCAGCATACAGCAGGAGAGTATCATGATTGGACAGTTTGTAACCTCAAAGGCGGGACATGACAAGGATACGCTTTACGTGATTGTGTCTGAGGATGGAGATTTCGCAGCACTTTGTGACGGAAGGCTCAAACCGGTGGAACGCCCCAAGCGCAAGCGATGGAAACATATTCAGCCTATAAGCAAATGTGTGGAGGCGGAGCTCATGGAAGCCATTCAGGGCGGAAAGGCTACCAATGAGCAGATAAAGCGTGCAATCAAGCAGCAAGCCGGGGTGTAAGCCGGGCCCTAAGACACTGCGAAAATAAATATCAGAAACTACAGGAAGTATAGAAATTTTATTTGCAAAATTTTGGAGGAAATATATGTCAAAGAGTGATGTAATCGAAATTGAAGGAACCGTTGTGGAGAAACTGCCGAATACTATGTTCCGTGTGGAACTGGAAAACGGTCACAGAGTGCTGGCTACCATAAGCGGTAAGCTGCGCCAGAATTTCATCCGTATTCTGCCCGGTGATAAGGTGACGCTGGAGCTTTCCCCCTACGATTTGACAAAGGGACGCATTATCTGGAGAGATAAGTAACACCACAGCAAAATATTTTCAAAAGATATTGCAAATGTAAAAAGACCGTGTTATAATGTAAAACGGTCTTTTTTGAAAGGAGGGTTTAACGTGAAGGTTAGATCATCAGTAAAACCAATTTGCGAAAAATGCAAAATCATCAAGAGAAAAGGACGCATCAGAGTAATCTGTGAGAATCCGAAACACAAGCAGAGACAGGGATAATCACCGCTTAAGTACAGACTCCTTCGGAAGTCTGAGTTAAGTCAGTGAGTTCTTGTCCTGTTGTTATGAGCGGCTGAACCGAATGTATCTCAAGAGATTGAGAATATTTGATTTTCATATACAATGTGGATAGAGCTTACGGGAGATTACTTGTTGATACCAAGACACAATTTAAGAAAATCTAAGTTTCGTCTTGGAAAGATCGGATGTGTGTCCGATTGGGTGAGAGCCCCAATCAACATCAGTAACTGAATAAGCGCACAAAGAAACAGACCAACCGTGCGCAGCGCAGTCCGGGAGTAGGACGCGCAAAGGAAAATGGAGGAAACGTAAATGGCTCGTATCGCAGGTGTTGACTTACCTAGAGAAAAACGAATTGAGATTGGTTTGACCTATGTCTATGGCATTGGCAGATCCACTGCAGACAAGATTCTTGCAGAGGCTGGCGTAAATCCCGATACCAGAGTTCGGGACATCACCGATGACGAGGTGAAGAAAATCACCGAGGCAATTGACAAGTTGAACGTTATGGTGGAAGGTGATCTGAGAAGAGAGATCGCTCTGAACATCAAGAGACTTCAGGAGATTGGATGCTATCGTGGTATCCGTCATCGTAAGGGTCTTCCCGTTCGCGGTCAGAACACCAAGAACAATGCTAGAACCCGCAAGGGTCCCAAGCGTACCGTAGCAAACAAGAAAAAGTAATTAAATTAATGTAACTGTAAAAGAGATAAGAAAGTAGGTTAGTTTAAAATGGCAAAGAAAGTTGCAACAAAGAAAGTTACAAAAAAACGTGTCAAGAAAAACGTTGAACGCGGACAGGCACATATTCAGTCATCTTTTAACAATACCATTGTTACGTTGACTGACACTGAGGGTAATGCTCTCAGCTGGGCGAGTGCCGGTGGTCTGGGCTTTAGAGGTTCAAGGAAATCTACTCCCTATGCTGCACAGATGGCAGCAGAGACTGCAGCTAAGGCTGCTTTGATTCATGGCCTTAAGACTGTTGACGTATTCGTTAAGGGTCCCGGCTCAGGTCGTGAGGCAGCAATCAGAGCACTCTCCGCTTGTGGGCTTGAGGTAGTAAGTATCCGTGACGTAACCCCGGTTCCCCACAATGGATGCCGCCCTCCCAAGCGTCGTAGAGTTTAGTTAAAACAACGGCTGAGTACAGTTAACAAGGTTGGAAGAAGGCACCTGTAAGACAGGTGTTGTAAACAGACAAGAAAGGAAAATTTTAAAAATGGCAGTAAATCGCGTACCCGTATTAAAGAGATG
>CAZUAP010000113.1:0-6614 GCA_964617975.1 uncultured Acetatifactor sp. | reverse complement strand
TTCTCATAAGTCACATCGTGATTATCCGGGTTCTGGCGGATATCACGAAAATGAATCGTCACCGCCTCTTTGATATCAATCTCCTCCAAGGTCACACCCAATATCTGCGAGAGCCTGCAGGCATTGTCATAGGTCCGGTCCGTGGTGCCGAAGCAGGGCATGGTCACGGCAGTGATGCCCTTGCGGTCCAATCCCAGCATATCAAAGGTCTTCACCGTCACCAGCAATGCCAGCGTCGAATCCAGCCCTCCGGATATTCCCAGCACAGCCGACTTCAGACCGGTATGTTCATAACGTTTTTTCAGACCATATGCCTGAATGGATAAAATCTCCTCACAGCGGCGGTTGCGCTGTTCCTCCTGAGTGGGCACAAACGGAGTACATCCAAAAGTTCTGTCCAGTTTCGTCTCACACAGGTTTAACTCAAAAGGCACAATCTGATAGGGCTGTTCAAGCTCCTGTCCGAAGGTACTCATTCTCCGTCTTTCATGGAGAATACGGTGTATATCCAAGTCCGCAAACACAGTCTGTCCGGTGAAACGCTTGGACTGAGCCAAGATACTTCCATTCTCCGCAATGATATCATGTCCGCCAAAGACCAAATCCTGAGTGGACTCACCCTCCCCGGCAGATGCATAAATGTAGCCGGACAAGAGTCTGGCGCTGGCAGATTTCACCAACAGCTCCCGATACTCATCCTTTCCTATGGTCTCATTGGATGCGGACAGATTGACCAGCACCGTGGCTCCCTTCAGCGCATGACCGGTAGAAGGCGGATTGGCAACCCACAAATCCTCACAAATCTCACAGCCCACCACAAGTCCCTTCATATTGGTACATCCGAAAAGCAGATTGCAGCCAAAAGGAACCTCCACATCCCCGAGCCGGAAATTTACTGTCTGAAGATTTCCCTCTGAAAAATGCCGCCCCTCGTAAAATTCCGCATACGCGGGAATATTTAATTTGGGTACAAGCCCCAAAACTCTGCCATTTTGAATCGCAGCCGCAACATTGTACAGCTTGCCCTGCCGCTCCATGGGAAGTCCCACAAACACCAGTGCATCCCTGCCCTCCGTGGTTTCTGTCACTTTCATCAATGCCTGCCCTGCCTTTTCCAGCAAAAGCTCCTGCAAAAACAAATCACCACAGGTATATCCGGTGATACACAACTCAGGAAAGACGATAATTTTCGCACCTTTCTCACACGCTGCAATCATTTCCGAGCAGATTACCCGCGCATTGTAGTCCGGGTCTGCCACCCTGATTTTCGGGGTGACTGCCGCCACCTTGACAAAACCATGATTCATTGGTTTCTCTCCTCACCTTGAACGCTTATATAATTCCTTTAATTCCTCAACGGAAAAAGTGTAATTTCGATTACAAAAATGACAGTTAACCTCTATCTCTTTGCCCTCGTCAATCATGTCCTGCAATTCCGCTTTACCGATGCTGATGAGCGCCTTCTCCACCCGGGTCTTGTCACAGTTGCAATGGAATGCGCAGGGCATCGTATCCGTCACCTCGGGCTCCAGCCCCTCAAGCACCTGCTCCAGCATTTGCTCCGGGGTACTGCCCTGATCCAGCATGGTGGTCACAGAAGAAATTTTCTTCAGGTTCTCCTCAAGCCGGCTGATGACATCCTCCTCAGCAAACGGCATCAGCTGCACAATGAAACCTCCTGCCTGCCGCACGGTATTGTTCCGCTCCATCAGTACTCCCAGACCGACACAGGAAGGCACCTGCTCAGATGCCGCAAAATAATAGGTCAAATCTTCCGCAATCTCTCCTGTCTGAAGTTCAGTCTGCCCAACATAAGGCTCTTTTAGTCCCATGTCCTTGATGACACTCAGATATCCTCTGCCTACCGCACCGCCTACATCCAGCTTACCGGCGGCATTCGCCGGCAAAATCACATCCGGCACATTTGCATAACCCTTGACATTCCCTTTGGAGTCCGCCGTCACAGTCATCCCGTTCACCGGACCGTCCCCTTTTATCTGAATCGTCAGGATATCCTCCTCACCTTTCAGCATACTTCCCATCATGACCCCTGCACTGAGCATTCTCCCCAGTCCCGCCGTCACCACTGGGCTTGTATTGTGGGCACTTCTGGCTGCCTCCACCGTTTCTCTCATCGTACACGCGAAAGCACGAATCTGCGCATTTGCTGCTGCAGCCCGCACAAGATAATCACTCATAGCTGTTCCTTTCCCTGTCCCTTGCCCTGTTCCCTGGCAACCATATAAACCCTCTCGCTCTCCTCATTCACCGCGCCGAGGGTATCCGCATCCAGAATCTCCAAAATGCGCATCCCTGCCCCCTCAACAAGATTCTTCATCAACTCCACATTGTATCCACGCTGCAAATGTGTTTCCGTGAACCTCCGAAAGAGCTCTCCCTCCTCCCGGACAAACACCGTGACATCATATTCGTTAAGGCAGCTTCCTGCATCATAAAAGTTCTCCCAGATAAAGCTGCAGTCCTCCCGGTTCTCCGCAATCGTCGTGTCACCGATGACATAACGGTACTTGTAATCCGTATTAAAATCAAACACAAACAAACCGCCCGGGTAAAGATAGTTGTTGACCAGACGGAACACCTCCGACAATTCCTCTGTCTCAAGAATATAATTCACTGAATCGCAGACACTAATCACAGTACCCACCGTACTGTACAGCTCCAGCTCACGCATATCCTGCAGAAGATAAAGTATCTCCGCATTGCTTTTTGCCTTCTTGTCCATCGCAATGCCCAGCATAGCCGAGGAATTGTCCACGCCAATCATATCATAGCCTTTTCGGTACAAAAGCTCTGTGAGCGTGCCGGTGCCGCAGCCCAAATCCACCACAAGATTGCGCTCTGCAGCGAGAGCGTCCTGCAGCTCGTCATACGTCCCCGACGCGTCCGGCGGTTCCAACGCCCTCTCTCCCCTCACCGGCTTGGAAATACCGTATTTTTCAATCAGGGAAACCAGTGTCTCACACCATTCTTCATAAGGTGTATCATCCATCAGTTCATCATACACATCAGCAAAATCAGAATATGTCTCCGCCATCTTATCCTCATTTCCGCGTATCACTACATCACAAATCCCAGTGCGCCGAACACCCCGGCGCTGACCAGTCCCATAATCACACCTGCCAAGACAACTCCGCAGAGCACAGCGAGCACACTGGACTTAAAATCCATATCCAACAGACTTGCAGCCAGAGTACCAGTCCACGCACCCGTCCCCGGAAGAGGGATGCCCACAAACAAAAGCAACGCAGCGAAAAGTCCTCTCCCCGCTTTCTGCTGCAGTTTCACACCGCCCTTATGTCCCTTTTCCAGACAAAAGGTGAAGAACTTACCGATTACCGGCTTATCCGCTCCCCATTCCAGCACCTTGCGCGCAAACAGAAAGATAAAGGGAACCGGCAGCATATTGCCCAGAATACAGATAATATAGCTGGGCACAAGCGGAAGTCCGAAACCAACCGCGTAGGGAATCGCTCCCCTGAGCTCAATCAACGGAACCATGGAAATGAAAAAGATAATCAGATAATTTTTCAGCATAAAATAACTCCCATCCATTTTTATCTATTCTTCAAATAATCTTTCAAAAATGCAAGCAGCGTGTCCATCTGCTCATCCGTACCGATAGTTATGCGGAGATATTCTGAGATTCTTGGCTTATTCCAGTGCCGAACGTAGATGTCCTGCTCCCGGAGTGCCTGAAAAAGCTGTTCTCCCGGAACGGAATCATGCGCGGCAAAAATAAAGTTTGCCTTGGAATCCGGGAAAGTAAACCCAAGACTGCTCAATTCTCCTTTTATTCTCTCCCTGGTCTTGATAATCCTGCCGGTGGTCTCCTTAAAGTAGGCGTCATCGCGCACAGCCTCCACTCCAAGCACCTGAGCAGGCAGATTCATCGTGTAAGAATTAAAAGAAAATTTCACATCGTTCAGGTATTTAATCAATTTCTCATTGCCGATGCAAAATCCGATTCGCAGTCCCGCCATCGCTCTCGATTTGGAGAAAGTCTGAACCACCAGAAGATTGTCATATTTTTCCAGAAGCGGCAATGCGCTCACCCCGCCAAAATCCACATAGGCTTCGTCTACAATCACCACCACATCCCGATTTGCCTGAAGGATTTGCTCCACTGTCTCCAAACTCTCAAGCAATCCTGTAGGTGCATTGGGATTCGGAAAAATCACACCGCCGTTTGGCTGTGTATAATCCTCCGGACGAATATGCCAATTCTCATCCAGCGGGCAGGTTTTGTAAGGGATTCTGTATAATTCTGCCCACACATCATAGAAAGAATAAGTCACATCCGGAAAAAGGATGGGCTTATCACTGTTAAAAAATGTCATAAACGCCATGGACAGCACATCATCCGAACCGACACCCACAAACACCTGCTCAGGCTTTACCTTGTAATACGAAGCCAACGCATCCACCAGAGGCGTCGTGTGAGAATCCGGATAAAGCCGCAGCGCATCCGTATTGAGCTGTGCAGCCAGCTTTGTCACCCCCGGAGCAGGTGGATAAGGACACTCATTAGTATTTAATTTAATCATCTTTGGCCTGTTGGGCTGTTCACCAGCAACATAAGGCACTACTTTTCGTACATTATCTTCCCATTTCATGGCACTATTTCTCCTCAATCTACTCAAATATGTATTGTAGCATGCCTCTATTTATTCGTCCAGAGTTTATTACTTTGCATTGTCCGCACTTTTCTTGCGCTCCGCATATTCTTTCCTGTAAATTTCCGCCTGTTCCGACTGCCCCATAGTTTCATAGCACTGAATCAGTCCCTCAAACGCTCTGTCTGTCCCGGAACTGAACGCTATAATCGGTTCCGTCTCGTAGGCTGCGTTGTAATACCAGATGGCTGCCTCCTCAAAATCCTGCTGCCCAGCATAAAACTCTCCCAGTTCGCAGCAGATTTCCGAGCAGCTCTCCCCTGCAGTCATCTTAGTAACATATTTCATAAATGCCGCTATGTCTCCACGGAGGCGCGCAGCTCTGGCAGCCACGCAGCATGCCTCCGAAAATTCCCCGGCACTTCTCGTCACATCCTTCGCTGATTCAACGAAAAATTCTTCCGCCTGTAAAAAATCCTCATCGCTGCCCGCCACAAAAAGCTCTCTGGCGTACATCTTATGCAGATGGGCAGATAGCCGGATTCCCTTGTCTGTCTGTCTCCGGAAGTTGGCAAGATCTCGCCCTGCGTGACTGCACTGCGGCATATGCGTAATGACAATATCGCTGTCATATACAACCGGCGCAAGCCGCACCGACTCGTGAATCGGCTCCTGCCATACAAACTCCCGCTGCCGTTTGAAAAGTTTTGGACGATACTCCTCATCAAAATTATACACAGTTCCAAACTGAAGCTGGTTGCCGTATTTCATCTGAACGATTTCTATCTCCGGCAGCAGATTTTCCTTGAGTATCCGGTATCTTCCCCGGTTCTCCTCGTCAAGCACCTCATCGGCATCCGCTGAATATATGTAATCCATGTGTGCTTTGGAAAATGCAAAATTTCTTGCCGCACTGAAATCGTCCACCCATTCAAAATCATAAATCTGTGTGGTGTATCGGGCTGCAATCTCCTTGGTCCTGTCGGTGGAACCGGTGTCCACAATAATAATTTCATCCATCAAATCCGCCACACTGTCAAGGCAGCGCGCCAGAACCTTCTCCTCGTTTTTGACAATCATGCAGAGTGAAATGGTAATTTTTTCGGTCTTTGTCTCCATCTGTCCCGTCTTCTCCTTTGAAAGCCTTCCGCTCAGTTCAAGTACATCCCCTTAAATGTACCATTTTACGGACGCAAAATCAACCCAAAGCCAGAAACCTACCGCAATATACGGCACCAGAGCAACCGGTTCTTTAAGCCTGCCATTACGGCAGACATTTCCACGAAAAAGCTGTAGCATAGTAAGCCCGGCAAACACAATAGCCATATGCATAACATAATCCTGAAACCGAAATCGAAGCACCGTCATCATCAGGGCACAGACACAGAACGCATGACAGTCCGCCCTGCCGTAAAATCTGCCAAATATCCCATATTGTAACGCCACAAAAATTCCAAACGGCAACAGTGCTTTCATGCTTGGATGAAATACAAGAAACATTCCTGCCGCAGCCGCTCCCCCTATCCACCACACATAGCGATATACCATCCGTTCCCACCAGTCCATAATCCCTGCCGCAAGAAGGCATCCGGCAAATACTCCCAACAAAAGTCTGCCCACAAGACAATCTCCGGAAACCTCCTTCGCCACAGGCACAATACAGCACGCACTCAAAATACACAAAATGAAGATTATCCTCTTTCCCTTCTTGTCCAGCTGAAGGCTCCACTCTGGGTCCAAACTTCCGACATACAAAAGCCCTCTCACCGTCACTGCCACCGCAAAGACACCCAAAACCAGTCTGTACAAATTCCAAAACCTTTCCCTCTCCATTTCCGCAATTTCCGCAGTGCACTTTCCACTTTTCTTTCCTTTACCTCAGCCGGGTTCTCAATTCATCCAGCACCGTCCCCTCCACCCCAAGCACAGCCAGCGCAGGATGCCTCTCCAGCATTTTATCCCCCTTATAGGCGCGGACTG
>CAZUAP010000112.1:0-6696 GCA_964617975.1 uncultured Acetatifactor sp. | reverse complement strand
GTACCAGGGGCAGTTCTCCTGTAAGCTGCTGTACTGCATCCAGTGTCTCAAAGCTCAGTCCCTTCCAGTTTGCAGGATATTTTCCATGGATATTTCCGATGCCTGCTGCCAGGAAATCTACACCCAAATCGGCAATCGCCTTGCACTCCTTGGGGTCTGCACACTCGCCCATACCTATGACGCCGTCTTCCTCGCCGCCGATGGAACCAACCTCCGCCTCGATGGACATTCCCTTTCCGTGAGCTGCCTTTACAAGCTCCGTGGTCTTTGCCACATTCTCATCGATGGGATAGTGAGAACCGTCAAACATAATGGAGGAGAAACCTGCCTCAATACATTTGTAACAGCCCTCGAAGGTGCCATGGTCCAGATGCAGTGCCACCGGAACATCGATATCCAAATCCTTCAGCAAGCCATTGACCATGCCGACTACCACATCATAGCCGCCCATGTATTTTCCTGCGCCCTCAGATACGCCCAAGATTACAGGAGACTTGCACTCCTTTGCAGTAAGCAGGATGGACTTGGTCCACTCCAGATTGTTGATGTTAAACTGACCTACAGCATAATGGCCTGCTTTTGCTTTTTTCAGCATTTCGGTTGCAGATACTAGCATTTTTCTTACCTCCATTTTCTTATTTAATCCCGCGCATTCTGCGCGCTCGGGTTACGCCGTTTGGCTTTCTTCTAAGCCACTACATTATACCATATCCCATCGAAAATGAAAATAGATATTGTTAAAATATTATCGCTTTTTAATTGAATTGATGATTGGATTATTTATTGCAACTTTATACCCGCAAATCACTGCCGTCCACGCGGATATCCACAGCCTTATGTCTGTTTTCAATATATACGTCCTTGTGGGTTCCGCCGTTTTCACCGTCCAGAGTCCACGCCACTTCCTCCTCCGACTCCAGCCGTAATGAGGATGCGCGGAAACAATACATGACATCCGTGTCAATATCTCGATTGACGAGAGCCAGCATAATCATGTTCAGCTCTACCGGATTTCTGGGAGCCTTAATCAGCGTGACCTCAAACACACTGTCATCCAGCTTGACATTCTTGCCGGTGATATTTTTAAATCCTCCCACGGACACAGAATTGGTAACCATCCCGAAGATGAAATCATCCTCAATGACACTGCCGTCACAACTGACCTTCATATGCTGGGAGCGGACGGAGGAAAGTCGTTTCATTCCCTCCAGCACATATGCCATATACCCCAGCACGTTCTTGGCGTCCTGGTCTGTCTCATAGGAGACATCTGTAAAAATGCCAAACGCAGCTATGTACACAAAAAAATCCTGATTGAACGCTCCGATATCGCACGGGAAATTGTGCCCCTTCACAATGCACTCCGCTGCGCGCAGCATATTTTTGGGCAATCCCAGACTTCCTCCAAAGTCATTGGTGCTGCCCGCCGGTATATAGCCGATGGGAGTCCGGAAACTGCTGTGCATCATCCCGGTCACCACCTCATCCAGCGTGCCGTCTCCCCCGCTGCACACCACCAGATCATAAATCGGTTTGCGTGTTTCAATAATCTCGGTCGCGTCTCCCTGTTTGCCGGTGGGATAAACCGTAACTTCATACCCTCCGGCGGCAAATATCTCCAATATATCTGCCAGCTTGTTTTTGATGCGTTCCTTACCCGCTCTCGGGTTATATACAAAAAGAACTTTTTTTTCCAGTGGAAATCCCATATGATACCTCCGAAATGTACAAAAAAAGCGAGCCTACATACCTGTGTTCCCGCTTTCTTGTGTATACCTGAAATGAGCTACCTGCCGTTCAAAAAATTCTCAATACTTGCTACCGCAAGCTCCTCATCATCGCCGTCTACCGTAACCACCAGCTCCTCGCCGTTGTAAAGACCCAGAGTCATCATCCCCATGATACTCTTTGCATTGACTTTTCTGCCATCAGCTTCCATGTAAATTTTACTGTCGTACTTGCTGGCCTCCTGAACCAGAAGCGCAACAGGTCTTGCATCAAGACTATCTTCCAGTTTCACCTGGATGGTCTTTGTTTTCATCTTTGTCCTCCTTGTCCTGCATTTTTTAATTTTGCCGCGTATTCACTTAACTTGCGCAGCCTGTGGTTGACACCGGATTTCCCTACCGGTGGTTCCAGATACTCCCCCAATTCCTTCAAGGGGGCATCCGGATACTCCAGCCGGACTTCAGCCATCTCACGAAGGCCTGCCGGCAACCTCTCAAGACCACCATGGTCCCGAATATATTCTATGTCCTCTATCTGTCTTGTGGCAGCATTCACTGTCTTGGTGATGTTAGCGGCTTCGCAGTTGACCTGTCGGTTGATGGAATTGCGCATCTCCTTGACAATCCTGAGATTTTCAAAATCCATCAGAGCCACATATGCCTCGCAGACATTCAGGAGGTTTACAATACTTTCACCCTCCTTGAGATAAACTACATAATACTTCTTACGAAGGACAATCTTTCCATCGATATCAAATCCATGCAGTACACTCTGGAGCTGCCCGGCCTTTTCGGAGTCCGTACACACAAACTCCAAATGATACCCCTTGGTCGGGTCGCTGATAGATCCAATGCTCAAGAATGCTCCTCTCAAAAACGCCCTCTGACAACAGGAATTCTTGATGAGAAGTGGGCTGACCGGTTGATTTAAATCTCCTATTTTGGAAATTATAGCCTGCATCTGCTCCTCGCTAATCTCGACATCAGTATTTATATTATACGTTTTCTTCAACAATGTAAAGCCTTTTCTGGAAACGGCAACGTTTTCTGTCTGAAATCCGATAGTGTAATTGCCATCCTTGTCCCGCCCATACTGTCCGCAGAAATGCAGCATCGCCGCAAGCTCCGCAAGCTGGCAATGTCTCGCCGGACTGACATGTCTGGACATTTCTTCTTTGACCTTCTGTGAAAATGACATTTCTCACCTCTGTAAGTCCTGCAGACTCGACTGAACCATATCTCTGTGATACAGCTTGATTCCGTAATGTCCCTTATCCTTCATCCTGTTGTAAAGCTCATTGGCAAGCGTGACGCTTCTGTGCTTGCCCCCGGTGCAGCCGATGGCAATCACCAGACGGTATTTCCCCTCCTTGATATAATTGGGAATCAGAAATTGCAGCATATCCGTGAGTTTATTCAGAAACATATCCGCCTCCTCAAAACCCATCACATAATCCTGCACTTCCTTATCGTTGCCCGTCTTGTGTTTCAGCTCCTCTATATAGAAGGGATTGGGCAGGAAACGCACATCAAACACCAAATCCGCATCCGCCGGAATACCGTGCTTGAAACCGAAGGACATCACCGTCACCATGAGACTATTGTATTCCTCATTGCTGACAAAAATTCTCTCCAGCTCAGCCTTTAACTCTCTGGTCAGCAGATTGGAGGTGTCAATCACGTAGTCAGCCGTCTTTCGGATAGCTCTGAGCACCTTCTGCTCCTTGCGCACCCCGTCCTCCACTCTGCCGTCCGCCGCAAGGGGATGGATTCGTCTGGTCTCCTTGTAGCGCTTAATCAGCACCTCCTCCGACGCCTCCATAAAGAGGATTTCAAACTGGTAACCCTTATTTTTCAGCTCCTTCAAAATCTCTGTCGTTTTCTTGAAGGACTGGTCTGCGCGCACGTCCAATCCCAGTGCCACCTTGGTAATCTCACCGTTTGGCATGGAAATCAGTTCCACAAATTTCTCAATGAGAGAGGCAGGCAGATTGTCCACGCAGTAAAATCCTGCATCCTCCAACATCTTCAGGGCGGTACTCTTGCCGCCTCCACTCATTCCCGTCACAACTACAAATCTCATAAGCGCCTCATTCCTTTATCCCTGCTACAGGCTAAAAGTTTCCCAAAAACACTACCTCCGGCTCCAGCTCCACGCCGAAACGTTCCCTGACCCGGTGCCGGGTTTCGGAGATGACATCCATGATATCTGCCGCAGAGGCATCGCCTGCATTGATTACAAAACCGCAATGCTTATCCGACACCCTTGCGCCGCCGACCTGATATCCCCGCATTCCCGCATTCATAATCAGCTCTCCCGCGAAATATCCTTCCGGTCTCTTGAAGGTGCTGCCTGCGCTGGGATATTCCAAAGGCTGTTTCTCACGCCTTTTGGCTGCCAGCTCATCCATCTTGGCACGAATGTCCGCCGGGTCTCCCTGAGCCAGCCGGACGCAGACTTCCGTCACGATAAACGGATGGCTCTTGATAATGCTTGTGCGGTAGCCAAATTCCATTGTCTCATTGTCCAGCACAAGGATTTCACTGTTTATGTCCAGCACGCTGACCTCCGTCACAATCTGGCTGAGCTCTCCCCCGTAGGCACCGGCATTCATCACCACGCCGCCGCCCACTGTGCCGGGGATTCCGGAGGCAAATTCCATTCCCGTCAAGCCATGACTCAGCGCAGCTGCCGCCATCTGCGCCAGGGATGCCCCCGCCTGGGCTCGGATTACATTTCCCTCCACGGAGACAGAACTCATTTTTCTGCCAATCTGCAGCACGATTCCTCGATATCCCTCATCGCTGACCAACAGGTTGCTGCCGTTTCCCACAACCACAAAGGGATGCTCCACCTGATACAGATAACGCTGTATCTTCTGCAGCTGCCCGGCATTTTCAATCTCAATAAAGCAATCCGCAGGTCCGCCCACCCGAAACGTGGTGTGGGATGCCATGGACTCCTGCAAATGAATATTTTCCTCCGGAATATAACATTTTAGAATCTCTAAAATCGCACTGCCTATCATAAAATGTTGCCTCTCTCACATGATTCTATTCCCGCAGTATCAATCCTGCAGCACCGTAAATACCTGCATCATTTCCCAGCGTCGCCAGTGCAAATTTGGCTCCTCTGCAGGCGACAAACGCATATTTTTGAAATACAGGCTCTATATAGGAAATCAGAATCTCTCCTGCCTTGGACACGCCGCCGCCGATGACAAATATCTCCGGATTGACTACAGCCGACACGGCTGCCAGTCCCTTTCCCAGATACTCGCCAAACTGCTGTGCAATCTCAATCGCAACGGCATCTCCTGCCTTCACTGCATCAAACACCGCCTTTGCGGTGATGTCCTGACCCCGCAGCACGCTTGCCGTCTCATCCTTTGCGAGCCTGCGCTTTGCCAGCCTGACGATTCCCGTGGCGGAGGTATACTGCTCCAGACATCCTTTGTTCTTACAGCCGCAGCACTCCTGCTCATCGTCCTCGATATGTATATGTCCTATCTCACCGCCTGCACCGTTCGCACCGGTCAGTATTCTGCCGCCCGAAATAATGCCGCCGCCCACGCCGGTTCCCAGCGTCACAGCCACCAAATCCTCGTAGCCCTTGCCGCCGCCCTGCCACATCTCGCCAAAGGCAGCCACATTGGCATCATTTGCAGCTTTCACGGGCACATCCAGATATTTCTGCATCACCTGCGGGACATTCAGTACCCCCCAGCCCAGATTCACGGCTCCGTTCACCACCGTTCCATTGTCGTCCACCGCACCGGGAACTCCCACGCCAATGCCGGCAATCTCATTGAGGCTGATATTTTTTTCCTTCATCTTGGCAAGGATACTCTCCGCCACGTCCGGCAGGATTGACGCGCCCTTATTGTCCTTCACCGTGGGAATCTCCCATTTGTCCAGCACGCTGCCCTCCCGGTTAAAGAGCCCTAACTTTACTGTTGTACCTCCGATGTCCACTCCAAACGCATACTTACTCATCTTCTCCTTCCTCCTCCCTTCTCTTTGCCAGAGAATTTTGTACACGGGCGTAAAGCTCCTGCGCAGCATTGTACCCCATCTTCTTCTGACGGTGATTGGCTGCCGCCGACTCACAGATAATGGCAAGATTTCGTCCGGGGCGGATGGGCAGCGTGTGACACACAATCTGATTGCCGAGGTATTCCGTATAATTCTCCTCCAGCCCCAGTCGGTCATACTCCTTATCCTTATCCCAGTCCTCCAGCCGGATGACCATGTCTATCGACTGGGTATCCTTTACGGAAGCGGCACCGAACAATGCCTTCACGTCCACAATTCCGATACCTCTCAGCTCGATAAAATGCTTTGTGATATCCGGGGCAGAGCCCACCAGAGTATCATCGCTGACCTTACGAATCTCAACCACATCGTCCGTCACCAGACGATGACCTCTCTTAATCAACTCCAACGCCGCCTCGGACTTACCGATTCCGCTTTCACCGGTAATCAGCACGCCCTCACCATATACGTCCATCAAAACACCGTGAACCGTAATACAGGGAGCGAGCTGGACACTGAGCCAGCGGATAATCTCCGCCATAAACGCGGAGGTTGTCTTGTTGGTGGAAAGCACCGGAACCTGATGGCGGATAGCGGTTTCCAGAAAAATATCATCCGGTTTCAGCTCCCGGCTGAATACAACACAAGGAATGCCTTCATAGGAGAGCAGCTCCTCATAGATAACTCTCCTCTTTTCCTCCGACAGACCCTCCATGTAAGTATATTCCACAAAACCGATAATCTGCATACGGGTAGCGTCAAAATGTTCAAAATATCCCGCCAGCTGCAATGCCGGACGGTTTACCTCCGCCAGTGTGACACGATGTTTCTTCACATCAATCTCCGGAGTCAGATTTTCCAAATTCATTTTTTCGATTACGCTGGTCAAACTTACACTTGCCATATTCTCCTGCCTTCCTGATTTCTCTGAATT
>CAZUAP010000111.1:0-6790 GCA_964617975.1 uncultured Acetatifactor sp. | reverse complement strand
ATATCTATTTACCGCATACCTTTTTTGCCTTATTTTGTTATTGTGATTTTCTATTGACATATTAGGCTTTCTGTATTATGATGATTATGTTGTATTATTACTAATACGAAGGAGGAATCTTCTATCATGAAGAAAAAGAACTTAAATCGTGTTGTTGCAGCTTTGGCTATTGCTTGTTGCAGCGCATCCCTGTTGGGAACTCCGGTACACGCCGCTGAAATCGCAGATACCGGAATCACTACAAGCACTGATGGCACCGGTGTAAGCACCAGAGCCGCTATTAAGCAGTGGGTTTTCAAAGAAGAGGACGGCAAAGTTTATAAGCGTTTGTTCAACTGCACCACTCATCAATGGGAAGGTGACTGGATTTACGTTAGAGACGGAAGCTTGTAATTGTTCAAAAACAGACTTTTCACTTTACAGTCCACGGGCGCGCGGTGAAAGGTCTGTTTTTTGTTGACTTATAACAGAGGATATTTTATAATGGGGCTATCGAAAGCTATCAAATAATCTATTTTATCAGAAAGGATTGATACCATGATAAACCCTAGAGAATTAGACGTACTGAATATCCTTTGGAAATCCGAACAGCCTCTGATGGCCACCGATATTGTAAATGCCGGTGAGGGACTGACCCAGAGCACAGTCACTGCTGTGCTGAGAAAGCTCCTGCAGGCAAAATTGGTGGAGGTAGTGGGCGTCACTCACAGCGGCAAAGTGCTGAGCCGTACCTATCGTCCCACCGAGGCCTCAAGAGACGCAATTCTTCAGGACTTCACCGAGAACTACTCCAACTTCAGCGATGTCATTCCCAAGAGCACACTTTTTGCTGCGCTGCTCAAGACCAACAGCTCCACACAGGAGGTACAAAATGACATCTCCGAGTTGAAAACTATGCTCAAGGATTACGAGCAAAAATACATCAAGAAAAAATAATAGACAAGCGAGGAAGATTTTATGCTACAGGCTTCCATGTCCACAGTGCTAATGGCTGTCATCACAACGAATCTGCTTTTGATACTGCTCACCCTCGGGTTGCGCAGTTCAAAGATTCTGGTTCGCTCTGGTTACAAGCTGTTAGCACTTTTTGTGGTGTTCTCTCTGATTAGGATTCTACTCCCCTTTGAATTACCGTTTACTATAACAATATCATTACCTTTGTTCCTGTCAAAAATAATCGCAATACTATATAGCAGTCTATTCACCATCGGTGGGCATCCCGTTTCTCTGTGGCTCCTATTTCGAGCAATCTGGGGAATGGGCGTCCTGTTCGGTCTGGTCAAGTATTTATGGTCTTACTACAAGGCAAAACAGCATATTGTACTTTATAGTAAGGACATCACCCGCCGGGAACCCTACCATACAATTCTGGACCAAATCTGTGCCGCGCGGGGCAAACGCAACACCTTCCGCGTGTTGGAGATGCCCGGGATACAGGTGCCTGTGCTCTTTGGCATCTTCTCACCCTGTATCCTGATGCCGGAGCATATGGAGATAACCGAACAGGAGATGCGCTACATTCTTCAACATGAGTGTTCCCATCACTTTCATCACGATATTCTTCTGAAGAATATTATCAAGCTCGCCACCATCCTTTATTGGTGGAATCCATTCTGCATCCTGCTCAACCAGCAGACCGATTTGATACTGGAGATGCGGATTGATGACTCCGTCACTTTGGCTGATGCGGACAGTTCATGGGCTTATATGCAGTGCATGATTGATGTCTCGGAACGTATGGTCACTCAGACAAACACAGACCGTACCTTCACCATGGCGCTGCTTCCCACCGGTCGCAGTGATTTACATCAGCGTTTTCTTCTGCTGACCACCAATCAAACGAAACGTAAATGTGGGACATCTATTGCACTATTTATAACAGCTTTTGCCATGTACCTGCTTTCCTATAGCTTTATTCCGGAGGGTTACTGTTCAGCAGATGTTTTTGTTCCGTTCAGCCCGGTAGGACAAAATGAAATAGTAATCCCATCAACAAACAATACATACCTGATAGACAATGAAGATGGCACGTATGACGTATACCTCAATGACAAATTTCTCGAAACTACGAACACTCCAGAGTATTATCCTGTAGATGCACCAGTTTACACCAAAGACACTTGTCCTTATTAGTTTCTGACCATTTCATATGTTGTACTTAGATGCCGTGTCCGGGGAACTTATGGATGCGGCATTTTTATTCTCACCATTCACATGATACATAATTACTCACATTTTCTAATTACTTATGTCACACCTCATAATTTCACTCAAATACCCTTATATTGCGTCTTTTTATTTTATGCACCATAAAATATTTTGCTGCATTTTCACTTATTTTATGCTATATCTAGAATCCCATTCCAAACAATGTGAAATAATATAAAATAAAATTTAGAGATTGTTAATTATCTTAGACAAAGGAGAATTTCCATGGAGTTTGGAAGAATTATATCAGAACTGCGCGCTGAAAAAGGCATCTATCAGAAAGAGTTGGCCGATTACCTGAGTGTTTCCATCGGTACAATCTCAAACTACGAACAGGGGATTCATAATCCCGATTTTGAGACGCTGTGCAAACTGGCGGACTACTACGAAGTCTCTACTGACTATCTGCTGGGGCGCACCAGTGTCCGCACGCGTCTGGAAGATTTAGACCGTCCCTTGACCGAAGATTACACCATAAGCGATCTCCTCAACACAACTCTGCATCTAAATCATACCAGCGCCCGCTCGCTGGTAGAATATGTTGATTTGTTAAAGCTGAAACAGTCTCAGCCTGAAGAAGAATCCTAGTGTAACTGCTTGAGCCGAAACTGCAATGCTTTAAAGAACCGGGTGTCAAGCCCCCCGGTTCTTTGGTGACCTCATGATTTGTTTAAAAGCGATAATTTCTCCTGTACCATCGCTCTGTATTCCGGCTTAGCCAGATAATAGGCAAAGCTTTCATTTACCTTCTCCTTCTTAAAGCCTCTGCCATCCAGCTTGAAATTATGAAATCCCGCATTTAAATATTTATCATAAATCATGTCAGGGGATATAAATGATTTGTTCGACTGTATTTCTTTAAATGTTCTTTTAATATTTTCACATGGGAAATTGACCATAGCATATTCCAGCTGTGCTTCCCCGACATGCTTATAATGTTCCATTCTTCTGGGACAGCTATCGGCGCAGTAATGGTTTACTATCAGTTCTATTTTCTCCTTGTGGTCCAGTGCAAATAATTGCTCCGTGTTATTCATTGCCGAATCCAGAACGACAAGGTAATAATCCTTTTCCAGCTCCTTCTGAATCAGCTCTAAATCATACAGGCATTTGGTTGTGGAAGATATAATCTTATAATTCGGATATGCACCACGTATAAATTCTTCCAGCAAATCAGAATTAACCAACACCTCGTTCTTCCCGTTGTCCGCCAATTCCATACATAAATTGCAATAGGTATCAAACAGATGCACCCGCTCCAGGCAGGGATTGGTATAGGTAAATCTTATTGCGATTCCACGGCTGTTATATTCCTGCACGGCATATAGAATGTCCTCCTTTGTGGCAGCCCCGATGATGACGCGTCCGCCGTTCCATATATTGCCTGGGAAACATCCGTATGCAGCTGATATTTTCATCCCCTCATTAAATATCTCCGGCTCCTTTTCCATCCAGTCATGCAGAAAAATAATCAAACGGAAATTTTCGTAGAAACCCGGTAAAAACATATTAATCTGGTTATTCTCCATATTTCAAATCCTTTCGTCTGTGTACTTTGCACTCCAACCCGGAGGAAAAGTAAGCCATTACAGAGGTTGAGGCCTCCATAATGGCTATGTATTGGGTAACACTCTTAAGTCTTATAAGGACGCCAACGCTTGTGCTGCCGAGCTGCCGGTACCTGTCGTTTTGCCGTCATTGTCAACATCTGCCGTGCCTATCTGGGTTCTCGTCACCGTAGTATTCCCATTTTCATCTGTGGTAGTAGTCTGAAGATACGTCACGCCATTGATAGTCACCACTGTGGTCTCAGTTTCTTCTTCAGAATCTGAAGACCCTCCGCCTACTCCACCGGCGCCACCTGATGCAGCCTCTCCTGATGCTGAGCTGCCGTCAGTTCCGACATCACCCACCTCAAGTCCATCCGCTCCATAGGTTCCGCTGGGAATTGCCATCTCCGTGCTTGAGATACTGGAGATGTAGCTATCCCTGTCACTTTCTGTCTTGCTTACCTGCGCAGCTGTCTGCTGAGTGCTGATTGCCTGTGACTGTGCAATGGACGCAAGATAAGAATCATAATTTACACCATTAATATTCATTTCTATGCCTTTCCGCGTGTTCCTCTTTTTTTATTTTGCCTTCCGTGGCGTCACATATTTTATTTCGGTAAATGACAGGAAAAAATAATATAGTAGAAAATATTTCACAGAATGTACACATATCGATATTTTCCCGGTTCACTCAAATTCCTGCAGGTCCTCCGGCTCAATCGTACTCAAAATCTCCTTTCCGGGAGCATCATGCGCCAATGCAACAATACGAGATGCCTGGCTGTAAATCGCATGCTCCATGAAGTTACGCACATCGCGTGCATTTGCGAAATTATCCGGCTTGTGCGCCACACGATCCCGCAGCATCTCCATTGCGCGTATCTCTGCAGTCGGTGATAACCGGTAATCCTGCGAAATCAGGTTCTGTTTAAGGATTTCCATCAATTCTTCTGCGGTGTAATCCTCGAAGTGCACAAAATTGCTGAAACGAGAACGCAGTCCGGGGTTAGACTCCAGAAATTCATCCATCAAATCCGTGTATCCTGCCACAATTACAATTAGGTCATCACGGTGGTCTTCCATGGCTTTCAGCAGCGTATCCACCGCCTCCTGTCCGAAGTCACCCTCTCCCTTATTGACCGTCAGCGTATACGCTTCATCGATAAACAAAATACCGCCCAATGCCTCTTCCACGACCTCCTGCACGCGCGTTGCTGTCTGACCTACATACCCGCGCACCAGCCCGGAACGATCCACCTCGACCAACTGTCCCTTGCGAAGTACACCGAGATATTTATAAATCTCCGCCAACATACGAGCTACTGTTGTCTTTCCAGTGCCTGGATTTCCCATAAACACCATATGTTTGGACACATTTGACGTCTTCATTCCCTGTTTTTCGCGCATTTTTTGAACCTTGATCAGATTCACCAAACTGTTGACCTGATGTTTCACGCTGCCAAGACCGATTAAGGCATTGAGTTTCTCCAAAAGAGTTTCCAACTTCTGTGCCTTTTCCTCATCTGTCTCTGTCTCGGGCATAGTCGGTTCGAGCGGGCGATAGAACTTCTGAGTACCTGAATACCACACAGCCAGTTCTTTGATAAACTTCTCCATACGATCAATATACAGCGTGAATTTCAGGCTGGTGACATCACTAATGTCGCGCGGGCTAAGCACCAAAAAGGTCTGTCCCAGCAGCTTAAATGTGTCGTAGAATACCATCGCCTTCTGCCCATTATATGGATCCGGGTTAAGCTTTCGCCCGGCGTCTGCCAGAACAGCGTATTTCAGGCTTTCCGGTATCTCCTCGCACTCCCCATCCTGCGAAAGCTCTGTCTGTACATTTCCAAGATATTCCTGTATAACCGCCAACTCTTTTTCTTCCACTTTGCCATCCGCATTGGCCAGAAACACCGCAAATTGCATTAAATCTTCATGAAACTGTTCCTTTAAGGTACGTCTGGTCGAAGAAATATTGCCTACATTCGCTTTTGTCAGTGCATCACAAATCTCGTCTGACAATGCAATCAATTCCTTTAAATCAAACTGCTTCATAATACTTTTCCTTCTCTTCTCGTCATATCCGCACCTGCAATAAGGTCTTTCAGACGCAATTGCTTATTGTAGAACAGAAAACAGGCAGGAAGAGACTCCTCTGCCTGCCTGTGTCTGCTTTTTATAATCCCATTTTGGCTTTCAGGGCTGCCAACTCGTCATCTACCGATGCAGAATCCGCACTGCTTGTATACTTGCTGGTCAAATCCTCCACCGAAACGGTCTCAGCATCCAGTTCTGCAGTCGCATTCGCCTCTGCGAGCATACGCTCTGCCTTCTGCTCGTATTTATTGAATGCATCCACATTGATGGTGCTGTTTGCCTTTGCAGCCGTCTTGTTAATCTGCTCCTGTGCTTTCGCCATGGATATCTTGGCTTTCGCGGCATCCTTTCTCTGCTCCAGCTCCTCGATATTGCGAACCAGTCTGTTGTAGCCTTCCTGCATCATATCTGCATTCTTCTGCGCAACGGAAAGGTTTTGAAGCAGGCTCTCGCGCGTCACCTCAAGACTCTGCTTTGCTGCAAGAAGAGTTCTGGCATCGCCCTCATTTCCGGCGCGCAGTGCATTCTCTGCCGCTTTCTGCTTTCTGGCAATATCGGCATCACATTCCTCCAGTTTTTTCTCCGCCAGCTTGACATCTGCCATCACGGCAGCGGTATCGCGCTTTACATCTACCAAATCTTTCTTGTAATCTATGAGAAGTTGGTCAATCATCTTGGCCGGATCCTCACATTTATCTAATAATGCATTGATATTTGCCTCCAGAATCTTTGGTATTCTTGCTAATGTGTCTGCTAATCCCATATTTGTTCCATCCTTTCTTATATTCTTGATGTAATGATATGCTATAAATACTTATCCTCCAGATTATCTTTCGCGAGATCATTAATCGGTGTATTTAGAATTCTCTGATTTTCCTCCGCCTTTTCCTTCGCGCGCTTGTTCTTCTGCTTTACGAGATTTACAATGATTC
>CAZUAP010000110.1:0-6834 GCA_964617975.1 uncultured Acetatifactor sp. | reverse complement strand
CTGATGGAACTGGATGATATCGTAAACGAAGTCAGGGAATCGGAAGAATGGGAGGTGGTCAGAATGGATTTGATTGACATCGGAATCAGCCAAGGAATTAGCCAAGGAATCAGCCAAGGAATTAGCCAAGGAATCAGCCAGGGTATTATTCAAGGAATCAGCCAGGGTGAACTGAAAAAATTAATTTTGCTAATCGCCAAGAAGAAGGCAAAGAATCTGTCTGTAGAGGAGACCGCAGATATGTTGGAGACGGATAGCGCTCTGGTGCAGAAGGTATATGACGCGCTGGAAACCTACGCCGCCGATACCCAATGGGAGGATATCATCAAGATAATTAACGCGTAGGGAGTCAGAATTTATGCGCGACAAGTGTGATGGCACAGTGATGCTCATCGGAAGGTGAAGGAATCCTCCTCATTGACGATACATATCATCGTTTTACCCGTATTTAAAACAATCTCATTTCCATTGTCATCATAGTATCTGGTTGCCTCATAATCGCCGCCCTTGGACCAGCTGACGTGAATACCCTTGCCGTTGGTGAAAAACCACCCGTCTCTGGTGTCATCATGGCATTGCAGAACGAGATAACCCTTGTCGTCCAGAACCTCCTGCTTTGTGTATTGTACCAGGATGTTTTTGAAGGTCAACTGCTCTCCGGAGGCATCGGTATGAGCCTCGTCAGTTGCGCCGGAGAGGTGCTGAAACCGGTAGTAAAGACCGTCCTCTTCATTAAATTCAAAGTAACATCTTGTCAGCGGATAACATCCCGACATATCGATGTAGGTTGCGTTTTGAGCATCGCTGCCATACTGCGTCAGGGCATTCGGCTCTGCCTTGGTCGCAAAGCGGAAATGAGATTCATCCGTCAGTCCGCGGTAGGAGAGGCTGTATCCGTGATCTTCAATTGTTTGCAACAGATTCTTGCCGTCCGTATATACATTGTGTGGGTCAGAGCGATCCTTAGAGCGATAGAATGCGTCTCCGTCTCCTCCAAGTCCGTCAATATTTTCCGTGGATTCTTGTGCCATCAGCTCATTGATATAATAAGGGCCGCCATAGTGCACCAGAAAGGCATCCCACTCGAATGCCCAGTAGGCATAATAGGTTCGCGCGCTGCGGATATTGCCAATCCGAACCAAATCCTCCCAGTCTTCGAAGATTGCCATGAGGCGCGTGACCCTGCCTTCCACATTCGCTTCGTAGATGACGGAGGCATTGGAAAGATTATAGTGAGGGATTGCGGAACTCTCATTGGGAATCATCACGGCGATGGGGCGCGTCTCAGCCACCTGAGCGTCCACCCATTCGTTGGTGAGAGGACTGCGTACCATGCCCTCCTGAGGGGGCTGAGTGTCATCCTCCACGACAATCTGAATATCGGAAGTGTCCTGAATACCGGAGTCCTGCAGCGTCTGTGAAATTCCTGTCTCACCCTCCGGCAGGATTGGACTCTGGGGAGTATCGATGCTGCCGCATGCGCTGCACAGCAGAGCACCGGCTATCAGCAATGCGGATAATTTTCTGAATTTCATAATGAATTCCTTTCAATGAATTCTGCCAGGTTTGATTAAACCAGATATTGTATACCTGTGGCAATCAGAATACCGAGGATGGCACCTGCCAGCACCTGCAGGGGGGTATGTCCCACAAATTCCTTCAGTTTCTCGTTCGCGGAGAGCTCGCTCCGCCCCATGTCTGCGAAGATATTTACGATATCATTCAAAAGTTTTGCCTGGATTCCGGTTTCCCTGCGCACGCCCATGGCATCGTACATGACGATGATGGCGAGGGTCAGTGAGATGGCAAATTCAAAGCTCCCTGCACCGTATTCAAAACAGGACGCTGTGGCAAGAGCACATACGGTGGCGGAGTGGGAGCTGGGCATACCGCCGCTTCCAACCAGCCTTTCTGCTACAAATTGTTTGGTGAAACACATATGAATCATGGTCTTTAGAATCTGTGCTACCAGCCAGCCTGCAGCCGCCGATAGGAAGATGATATTACCGGAAAAATCTCGTAAAAATTGCATTGTGCTGCTCCTATATCTTATGATTCTATCTCTGATATAACCGGCATCGTAATTTGTATCGCAATCCGATTTCAGTGCCGGTCTCCTATAGCAGTATATCCTATTTGACGGGAAAAGTCCATGCCAAGCCGGCAGTGTTCAGAATTTCTTTTACTTTGAGGTGCATCTGTGATAAAATAAGTAAAATCGGCGGGGCGCAGCAACGCCTTGCCACAGAAATGATGAGAGAAAGGCATGGTTATTTACATGGACAGAAGTATCGCGACAAAGTGTATTCACTTGGAAGAAAATCAACAGGAAAGTTCAAATCACTACGGGGCAATCAGCTATCCGATTTACCAGACGGCTACCTTTGCACATCCGGGAGTGGGTCAAAGTACGGGCTATGATTACAGCAGACTGCAGAACCCCACCAGAGCACAGCTGGAAAAGATTGTTGCCTCTCTGGAGAACGGCATTGATGCTCTTGCCTTCAGCACCGGTATGGCGGCGATTGCTGCATTGATGGAGCTTTTTCAACCGGGGGATCATCTGATTGTGGATGCAGATCTCTACGGCGGAAGTATTCGACTGTTTGACAATATCTCCAAGAAAAATGGAATCACTTTTTCCAGCATCGACTGCTATAAGGAGGATGTGGCAGCATATATCACCGAGTCGACCAAGGCAATTTATATAGAGACGCCCACCAACCCCATGATGAATGTGACGGATATTGCTGCTCTGAGCAGGATTGCCAAGGAGCATAACCTTATGTTGATTGTGGACAATACTTTTTTGTCTCCCTATTTCCAGAATCCTTTGGATTTGGGCGCGGATGTGGTGGTTCACAGCGGCACCAAGTATCTGGGAGGACATAATGACACGCTGGCAGGCTTTCTGGTCACCTCCAGAGAGGATATTCGGGAGAAACTGCGCTTTAATATAAAGACCACCGGTGCGGGACTGGCTCCCTTTGACTGCTGGCTGGTGATGCGGGGCATCAAGACGCTGGCAATCCGTA
Organism: uncultured Acetatifactor sp.; assembly: GCA_964617975.1. Lineage (GTDB taxonomy): Bacteria > Bacillota > Clostridia > Lachnospirales > Lachnospiraceae > Acetatifactor. The sequence goes on along the minus strand of CAZUAP010000110.1, from coordinate 3,799 downwards.
TGGAGAAGGCGCAGAGCAATGCACTCCAGATAGTGGATTGGCTTTGCGGACAGAAGGCGGTGGTCAAGGTGATTTATCCTGGCATGAAAACCCATCCGGGTTACGAGGTGATGTGCCGTCAGAGTCGTGGTTTCGGCGCGATGATTACGTTTGAACTGGAGAGCAAGGAGTTTGCTCTGTCCATTTTGGAAAAGGTCAAATTGATTCGATTTGCGGAGAGTTTAGGCGGCGTGGAGACATTGATTACTTATCCCATCACCCAGACCCATGCCGATGTGCCCAAGGATATTCTGGCTAAGAACGGCATCACAGACCGCCTGCTCAGAATGTCTGTGGGCATCGAGGAGGTACAGGATTTGATTCAGGAGCTGGACGAGGTGTTCCGCAGGACAGAGGAGGAGTTGCAAGGTGGAAAGAAATCTTGATTTTGATACCATAGTAGACAGAAAAAATACAAATTGTCTGAAATATGATTTTGCAAAGCGCAGAGGGATGCCGGAGGATGTGCTTCCCATGTGGGTAGCGGATATGGATTTCAAGACCTCCTCCTATGTGCAGGATGCGCTGATGAAACAGGTGGAGCACGGTATCTTCGGTTACAGTGAGGTGCAGGAGGAGTATTTTGAGGCGCTCAGCGGCTGGATGAAACGTCAGCACGGCTGGGAGGTCTCCGAGAGCTGGCTGATAAAGACGCCGGGTATTGTCTTTGCGCTGGCGATGGCGGTCAAGGCATTTACGGAGCCCGGCGACGGCATATTGCTGCAGCTTCCCGTCTACTATCCCTTCGGCGAGGTGATAGAGGACAACGGCCGTGTGGTTGTGAGCAATACGCTGATTTACGGTGAGGACAATAAATATCATATTGATTTTGAGGACTTTGAGCGAAAAATTATAGAGCAGAAAATCAAGCTGTTCTTCCTGTGTAATCCCCATAATCCCGTGGGAAGGGTTTGGACGGAGGAGGAGCTGACGCGTCTGGGAGATATCTGCTGTAAGCATCATGTGATAGTGGTCAGTGATGAGATTCATGCGGATTTTGTATTCCGCGGCAGACATCATGTGTTTGCCAGCCTGAAGAAGGAGTATGAGGAAATCTCCATCACCTGCACCTCGCCCAGCAAGACTTTCAATCTGGCGGGCTTGCAGCTTTCCAATATCTTTATTCCCAACCAGAAACTGCGGAAGGCTGTCCGCAGGCAGATTGATGCAGCCGGCTACAGCCAGCTCAATGTCATGGGACTGGTGGCGTGCGAGGCGGCATACCGAAACGGCGATGAGTGGTATCATGCCATGCATAAGTATGTGGGAGACAATTTGGAGTTTACTGCTCAGTATGTAGCGGACAATCTCCCCGGAGTGAAGATGGTGGAGCATGAGGGAACCTATCTCGCATGGCTGGATTTTGGCGGCACGGGTCTGGATGTGGAGCAGCTGGAGCATCTGATTATCTATGAGGCAAAGCTGTGGCTGGACAGCGGCAAAATCTTCGGGGACAGCGGGCGCGGATTCCAGAGAATCAATGTGGCGTGCCCCAGAGCGGTGCTGGCGGAAGGATTGGACAGAATCAAAAATGCTTTGGACAGGAGTAAAGCAGGACGCTGATGGAAATTACAGTACAGGAATTGAAAGCATTGCCAAAGGACAGCTATCAGATGATTGATATAAGAGAGGAATCGGATGTGGCTTACGGGACGATTCCCGATGCCGTGGTTCTGGCAGCTGACCGGATAGAGGAGAGCCCTCTGGTGGATAGTGAGCGCAAGCTGGTTATCTGTTGCAGCAGAGGTCAAATCAGTCTGGAGGTGGCGGAAAGTCTGCGGGCGAAGGGATATGATGCGGTGAGCCTCGCCGGGGGATATGTCACCTGGCTTTTGGACCGGATTCAGGAGCAGGAGCAGGAGGAGGTCAGCAGTCGGGCGGAGCTTAGTCTCCGCAAAAAATTCCGCAAGAGCATCTGGTGTAAGTTTACCAAGGCAATCAATCAGTATGAGCTGGTGAAGGAAGGGGATCGAATCGCCGTATGTATCTCGGGCGGTAAGGATTCCATGCTGATGGCAAAGCTGTTTCAGGAATTAAAGGTGCATAACAAGTTTGAATTTGAGGTGAAATTTCTGGTGATGGATCCGGGCTACAGTCCCGCCAACCGCAGAGTGATTGAGGAGAATGCCCGAAAACTGAAGATTCCTATCACTATTTTTGAGTCGGATATCTTTGATTCGGTCTATCATGTGGAGAAATCCCCCTGCTATCTGTGCGCGCGGATGAGGCGCGGGCATCTTTATCACTATGCGCAGGAGCTTGGCTGCAATAAGATTGCGCTGGGACACCACTATGACGATGTCATAGAGACGATTCTCATGGGGATGCTGTACGGAGCTCAGGTGCAGACCATGATGCCCAAGCTCCACAGCACGAATTTTGAGGGGATGGAACTGATTCGCCCCCTGTATCTGATTCGGGAGGACGATATCAAGGCGTGGCGGGATTACAATGATTTGCATTTTATCCAGTGCGCCTGCAAGTTCACGGACACCTGCACCACCTGCAACAACGAGGAGAACCGCTCCAAGCGCGTGGAAATTAAGGAATTAATCAAAGAGCTGAAAAAGACCAATCCCTTTGTGGAGGGCAATATTTTCAAGAGTGTGGAGAACGTGAATCTCAACACTGTGGTTGCCTATAAAGCGGATGGTGTGCGGCACTCCTTTTTGGATGACTATGATGCGAAGACATATCCGGCGGATTCGGAAGCCGAATAACCTTGCGTTAAGGCTTCTTCTGCCAGCTCTATAAAATATTGGTGTACGCGCAAATCCCCGGAGAGTTCCGGGTGAAATGCGGTGACCAGTTGATTCCCCTGACGGGCGGCGACAATCCGCCCGTTTACTTTTGCCAGAATTTCCACATTGTCTGACACTTTGGAAATATAGGGGGCGCGGATGAAAATCATGGGAAACTCTCCGATGCCCCGGAATTCTTCCGCAGTTTGAAAGCTGCCAAGCTGTCTGCCGTAGGCATTGCGCCGGGCGGTTATTGCCATGGTGCCCAGATGCGCGGTGCCGGTGTCCAGTTCCCCGGCGAGCAGAATCAGCCCGGCACAGGTGCCGAACACGGGCAGCCCTTTCTCGATTTTGTCCCTCAGCGGTTCAAACAAGTGTAATTCATGCAGCAGCTTTCCCATGACTGTACTCTCTCCGCCCGGCAAAATCAGGGCGTCAAAAGGTCTGTCCAGGTCTGAAAGTTGACGAATCTCAAAATAATCCACATGACATTTTCCCAAAATTTGTTCATGTTCTGCAAAAGCCCCCTGCAGGGCGAGAACGGCAATGGTCATAATACTATTTTCCTCTCTCCTCCATGATAAGTGCAATTTCCTGTTCATTGATGCCGACCATGGCCTCCCCCAAATCCTCGGACAGCTCGGCGATGAGCTTGGCATCGTTGTAGTTGGTGACTGCTTGGACGATGGCGGCAGCGCGCTTGGCGGGATTGCCGGATTTGAAGATACCGGAGCCTACAAAGACGCCTTCTGCACCGAGCTGCATCATCAAAGCGGCATCTGCGGGAGTCGCAACGCCGCCGGCTGCAAAGTTTACCACGGGCAGCCTGCCGTTGTCGTGCACATACACAAGAAGGTCATGAGGCACCTGAAGCTGCTTTGCCGCCTCAAAGAGTTCGTCGGTGCGCAGATTTTGGATGCGGCGTATCTCGGCGTTCATGGTGCGCATATGGCGCACTGCCTGCACCACGTCGCCGGTGCCGGGCTCGCCCTTGGTGCGAATCATGGATGCACCCTCTG
>CAZUAP010000109.1:0-6845 GCA_964617975.1 uncultured Acetatifactor sp. | reverse complement strand
GTTGTCATATATCTGGGTGTTTTCATCAGTTTTTCCGAAATAAAATCCCGTGGTAAACTGACGGTAGGTGCACTTTGAAATCTCGCTCTTATACCAGTCCATATTAGCGCGGTATTTTTCTTCCGACTCGAAATAATCATCAATGGCTTTTCTGTAGGTTCTCGCCACGGTAGCCACATAGAGAGCCGTCTTCATCCTTCCCTCTATCTTGAAGCTGTCAATACCTGCCTCCACAAGCTCCGGGATATGCTCTATCATGCACAAATCTTTGGAGTTAAAAATATATGTCCCTCTCTCGTTCTCATATACCGGCAGATACTCGCCGGGTCTCTTCTCCTCCACCACGGCATATTTCCAGCGGCAGGGGTGGGTACAGGCGCCGTGGTTTGCATCCCGGCCCGTGAAATAGTTGCTCAGCAGGCATCTGCCTGAATAAGAGATACACATGGCTCCATGTATAAAGCTCTCAATCTCCATATCGTCGGGTATGTTTTCCCTGATTTCCTTAATTTCATTTAATGAAAGCTCTCTGGCTGAAACCACACGTTTTGCACCCTGGTTTTTCCAAAAGAGATATGTCTGATAATTGGTATTGTTAGCCTGCGTGGATATATGTATCTCCACATCATTCCATACCTTTTTGGCAATCGTGAACATTCCCGGGTCTGATATTATAAGTGCGTCCGGGCTGTCGGGCTTCATATTTTTGAGCTCCTCAAAATATTCTTCCGCACCCTCAAGGTCATAATTGTGCGCAAGAATATTTGCCGTAACATATACTTTTACACCGTGCTCATGCGCAAAGGCGATTCCATCCGCCATTTCTTCCGGTGAGAAATTCTTTGCCTTGGCACGCAGTCCGAAAGCCTCTCCACCTATATACACGGCATCGGCACCGTAAACAACCGCAGTCTTGAGCACCTCCAGACTGCTCGCCGGTATTAACAGCTCCGGCTTTATGATACCTCTTGTAGTCATTCCCATAGTTAATCTCCAATTAAACTATACATTCTGTAAATCAAAGCTTTGTGCTTAATGTCACGCCGTCTCCCACCGGAAGGATACATGTCTCCAGTGCCGCATTGTGCTTAAGCTCATATATGTATTCCCTCATTCTTGAGTGAATTGTGCGGTTGCGTCTTGTCACGGCAAATCTTGATTCTATAATGTCTCCGTCCTGAAGCACATTGTCTGAAATCAGCAGTCCTCCCGCAGGCAAAAGCCTTATTATGTCCGGCAGAAAATTTATATACTGTCCCTTTGCCGCATCCATAAAAATAATGTCGTATTGTCCTTCAAGATTTTTAAGAATATCGACAGCATCGCCTTCAAGCAGTGTGATACTGTCCTCTTTACCTGCCCTTTTAAAATTTTCTTTTGCAACAGGTATCCTCTTTTCATATTTTTCTATGGTGGTGATGTGGCAGTCATCCGGCGCATACTCGCTCATAAACAGTGCAGAAAAGCCGATAGCTGTCCCTACCTCAAGGATGCTCTTCGGCTTCGCATAAGCTAAAAGAAATTTAAGCAGGCTCTGCATTGACTTCCGTATTACCGGCACCTCTGTCTCAATTGCATACTTTTCTATCTCGTCCAGATATGCAGCATTTCCTCTATCCATCAAGTCGATAAAGGCAGACATTCTCTCGTCAACAATCATCTGTGTCCTCGTTTCCATTGATTAGAAAATTTATTTTGACGGAATTAATTTCCTGTTTCTTCTGAAGATGCAGTTCCTGTCATAGCTTCCATCATCTCTTCCGCCGTCATGGCTGTGTTCAGGGTAAAAGTACCCGGAATAACATCATCATGGTATTCCGAGAACAGATACTGCAGCGCAAACAGCTTTGCATCTCTTGTCAGCCCCTTGTTTTCAAAAAGCTTTCCTATGTCTGTGGCTGACATCCCTGCCGTGACAGTCACTGTGACATCGCGCCCTGTCCCTGAAGATACTGCCGGCTCAGTAAAGATACGGTATCCGTAATTATAGCAGTTCACGGCTCCGACATAAATCACATAAACGACCACTATTGCCACAGCCGCCCTTAATATAGCTCCCAGCACTGTGCCAATCAAATTTTCAGATTTCATAGCAATCTCCATTCTTATAGTACTATCTGCACGCTCATTCAAAATCAATTGCATTTGTTATCTTGATGTTTATTTCCTGCATCATACGGCAGAATGCCAGCTCTGCTGCAAGAAAATCGGAAACGAGCGGTATCTCCCTGAACTGGGAGTACTCTCTCTCAAAGTCCTCAATCTTGTCAAAATCCGCATCTGAATTCTGCAGCTCATAATTCCTATGCCGGAATTCATCAATCTGCTGTTTGAGCTCCGGGTCTTTATTTACCTTATCTCTCAGTTCATCGTACTCCCTGTATACATCAGATTCAAGGATGGTGGCGACAAGCCGGTCGATAGCACTGTCTATGTTATCCATGTTCCCCCTCTTTTCTGTGCAGTATATGCACAAACATATCACACTTCCATAATAATAGGTAAAATCATCGGACGGCGCTTGGTCTTCTTCCATACATAATCTCCAAGCACATCCTTAGTGGTGGATTTGAGTTTGCCCCAATCCGTAATTCCTTTGTCAAGACATGCCTGAATCGCTTCCTCTACAGTCTCCCTTGCCTCTTCGATAAGCTCATCAGATTCTCTCACATATACAAATCCTCTGGATACTATATCCGGTCCTGCTGCCAGCAGACCGCTTGCCTTGTCCAGACTCATGACGACAATCATTATACCGTCCTCGGCGAGATGCTGTCTGTCTCTGAGGACTACATTTCCCACATCTCCGACGCCCAGTCCGTCCACAAGTATAGCTCCCACAGGAACCCTTCCCGCAGGCTTTGCCGACTCCTCGCTTACTTCCAGCACATCTCCTGAGGAAAGTATGAAAATATTTTCCTTCGGTATGCCAAGGCTCTCCGCAATCTTTGCCTGCGCTTTAAGATGTTTATATTCACCGTGCACGGGAATGGCATATTTAGGATGAATAAGCGTATATATCAGCTTGATTTCTTCCTGACATGCGTGTCCTGACACATGGGCATCCTGAAATACCACATCCGCTCCCTTTCTGAGGAGCTCATTGATTATCTTTGTCACCGGCTTCTCGTTTCCCGGTATGGGATTAGACGAGAAGATTACCGTATCTCCTGCACTTATGGTTATCTTTCTGTGCATGTTGTTAGCCATACGGCTCAAAGCCGCCATACTCTCGCCCTGACTTCCCGTGGTTATGATAACCTGCTGTTCGTCAGGATAATTCTTGAGCTGGTCTATATCTATCAGTGTGTTTTCCGGTATGTTGATACATTCCAGATTCTTTGCCGTCTCGATGATGTTGACCATACTGCGGCCTTCCACACACACCTTCCTGCCATACCGGTAAGCCGTATTGATAATCTGCTGTACCCTGTCCACATTGGATGCAAAGGTGGCAACGAATATACGGGTGTTCTTATGCTCATTAAACAGGGTGTCGAACGCCTTCCCCACCGTTTTCTCCGAGGGGGTAAACCCGGGACGCTCCGCGTTGGTGGAATCGCACATCAGAGCGAGGACACCTTTTTTACCCAGCTCCGCAAAACGCTGCAAATCGATGGCGTCACCAAACACAGGCGTGTAATCCACCTTGAAGTCACCGGTGTGTACCACGATTCCCGCGGGGGAATAAATCGCCAGCGCTGCGGCATCCACAATACTGTGATTGGTTTTGATAAACTCTATTCTGAACTGTCCCAAGTTGATGGACTGTCCGAATTTCACCACCTTGCGCTTGGTGGTCTTCATCATATTATGCTCTGTCAGCTTGTTCTCTATAATTCCCATCGTCAGCCGTGTGGCGTAGAGGGGCACATTGATGTCACGCAGCACATAGGGCAGTGCGCCGATATGGTCCTCATGTCCGTGGGTGATTACAAAGCCTTTGACCTTGTCGATATTATTTTTCAGATAAGTCACATCGGGAATCACCAAATCAATTCCAAGCATATCATCTGCCGGGAAGGAAAGACCACAGTCCACCACAACAATACTGTCCTCATACTCGAAGGCAGTAATATTCATACCGATTTGCTCCAGACCACCCAAAGGGATAATCTTCAGTCCGGAACCGCCATTATTCTCTTTTTTCTTTTTCACAAAAATTCCTCCATACTACTTAAGTGCTGATTTACTTCTGTTGTTACTTATTTTGCTTTTATTCGTTTTGAATACTGCTATCATGCAGCAATCGTTTCTACTCTCCGTCCTGTACGAACTCCACGTCCTCCAACATATCCGCAAACACACCTGCCACCGCATCCAGTTCCTTCTCATCCGACACGATAGTAAACAGGCTCTCCTCCTCGCCGTCAGCAGACATATCCTTGAGAATCAGCGCCTCGCCGTCTCCGTCCTCAAAATCGGTCACAAGAATATAGTTAAAGCCGCCGATTCTGGTCTGCTCCAGCACATAAAAATCTACAGGCTCCCCGCTCTCTGCATTAAATGTAATCTTTTCTAATTTACTCATCCTGACTCCTATCAGCCTCACGGGCCGCCTTCTCATTGCTGCGTCTGTCCAGATATCCCTGCAGGATAAACACCGCTGCAAGCATGTCCACATAATCCTTGCGGTTCTCTCTGCGGATGCCTGCCTCCATCATTGTCCGGTCTGCTGCAACCGTGGTGAGCCGCTCATCCCACATGACGACCGGCAGTCCCGTTCTCCGCTCCAGTTTCTCCTTAAACTCCTCGGTGAGCTCCACGCGCACGCCCTCGTCACCGTTCATATGTTTCGGCAACCCGAGCACGATTTCCTCCACCTCATACTCCACAATCAGTTCCTCAATCCTTGCCAGAGTCTGCCGAAGTTTATTTTCCTCTTTGCGTCGGATAATCTCCACACCCTGAGCCGTCAAAAGCAGGGCGTCGCTCACCGCAACCCCCACTGTCTTTGAGCCGAAATCCAAGCCCATAATCCGCATGGATATTCCTCCTATTTCCAATGGTTATTCTTAATATAATCCGCCAGGAGCTCCTCGACCAGTTCGTCACGCTCCACCTTCATAATCAGACTTCTGGCACCTTTGTGGCTGGTGATGTAGGTGGGGTCTCCGCTCATAATATATCCCACAATCTGGTTCACCGGATTGTATCCCTTCTCCGTCAGTGCCTCATATACTGTGGACAAAATCACTTTCACGCCTGTCTCAGGCTCTGTCTCCACCTTGAAATATTGTGTGTTTCCCAAATCCTGCATAATTTTATCCTTCTTAATTTTCCGTCCGTTGTTACCCTGCTCTTTTTATCTTACCGCATTCTGCGTCAAAATTCAATCACAATTCGCTCCAAGCAGAATTTCCTCTGTCAGAAAGCTGTCGATTGCAGCCCATGACAAACGGTTGGAAAGGTTCTCCTCCCCGGCGGGGACAGCCACCTTCACATAATCTCTTGTATGGCCTATCCAGTAGAGTCCGCCTTGAATCTCACGCTTGTCCTCCCAGAGCACCTCCGCCGTTTTGCCTATGTAGTGACTTCGGAAACGGTGGGACTGCTCTGCCTCCAGCGCAAACAGCACCTCGCTGCGCGCCGCTTTCTCCTTCTCCGTGAGCTGACCCGGCATCTTGTCCGCGCGTGTGCCGGCTCTCCGTGAATATTTAAAAATGTGCATTTCAAAAAATTCCACCTGCTCCAGAAAATGTCTGCTCAAGGCAAATTCTTCCTCCGTCTCCCCTGGGAAACCCACGATGACATCCGTGGTGATGGCGGGATGCTCAAATGCCTGCCTCAGATAATTCACTCCCTGCAAGTATTCCCCGGTGGTGTAATGTCTATTCATGCGTTTCAACGTCTCATCGCATCCGCTCTGGAGAGACAGGTGAAAATGGGGACAAAGTTTCGGCAGTGCCGCCAGCCTGTGCGCGGTTTCCTCCGTGATAATCCGGGGTTCCAGAGAACCGAGGCGGATGCGTTCAATCCCCTGCGCCTCACGGTGAATATGCTCCACCAGGTCAATCAGCCTGCTCTGCCCCTGATAGGACTTCTCGTTTTCAAAGTCGATACCGTAGGAGCTGATATGGATGCCTGTGAGAACAATCTCCCGGTAGCCGTTCTGTGCAAGCCCCTTTATCTCGGCGAGGATGTCCTCCTCCCGGCGGCTGCGCACCCTGCCCCGGGCATAGGGAATCACGCAGTAGGAGCAGAACTGATTGCACCCGTCTTGAATCTTGATGTAGGCACGTGTGTGCTCTGCCGTGTGTTTCAGAGTCATCTCCTCATAGTTACAGTCTTTATTGAGGTCTATGACCGTAGTATCTCCCAGTGTCTTATTTTTGTTACTCTCCCGCTCTTCCAGAAATTGATTCAAAATTTCCGCCAAATCTTTTTTGCGGTTATTGCCGATGGCGAGGTCGATACACTCGTCCTTCTCCACGCCCTCCTTATCCGTCTGCACATAGCACCCGACAGCCACCACGATGGCGTTGGGATTTTTCTGTTTTGCTCTGTGCAGCATCTGTCTGCTCTTTCGGTCTGCAATGTTGGTAACTGTACAGGTATTGATAATATAGATATCGGCGATTTCGTCAAATGCCACAATTTGATATCCTTTTTCCTGCAACATTTGTTGCATAACGTCCAATTCATAAGAGTTTACTTTGCATCCAAGGTTGTGGAATGCTACACTTTTCATACGGAATCCCCACTTTTTTTATACTGCTTTATACTTGACTTTTATCTGCTTTGCCCTTAATATGAGAGAGAAGGTATGATTCTCAAATTAAGGAGGTAACTATCATGAAGACAGTTCAGATTTCTTTAAATTCCATTGACAAGGTAAAATCTTT
>CAZUAP010000108.1:0-6871 GCA_964617975.1 uncultured Acetatifactor sp. | reverse complement strand
ACCGATAGCCTCCTTGCACACAGTGGCAACCATGCGCTCCGTTGCATCAATGACGTCATCCACATCCACAAAGGACATCTCCAAATCCACTTGGGTGAATTCCGGCTGACGGTCTGCTCTCAAATCCTCGTCGCGGAAACATTTTGCTATCTGGAAATATCTGTCATATCCGGAGCACATCAAAAGCTGCTTGAAAATCTGCGGTGACTGAGGCAGTGCGTAAAAGGTGCCGGGGTGCACACGGCTGGGCACCAGATAATCTCTTGCTCCCTCGGGCGTGGACTTATTCAAGATAGGAGTCTCTATCTCCAAAAATCCCTCAGCGCTCAGGAATGCGCGGATGGTAGTGGCAATCTTGCTTCTCAGAATCAGATTGCGCTGCAAATCCGGTCTTCTCAAATCCAGATAACGGTATTTTAAGCGAAGCTCCTCCTTGGTCTTGGAATCCGCCTCAATGGGGAAGGGCGGCGTCTCCGCCTCGGAGAGAATGCGAACCTGAGTAGCGCGAACCTCGATTTCTCCTGTGGCAAGATTCTCATTGACTGCCGCTTCGCGCTTCGTCACCTTACCCACAACTGCCACCACAAACTCACTGCGCAGTTTCTCCGCCTTAGCAAAATTCTCTGCCCCACAGTCGCTCTCCTCAAAGATGACCTGCAGGATTCCTGCTCTGTCACGCAAATCCACAAAGATAATTCCGCCCTTGTTGCGCTGTTTCTGCACCCATCCCATGACGGTGACGGTCTCGCCGATGTTGGCGGCACTCAACTCTCCGCAGCGATGTGTACGCTTTAATCCCTTCATTGATTCAGCCATTGTTCATACCTCGATTCTGTATTTTAATTTTACCATTAAGTTCTCATTTAATCTATAAAAGCCCTAATTCTTCAACGGATCCTTGTAGAATTCCACAAAGTCCTCATAACCTTCCTTCATAAGCTGTTCCTTCTGGAACTTCTTATTCTTGTTCATGCGCGCCACCAACACCTGAATGCCGTCCTGCCTTGCCTCCTGCGCCTGAGCGAGGACGTTGCACAACTCCTGTCCGGTTACGCCCTTCTCCACCAGATAAGCCACCTGTTTCGGACGGGTGGGCACCTGGAATCCACTCTCCATGAGAAGCAGCACGATTCTTTCAAATCCAATGGAAAAACCGCAGGCGGGAACATCATTCCCGGTAAATTTACCCACCATCTTGTCATATCTGCCGCCGCCTCCACAGCTTCCGCCGAACTCCGGCATGGCAATCTCGAAAATCGTTCCTGTATAATAACTCATACCGCGAACCAGCGTTGGATCAAACACCAGCTCAAAGGAATCTGCTTTCGTCGCTCTGACGCTGGATAAAATCTCCTGAAAAGAAGTCGTGACCTCCGCATCCAGATATGCTCCCAATTTCTCTATCAGACATGCCACACCGTCTGAGGCATTCTCCACAGCCGCAAAAAGCTCCAGATATCTGTCGCACATTGTCTCCTCAAATCCATTCTGTAAAAGCTCCGCCTTCACACCCTCCGAACCAATCTTGTCCATCTTGTCCAGCGTGATAAACACACTGTCATAATCCGCCTCCGCAAAGCCTGCATAAGCTGCCATAGCCTTCAGAATGCGCCTGTCATTGATACGAATCTGGAAATTCTTAAAGCCCAGCCTGGTGAGCGTGGTGGAGGTGGCAAGAATCAGCTCAATCTCCGCCAGATTGGAGGGCTCGCCCAGGATATCGATATCGCACTGCATAAACTGGCGGTAACGCCCTCTCTGGGGTCTGTCTGCTCTCCACACATTGCCCATCTGCAATGCCTTGAAGGGGGCTGGCAGGGATGCCGCATTGTTGGAGTAAAAACGCACCAGCGGCACCGTCAAATCATAGCGCAGCCCGGAATCCACCACTTCTTCCTCCGTGGAAGCTGTCTCCACATTCAGCTTTTCTCCCCTCTTTAGAATCTTAAAAATCAGTTTCTCATTATCGCCGCCCTGCTTGTTGGTGAGATTAGCAATATTCTCCACGCAGGGGGTCTCAATGGAAGTAAAGCCGAACTTTCCATAGGTGTCCTTGATGATGCTGATTACATAATCCCGAATCTGCATCTCCTGAGGCAGAATATCCTTCATACCCGTCGTTGGTTTCTTACTCAATGCCATTTTTACATTACCTCTTTTCAATATCTCAATATCATAATCTATGTGCGTCATAGGGTTTCCAGGAATTCATCTGCAGCCTGCTGAATTTTCTCCGGAGCCTCAAACTCATATACCTTAATTGTTCCATCCTCATAAATCAGTTCCCCGCTGCCATAATTCACCAATGCCGACTTCTCTGCCGCGCCGTCCCATACCTCATTGATAACCAGGAAACATCTTCCCTCCGGCTCAGTCTGCATTTTCTCTTTTTCCTGAAGCCAGCCATATTTTACAAAATTTTCCTGCACATTGTAAAGTGTCCAAGTCTGAATGCGGTCGCTGCTCATCTCACGCAGTACAGAACTGCTCCAAAAGGAGGCATAACCTTCCGTCAAATCATTCTCCAGCAGAAAATCCGTCAACTCGCGATAACCTCTTGTCGTGAACAAAGGATTCTCTGTTTCCTGTTTCACCGTCCCATAAGATATCACCGGCAGAATCAGTGCAATCGCCACCAGCATTCCACCGCGCACTCCACGCATATAGATATCTTCCGTTTTAATTTCCAATACAATCATTGCGATGGCGAAAGGAATCATGGGAAGCCAATAATATATCTTATAATAATCCATTGTACAATAAACCAACGCGCCCACCAGCATACCAAAGATAAAATTCAGGACTACGAGCTGCGCTGCCATCTCCAGTCGCTCAAATCGTCTGCACAATCTTACCAGACTAATCAAAAAGCAGCCTGCAAACGCCATACCCAGTATACTGGCAATGCCCCCGCCGGACAGCACCTTCACGTTCCCCTCATATCCAAACAGTCTTAGAAAATCCATCCAGATATCATACAGCCTGCACGACCGTTCATCCAAAAAGACCATGTAGTCATAGCTGTCAAAGGTATAAATCTTGCTCAAGACAAATAAATTAAGCAAATAACCGAAAGCATTCATTCCAATGAACAGGATGCTGTTCGCCGCAAACAAGGTTTCTTTCCTGCAGTTATTCCAAAACACTGAAAATGTAGCCACCTTTTTCTGACATGCTGCTCGGAAAAGCATCACAATCCCGCTCAGTGCCAACGGCAGGAAGTAGACCATGGTCTGCTTAATTCCATTCAAACCCGAAACGAGACTACAGAACAGCCCCACAAAATAAAGAAACGCAATCCGCACCTTCCTGCGGCGGGTATCATCCCTTTTCAGCTCCAGTTGACACAGTTGCAGAATCACTCCTGTCACTGCCATGGAAAACATCATATAAATCAAATAATAGGTTCCATACAGCCCATAGACAAGATACCACCGCCCAAAGGGCCACATCAGAATGGCTGCCACCCATGGGGCATATTCCCTAATTCCTATGCTTTTGGCAAAAAACAGAGCCACCGCAATAAAGACGATGTACATCAAAAACGCCGCAACCACTCTCGCCGCGTGCCAGTTGTCCGGGAAAAAAAGCAGTCCCACACGATAAAACCACTGGGATTCAACCACTCTGAGCTCGCTGGAATAAAACCAGTCTTTGCTGAGAACTCTGTGCGTCTGATTCAAATGATTGGACAATACCATCTCCGCCGCCAAATCGGAATCCACAATCCATTTTCCGGGAACAATCTGGTACCAGATATCATAGAGTGTGCCGAGAACTATCCAAACCCATGGAAACACCTGAAAAATCCGATTCCATGGACTCCTCTCACTCTGCCGCATAGCTCTGTCCCCCATAGCATTCCGTAAGCAGCGTTTCCTTGCGCTGTATCATCTCGTCAATCTTGTCAATATAAAGCCTTACATCCTTCACATTATCACAGCGCTCAATGCGCCCGTCCGGCCACACCGCCTTGGTGATAGAGCCAGCCCCCAGTGCGATAATCGTCTGGAGCTCCTCCATAATCAGTATGTTATACAGTCCGTATTTCCCCGGTTTGGCATATCCCACATTCTCAAAATTGCCCGACATATTTTTCTGCCGGTAAAGATAATAGGGTTTCATGCCAAGGCTCTCAGCGCCCTGTCTGGCAATCGCCATGGTCGCATCCGTATTCCGCAGAGTCTCAACACCGTTTTCCTGAATCCACTGGCTTAAGTGAGACGCCCGCTTGATTGCCAGAGAATGAACCGTCAGACTGTCCGGAGAAAGCTGCACCACTTGATTGATGGTATTCTGCATATCCTCCTCCATCTCCCCCGGAAGTCCCAAGATCAAATCCATATTGATATTGTCAAAGCCCACCTCTCTCGCCAACTTATATGCAGCCTTCACCTGAGCCACCGTAGCCCGCCTGCCTATGATGTCAAGCGTCTCCTGTTTCATGGTCTGGGGATTGACCGAAATACGGCTCACGCCGTGCTTATAGAGCACTTCCAGTTTCTCTCTCGTGATGCTGTCGGCACGCCCCGCCTCCACAGTAAATTCCTTCACCGTGGAAAAATCAAACCGCTCCTTCAGCGCAGTAATCAGCCGGTCAAGCTGCTTGGCCTCCAGCGTGGTAGGCGTTCCGCCTCCGATGTATACGCTGTCCAGTATCTGACGCGACATCCGTTTTGACACATAATCCATCTCGCGAATCAGACAGTCGATATAGTCCTCCACCAGCCCGCGGTATCCGGCAATCGGATAAGATGTAAAGGAACAATACAGACAGGTAGTGGGACAAAACGGAATACCTATGTAGAGACTGTATCCCTCCTCACAATGGATGTCCCGCAGGAGCTCCCGCTCCCGTCCGGCGATATCCAGACCCAGCCTGGACTTCTCGGGACTGACCTCATAGTGTGTTTCAAAGGTATCCAGGATTTCTTCCTCACTGCACCCTTGTTCCAGCATAGTGTAGGCAATCTTGGTAGGACGGATTCCGGTAAGGCTGCCCCATGGCAGAGACTTTCCGGTATACTCCCTCAACACCCTGTATAAAAAGCGTTTGAATTCGTGCTTGTAGTGCAGCTCATCCCCTTCCGACTCCTGCGGCTCGTAGCGCCATTCAAATTCCCGCTCGCCCATCCGCACCCGGGCACCGTCATCCACGAGCTCTATACGCGCCATAAGCGGCTGCTCATCCGTTTCCCGTTTCTTCTTCAGCTCATCTTCCGTCTGCTGCCTCCTCTGGGGTGTGCTCTCCGGCGTGAGAATCGCCACCGTCCTGCCGGGATAAAAAGCCCTCACAAGAGAATTTACATCATATTCATAATTTGCTCTGTTCAGCTCAATCATCAACATACCGACACCCTGCTCACCCACAGAAGGGATTGTATTTTTTCTCATGTCCCACCGTGGTGCTGTCCCCATGTCCCGGATAAAGTACGGTCTCCTCCGGCAAGACAAAAATCTTTTCTTTGATGGAGCGCACCAGCGTTCCCATACTGCCTGTGGGGAAATCCGTTCTGCCCACAGACTCCTGAAAAATCGTGTCACCGCAGACACACAGCTGCGCCTCCTCAAAATAAAAACAGCATCCGCCCCCCGTATGTCCGGGCGTAGCAATGACCTTGCACTTCATACCTGCAATGTCAATCTCATCACCGTCCGACACATAGACGTCTGCATCAATCGTGCAGGCTCTCCCCGCCTGCTCGGACACATTTTGATGGGCATCGTGCAGCAGCTCCCGCTCCGCCTCGCAGGCATAGACCTGCACCGGCGCATATCCATGGTGCTCCGCCACCTCATTTGCAGCAGCCTTCAAAGCCTCCACTCCCCAGATATGGTCAAAGTGCCCGTGAGTCAGCAGAATCCCCACCGTCCGAAAGCCGTTTTTGCGCAGATTGGCAAAAATCTGTCTGCCGTAATCGGCAGGGTCTATGACAACGCATTCCTCAGCGCCTTCTCTGTATAAAAAATAAGTGTTGGTGGCGCAGGTTCCCAGAACCATGCGCCCAATCTTCAGCTCATTCATGGAATTTCCCTCTCAACATCAGGCTGCAATCTCATCAGCCCGTGGTTCTCTCAATATCAATCACGCTCTCTATTCCACGTATCTTGTCTACGATACGATTCAACTCTTCTCTGCCGCTGGTCTCGAAGGTCAGCTGCAGAGTTGCGAGCCCCTGTTTGCTGGTACGGGTATTCAGCGAGAGAATACTGATTTCCTTCTCCGTCAACGCCTTTGTGATATCTGCTAACAGACCGGTTCTGTCATTTGCATAAATCTTGATTTCTGCCTCAAACTTCTCCGCCACATTGCTTTCCGGCATCTGCCACTCAGCATCTATCAGACGTGCCCGCTCAAACTCCGGAAGATTTAAAACGTTGACGCAGTCTGTCCGGTGAATGGAGATACCGCGTCCTCTGGTGACAAACCCCACAATCTCATCCCCGGGTACCGGTGAACAGCACTTGGAAAAACGAACCGACAAATCCGCGATACCCTTCACCACAATGCCGCTCTTGGATCGCATCTGCGAGGAGCGATTACCGCTGGCGGCACCGGCTTCCGCAATGCTCTGCAGCACTTCCTCATTGGTGAGCTCCTTCTTGTGGTCTCTGTCATAGAGCTCCTGCATCTTGTTGACAATCTGACCTTCCTTCAAAGCTCCATGACCTACCGCAGCCAACACACTGTCCCAATCCCGGAAACCGTATTTGCGCAGCACAGCCTCCATATAGTCATGTTTCAGCAGGTTGGGAAGATTGATTCCCTTCGCCTTACAGTAATTTGTCAAAAGCTCCTTACCTTTGACGATATTATCTTCCTTGAGTTCATTTTTAAACCACTGGTTAATCTTGTTTTTCGCCTGAGTGC
>CAZUAP010000107.1:0-6993 GCA_964617975.1 uncultured Acetatifactor sp. | reverse complement strand
CCCCGACCCACGGCTTAGAAGGCCGTTGCTCTATCCAACTGAGCTACGGACACACGTCAGTTGACGACGAATGATATTGTATCGTATTCTCCCGGGTTTGTCAACTAGATAAGTTGAATTTCTTCAAATTTATAAAATTTATTATCTGCTTTAAAACCTTGACACTTCCAAACCATTTAGTTTATAATACCCCTTGTGTGGTGTAATCCCGGGGTGTGGCTCAGCTTGGCTAGAGCGCCTGGTTTGGGACCAGGAGGTCGCAGGTTCGAATCCTGTCACCCCGACTTATTTTTGCAAGATTTTTTACAGGTACGCTATGGTAAAGTGTACCTGTTCTTTTTTGTCTATCTCCATGATGATATAGGAAGGGCGATGGTTTTCCTGTCTGGGATAGGACAGGCTGCCGGGATTCACGGCGATAACCTCATCATCCTGGTCTATCACCGGTCTGTGGGTATGCCCGTAACAGACGATATCCACCCCCCGTGCCACAGCCTCGTGCTTAATATATTCATTGCCCATGGACACGCGGTAATTGTGTCCGTGGGTCACCCAGACCTTATATTTTCCCACTTCCAGCTCCAGCTCTCTTGGCAGCTGCGAAAAGAAATCATTATTGCCAAGCACAATATACACAGGGCAGTCCGCAGCCTGCGTCAAAAGCAGCTCACTTCCCTCCGCATCCCCGCAGTGAATCACCATGTCCGGTTTATGCAGTTTAAGAATATTGAGATAAGTATCATTTTTCTTGTGTGTATCACTTACAATCAACACTTTCATGACCTTTTAACTCCTCTTTCATAAGACGCAGGGCTTTGCCCCGGTGGCTGACCTGATTTTTCTCCTCCTCCGTGAGCTGAGCTGTGGTTCTGCCAAACTCCGGTACAAAGAAAATCGGGTCATAACCAAATCCGTGCTCTCCCCGTTCCTCATAATCGATTCTGCCCTCTATGGCAGCCCTCGTAGTAAGCTCGGTTCCATCCGGCAATACCGCTGCTATGGCGCATACAAATCGTGCTCCACGCTGTTCCTCGGGCACTCCCTCCAGCCGCTCTATCAGGTTTGCATTTTTTACGCTGTAAGGGGTATCCTCACCCATATATCTGGCAGAATAAATTCCCGGCTCACCCTGAAGATAATCCACCTCCAGGCCGGAATCATCCGCCAGGACAACGGCTCCTTTGGCCTCCTCGCAGTCTGCCACCGCCCTCGCCTTAATCAGGGCATTCTCCTCATAGGTTGTCCCATTCTCCTCAATATCCAAAAGGATTCCGGCCTCCTTCATGGAGAGAATTTTTAGTCCCATATCCTCCAGAATCATCCGTATTTCCTTCATTTTTCCGGCATTACCGGTGGCAAAAATAATTTTATCATAACCTGCTTTACTCATAATAGCTCGAATACACCTCCCTGATTGCATCTGCAATGCCATCCGCCAGCTTATCCCTGTAGGCAGACTGGCTCAAAAGCGACCTCTCCTGAGGATTCGTCAGATACCCCAGATCAATCTCCGCTGCCGGAACCCGTATATCCTGCAATATGCTTTCCTCATCCGCTGCCTTAAGACCAACCGCGCGGTTGCCGCTGGCAATGGTCACATTTTTTGTGACAATGTCCGCCAATTCCACATTTCCAAATTCCGGAATAAAATAAAGTTCGTTATACCATCCGCAAATGCCATACTGCTGCTCATCTTCCGCCTGAGCCACATTGATATGCAAAAACATATCCGCCTTCACAGATTCCACCAATTCTACACACTGCTCACGCGTCACTTCCGTATCATCCACCCGGGTAAAATACAGCCGGATGTCTTCACTTTCCCACTTTTCGGAGAGCAGGCTGCTCACCTCCATGGCAATTTCAGATGCCATTTTCGATACCTGTGTCCGCGCATCATCGCCCACGGGGTCTACCACCACAATCAGCCGATACAGCTCATGTGGCTGGCAGATTTGAACCTTGAGCACATCACCCTCCATACTGGTCTTATACTCATAGACACCGTCCATCTTCATTTTCAAAAGCACGCCGCCTGACTGCTCCACCCGGCACGCCATGTACACGTTGGCTACATCCCCCTGTATGCAATTTTGAGCATAAAATGCGTTCTCTGCATCTTGGATAAAGATATGCAGTTCCCTGTCCATATAGCAGTTTTCAACGACCACATTCTCCGCCTTCGTATTTTTTTCCAGTGGAATCCTCAAAGTTCCTGTGCCGTTCTCTGTGCCTTCCAGATCCAGTTTCTGGTTCCATTCCGTATTTTCGCCGTTCCCGCCCGCAGAACCCTGTCTGTAGGAGCCGTCTGCAATCACAATGGTCTTATTCATGGACACATAAAACATGGCGCACATCGCCCCCACCAGAAGAATGCACCACCAGAGAATCGTGAGCCGCATATTGAATTTTTCCTCTGCCATCTTCTACACATCCTTTTTTCTGGGCGGTCTGGGACCAAGGAACTGATAATAATACGTCTTCATCATTCCATTATATATTTTGCGGTTTTTGTCCGCCTTGCGCCCTATATCCCGCTCCGCCTGCTCATATGCTGTAATCAGGTACATACTCCAGGAATCCAGTGCCGCAAAACGCTCGCCAATCGTCCGGTAGAGCGCGGGCATCTCGTTTTTATCCTGCAGCCGCTCGCCGTAAGGCGGATTGGTGATGATAAAACCATATTTCTTCGGATGGCTGAGCTGCTCCACCCCTCTGCGCTGAAAATGAATCAATTTATCAACTCCTGCCAGTCTGGCATTTTCTCTGGCAATGCTCACCATATTTTCATCAATATCATAACCCTGAATGTCCGTCTCCACATTCAAATCCACCAGTTCCCTTGCCTCGTCCAGCGTATCGTACCAGACCTTTCTGCCCACAATATGCTGCCAGTTTTCCGCTGTAAAGCTCCGGTTCATCCCCGGCGCCATATTTGCCGCCATCATGGCCGCCTCAATCGGAAAAGTACCGCTGCCGCAAAATGGGTCCACCAGAATCCGGCTGCCGTTCCACGGTGTCAGCATAATCAATGCCGCCGCAAGATTCTCCGCAATCGGCGCCTTCGCCGTCAGCTTGCGATACCCCCTTTTGTGCAGGGATTCCCCCGTGGTATCCAGTCCAACCGTCACCTCATCCTTCATGAGAAAAACTCTCACCGGAAAGCTCTCACCATCCTCCTGAAACCAGTTGACGTGATAGATATCCTTCAGCCGCTCCACCATAGCCTTCTTCATGATAGACTGAATGTCGGAGGGGCTGAAAAGTTTCGACTTGACACTCGCTGCCTTTGCCACCCAGAATTTACCGTCCGCAGGTATGTAATCCTCCCACGCAAGCCCCTTGGTACCCTGAAAAAGCTCCTCGAAGGTCTCCGCGTGAAAACTTCCAATCTTAATCAAAATTCGTTCTGCTGTCCGAAGAAATACATTGGCGCGGCACAGAGCTTCCTCGTCCCCGAAGAAAGTCACTCTCCCGTCCACAACCTCCGTGACATCATAACCTAAATCTGCAATCTCTCTTTTTAAAATTGCCTCCATGCCGAAATGACAGGGCGCAATCAACTCAAATTTCCTCATAAAATACCTGTCCTTTGTCCACCGCAATGTACATTTGTCTCTAAGTATACCTTTTTTAGAAGATTATGTAAAGTCCTGCCGAAACGCACTCCCAAGGCAAAATTCAAGAAAAAACATTTGCGCAAAAAGGGACACCTCTCGGTGCCCCCTTGCCCTTCAATCGTTCCAACCGGCCTAGAAATTCTCGTTCTGGCTGTTGTTCTGGTTATTCTTCTGATTATTCTTCTGGTTGTTGTTCTGATTGCTGTTCTGGCTGTTTCTGCAGTTCTGGCTGGTGTCAGAATCGCTGGTGCTGTTGTTGAATTTGTTATTATCGTAGTTCTGATTATTGTTGGACATAGTATTTCCCTCCTGATAATTTTTAGTTACAGGAGTAGTATGTCTGAAAAGCGAAAAAATTATCCTCTTTATGCAAGAATTTTTTTCCAAAAAAATTTAATTAAGCCAGTCCCGAAAAAGTTTCACCATAAAGACCACCGCTGCAAACACTATAATCACAGGTGCCAAATAAGCCAGCACAGAAAAGATTACGGTCAACGCGACAAAAACAATACATACAATCAGAATGGCCATAAGCCATCCCGGAATACGAAAGTTTCTACGACCGGTCCATCTGTCTTTTTGACCGCCATACACGCTTTGGTAATCCGTATCCTGCTGCGCTCCGTACCCTGTCTCGTCCGTACCGCTTGTCTGAATGATAGTACGGGCAATCAGGCGTGGGTCACCCAACGCCTTCAGGACTTCTTCTTCGCTCTTTCCCTTCCGCACTTCAACATTAATATAATCTCGGTAATATTCGACATTCTCCTCCACCTGCTCCGGGGGAATCCTGCCATTTAAAGCGGCGCGAAGCCGGTCAACAAACTCCTGCTTATCCATAGCAATAGCCCTTTCTTCTCCGTTAGATATAATTTTATCATGCTGTTTTGTGACAGTAAATAATATAAAGAGAAAGGATTTATAAACTTTTTATAAAATGGCATCCTTTTTATAGGAAAATACGATGCACGTTCCTATAGAATCGAAAAACCTCGTTGTCCCAACGACAACGAGGTTTTACATCGTGCAAATACACAAAACGTGCTCAAGCGCTACTTAGCGTGCGCAAGCACACAGGAAACGTGCGCAAGCGCGAAGAACGTGCGCAAACGCACAGAAAACGTGCGCTAGAGGATTCGAACCCCCGACCTTTTGGTCCGTAGCCAAACGCTCTATCCAGCTGAGCTAAGCGCACATCTGTCACAGCACCGCTGCAACAGAGATTATTATAACCGCTCAGCAATAAAAAGTCAATACCATATTTATTGATTTTTTCAGGATTCCTCATGTTGAAGATTTACGGTCAGGGCAACCCGCATCACACTCAACAGATACGTTCCAGAGCTCCCAGAATCTCCGCCTCATTAAACGGTTTCATTATGAACTCCTCCGCCCCGCGTTTGATTGACTCTAGCATCTTTTCTTTCTGACCCGCTGCCGTAATCATCAAAACCTTGGCATCCTGATTCTCTTTCTTAATCAGGCTAAGGCACTCTACTCCGTCCATAACAGGCATGGTAATATCCATGGTGACCACTTCCGGCCTCAGCTCTTTGTATTTCAAATAGCCTTCCTCGCCATTCACCGCCTCGCCTACAACCGTATGCCCGTTACGCTCCAGTATCTCACGAAGGACACGTCTGGATGTTCTGGAATCATCAACAATCAAAATATTTGCCATAGCTTCCTATCCCCCTACTTCAACTTTCCCACAACAAAATATAATCCCAGATTGCCAATAAATATAGGGATTTTGCAGATATTAGAAACATTCTCCACACTTGTAAATTCAGGGGGCATTAATTCCAAAAATTGTCCTCCTCTGCTCATTTCCGATACGTGCATACCGTTCGAGCAGTTCAACAACTCTCCTGCTGCATCCAACGCATCCGCATCAAGCCTCTGGAAATTTTCCTGTCCAAAAATACTGCACACCTTCAACAGTGCACCGTTTCTCTCTGAAAAACCATCCACGAATCCTCTGCTGCCTTCCATTCTCTGGATTACAAATTCTTCCGTCGGAAATTCCTCTACCATGGCTGCCTTGCCAATATAAATATGGCGGTCAACCAGTCGAATCATAGTGCGGACGACTGTTCCTATCAGGGCACGATATTCCTGCGCCTCCTTCGGCAAAAGAAACGGCAAAATTCTATCAACATCGTCACTCTTAATATCTTCAAAATCCGTGTTGCTGTAATTATTTATTCTTCTGAAATCATCCTGCATCCACTCCATTTCGTCCATGGTTACCAGGTCCTCATCCAAAAGATTCTGGATAAAAGCAAGGTAGGCATTCCCCTGTTTCTCCAAAAGTTTCTCAACCTGCTCCTGACTCAAATACCCTTCTTCAACAGCAATGTCACCGAAACGCTCATCCCGGATGGTCTGCAGCAGATTGACCTCCTCTGCCTGCTGGGTGGTCATCATACCCTCTGTCACAGCAAGCAATCCCAGTTTCGCCCGCACAGAATCCTGTTTCTCAATCACTCTGGCAAGCTGTTCGCTCGTAATCTTACCTGTTTCTACCAGATAATTGCCCAATACATACTCTACCATATGCAATCTCCCGTTCTCGTCATGCCGACATAACTCATAAACACCTTGGCATCTAACTACTAGTATACGGTCAACAAAATTCTGTGTCAAGAAAATGTCGTACATTCTCTGCCTATAATACTATGAAACAACTACATTTTAACCCTATCTGCCTGAAGTCACAACCCCATACGCCCAGTCAGCAAACTTAGATGCACCAATGATATTGGCTTCCCTGCCCTTCACGTTTTTGACTATGCCTATAATGCAGAATACCAGTACCAAAATGCTCAAAATAGAGGCAACCAGACTGTCAACGACTCCCCATACAGTTCCGAGTACGGGAATTTTGTAGACAGGGTCTAAAATATTCAACAACGTGCTCACAAGATTCTGTACTATGCAAAGACAAATAGCCTGAATCACCTGACGTCCGGCCCATTCATTCTGCTCTACAAAAATCACTACACCTGCAAGCAGAAACAATGCAGTCGAATACCCCAGATATGCAAGAATAAAAGCTAATGTCGTGTAAAAACACATCCTGATGCCAAATTTTCCTTTTTCCATAAAAAACACTCCTTCGCATTGTTTTTGACTAACACATTAAGTATATCGCGCAAAATATTATGCTGTCAACCTTCAACTGTATCAAACTTCAAAAAGTGCAGCTAAGGTTACATATTGATAAGAACAGCGATATAAAATGCGAAACAATTTCCTATAGCACAAAAAAGTCGGACTACAGCTTTCACTGCATTCCAACATTTTGTCAAGTACAATGGGGCCTATAGGGCTCGAACCTATGACCCTCTGCTTGTAAGGCAGATGCTCT
>CAZUAP010000106.1:0-7001 GCA_964617975.1 uncultured Acetatifactor sp. | reverse complement strand
TGTGCTGCAGACCATGTCTCTGAGACGACTATTTCCGTCGTTCAGCTGCCCGGTGATGAGATGAAGGGAAGAATTATAGGTCGAGAGGGACGGAATATCCGTACCCTGGAGACGCTGACAGGTGTAGATTTGATTATTGATGATACGCCGGAGGCAGTTATTCTTTCGGGATTTGACCCTATCCGCCGTGAGGTGGCAAGGATTGCCCTGGAGAAACTGATTGTTGACGGGCGTATCCATCCTGCCAGAATTGAAGAAATGGTGGAAAAGGCGCAAAAAGAAGTGGAAGTAATGATTAAAGAGGAAGGTGAGGCCGCAACGCTCGAAGTTGGAGTGCATGGTATTCACCCGGAACTCGTAAGATTACTTGGAAAGATGAAGTTCAGAACCAGCTACGGTCAGAATGCGTTGAAACACTCTATAGAGGTGGCACATCTCTCAGGATTGCTTGCATCTGAACTGGGACTAGATGTCAGATTGGCAAAGAGAGCTGGACTGCTTCATGACATTGGTAAATCCGTTGACCATGAGATGGAAGGTTCTCATGTTCAACTGGGTGCTGAGCTTTGTAGAAAGTACAAAGAAAATGCTGTGGTTGTCAATGCGGTGGAGTCTCACCACGGCGATGTAGAGGCCACATCCCTGATTGCATGTATTGTACAAGCTGCTGATACAATCTCTGCTGCAAGACCGGGAGCTAGAAGGGAAACGCTGGAAACCTATACTAGCAGATTGAGACAGTTGGAAGAAATAACAAACAATTTCAAAGGTGTAGAAAAGTCTTATGCTATTCAGGCAGGTCGTGAAGTTCGTGTTATGGTTGTGCCCGAGCAGGTTACAGACGCCGATATGGTATTGATGGCTCGCGATATCTCCAAGCAGATAGAGGCTGAAATGGAGTATCCGGGACAGATTAAGGTCAATGTAATCCGTGAGAGCAGAGTGATTGATTACGCGAAGTAAGCGCGTGAGACCATAGACAGTTCAAGACAACAAAACAAAGTAAACAAAACTTCATAGGTAAGTACTGTGCAACCGCTGCATTTTATGCAGCGGTTTTTTTAACCTTTTTGGGGCGATTCTTTTGGCGATTCGGAAAAAAACACTTGTCTAATAACGTTTCTTATAGTATGATAGTCCAAGTGTATGATTGTATACGATTATGCAGAGGAGATGGAGATATGAAAGCATACCGGGAGTTAAGTAGGGAAGAATTGTTGGCATTGCAGGCAAAACTGAGCGAGGAATATGAGGAGGCCAAGGCTAAGGGACTTAAGCTGGATATGTCCAGAGGAAAACCGGCTGTGGCTCAGCTGGATATGAGTATGGAGTGCCTGGATGCGCTGAATGGTGCTTCCGATATGAGGAGTGAGTCCGGCGTTGACACCCGCAATTATGGAGAATTGACCGGGCTGCCCGAGGCAAAACAGCTTATGGGTGAAATGATGGGAGTGAGCGCTGACAAGGTGATTGTATGCGGCAATGCAAGCCTTACAATCATGTATGATACAGTGTCCAGAGCCATGACCCACGGTATTTTGGGCAATACCCCCTGGTGTAAGCTGGACAAGGTGAAGTTCTTGTGCCCGGCACCGGGATATGACAGACATTTTGCGATTACGCAGCATTTTGGTATCGAGATGATTACGGTTCCGATGACTCCGGAGGGACCAGACATGGATATGGTAGAGAGAATGGTTTCGGAGGACGCTGCCATAAAAGGTATCTGGTGTGTTCCGAAGTATTCTAATCCTCAGGGTTATACCTATTCGGATGAGACAGTGAGAAGATTTGCACATTTGAAACCTGCGGCAGAGGATTTCAGGATTTTCTGGGACAATGCCTACGTGATTCATGATTTGTATGAGGATAGGAGTGATTCTCTGCTGGAACTTCTGGGTGAGTGTGAGAAGGCAGGCAATCCGGACATGGTCTATGAGTTTGCGTCTACCTCCAAGGTGAGTTTCGCAGGAGGAGGAATTGCTGCGATTGCCGCTTCCAAAGCAAATTTGGATGATATGAAGAAATCCATGACCATTCAGACGATAGGTTATGATAAAATCAACCAGCTGCGTCATGTGAGATATTTCAAAAATTTGGATGGGATGAAGGCACATATGAAGAAACACGCGGCGCTTATGCGTCCTAAGTTTGAGGCTGTTCTGGAGGTGCTGGACAGAGAGCTTTCCGGAACGGAGATTGGAAGTTGGACCAGACCAAACGGCGGATACTTTATTTCCTTTGATGCCATGGAGGGTTGCGCAAAAGCAATCGTTGCAAAGTGCAGGGAGGCAGGAGTGGTTCTCACCGGGGCGGGAGCAACTTTCCCCTATGGCAAGGACCCCAAGGACAGCAATATCCGTATCGCGCCTTCCTTCCCCACACCGGAGGAGATGGCTCAGGCTACAGATTTGTTTGTCCTGTGTGTCAAGCTGGTCAGCGTTGAGAAACTTTTGGAGGCATAGACAATGGCAGAGTATAAGCGTCTTGAGCGTACATTGATTGCCAAAGGAGCAATCATCGATTATTATCAGGATACCATGCAGATACCGAACGGAAATGTGGCGAAGTGGGATTTGATTGACCATAAGGGTGCGGCGGCTGTGGTGGCAGTGCGCGAGGACGGAAAGCTGCTGATGGTACGCCAGTATCGAAATGCGCTTGAGAGAGAGACGTTGGAGCTGCCTGCCGGAGGGTTAAACGGCAGAGAGGAGCCCACGATTAAGGCGGCGGCGAGAGAATTGGAGGAGGAGACGGGATATGTCAGCTCCGACTTGGAGCTGCTCACCTCTATCTATACGACCGTGGCTTTTTGCAATGAGAAGATAGACATCTATCTGGCTGTAAACCTGAAACCGGGGACACAGCATTTGGATGAGGATGAATTTTTGAATGTGGAAGCGTGGTCTGTTGAGGAACTCAAGCAGATGATTTTTGACGGAAAGATTCAGGATTCCAAGACAATCTGCGGCGTCCTGACCTATGCGGCTAAGTTCGGAAAATAATTCTAAAATAAGTTTTGGACAAAAGCTGTCATGCGTCCTTGTCCTGCCTGCATATACTGAGTGTATTAAGGTGGGTAGAGAGATGCGGGAACGTTTTTCTTTTGGTTTCATTTTTCTGGTGGGACTTGTGGCCGGAATGTTGACGATGAATTTTGGAAAGAGCATTTTGCTGGAAAATACAGGATTGTTGGATGGGGATACCCTGCAGAGTATGTCCTCCGTGACCCTGACCGGCAGTGCTCTTTTTGCTTTTGTGGTGCGCAAACGTATGACAGGGATGGTGATACTCGTTCTGGCGGCAACCACCTATCTCGGATTGGCAGCCTGCGCAATGACGGCTCTGTGGTACGGATTTTCCGCAGGTGCTTTCCTTGCGGCGGGGGTGCTGCGCTTTGGCATAAATGGTATCCTGCTGACGCTTGCGGGGACGATGCCGCAGTATCTGCTGTACGGTCCTGCTTTTTATGCGCTGCTTGTGTGGTGCGAGCAGACTTATCGGATGATTTATCATCAAAAAACACCCGCCATTTCCAAGCGGGTGCTTTCACTCTTGATTATATTTGCAGTGGTTCTTGCGGGATGCGGGCTGGAGAGTTTCGTCAATCCCGTGATTCTATCCGGATTTCTCAAGCTCTTTCTGACATCTCAGTGATACATCAATCTGTTTATGCTCTCAGGACTTGATGCGCTCATGCCCTTGAGCTTATTCGTATTCGGCAAGGTCATAAATTAACTTCTCAGTATCAGCCCAACCGAGACAAGGGTCGGTGATGGATTTGCCATAGACACCGCCGCCTACCTTCTGATTGCCTTCCTCAATGTAGCTTTCAATCATCAGACCCTTCACCAGACTGTGAATGTCGTGATTTAGCTTGCGGTTGTGCATAATTTCCTTGGCGATGCGAATCTGCTGGTCAAACTTTTTATTGGAGTTGGAGTGATTCGTGTCAATGACGCAGGCAGGATTCTTTAAATCCATCTTTCCATACATTTCCAACAGACGGTTCAGGTCCTCGTAGTGGTAGTTGGGAGTGTTCTGACCGTGCTTGTTGGTGGCACCGCGCAAAACGGTGTGAGCCAGCTCGTTGCCGGTGGTGTTGACTTCCCAGCCCCTGTAGATGAAGGAGTGGTGATGCTGAGCAGCATATACGGCATTCAGCATCACGGAGAAATCTCCGCTGGTGGGGTTTTTCATGCCTGCAGGCACGTCAAAGCCGCTGACGGTGAGGCGGTGCTGCTGGTCCTCCACGGAGCGTGCTCCGATTGCCACATAGGACAGAATATCGGAGAGATACCGCCAGTTTTCGGGATAAAGCATTTCGTCTGCAGCGGTCAGCCCTGTCTCCTGAAGTGCACGGATGTGCATCTTGCGGATGGCAACCAGACCGGCAAGAAAATCAGGCTTTTGCTCGGGGTTGGGCTGATGAACCATACCCTTGTATCCCTCTCCGGTGGTGCGGGGCTTGTTGGTGTAAATTCTTGGAATTAAAATCAGCTTGTCGCTCACCTTATCATTGATTTTGGCGAGACGATTGACGTAATCACAAACAGAATCTTCATTATCTGCGGAACAGGGACCGATGATTACGAGAAATTTATTGCTCTTTCCGGTGATGACGTCCCGGATTTCTGCATCGCGCTGCTCCTTGATTTTAGTCAGTTCCGCCGGAAGTGCATACTCCTCACGAATCTCTGCAGGAGTGGGCAGTTTTTTGATAAATTCGAAACTCATTCTATTCACCATGTCGGAGGCCTCAAGTCCCCGACCCTTTCCATCGTGAACCATTATAGTATAAGTTGTCCGATTATGCAAGAAAATGAAAACTTTTACTTTCCCCTCAAAGGAGAATATGCTATACTGTTACAGAAGTGACGAATCGGAGGAACGTGGAAAATATGTCAGAAGACAGAATGCAGGATACTTCTGCCAGACAGGAACGCGTCCGGAGACTGAAGCGTCTGATTGTTTTTACGCTGTGTATTTCGATTTTGGTGCCGATAATATGCTGCATAGTGCTTCTGGTTTGGGTTCACGGTCTGAATGCCCGGGTGAAGGAGCTCACGGAGCAGCTTGAACTGCTGGAGCAGGCGGTGCAGCTGCTTAGGGAAAATCCCCAGACTTCGGATTCTGTTTCGGATGCTGTACAAACCCTGTCGCCCGGGGCGGAGGATGACAGCGCGGACGATGCGGATACAGCGGACATCCGTCACAAGGTATATCTGACCTTTGATGACGGTCCCAGCATATATACGGACGAGATTCTGGATATTCTGGAAGAGTATGGTGTCAAGGCTACCTTCTTTGTGGTAGGCAAGGAGGATGAACGCTCTAAGAATGCAATTCAGAGGATTGTGGAGGAAGGGCATACTTTGGGGATGCATTCCTACAGCCATAAATATTCGGAATTGTATGCATCGCAGGAAAGCTTTGAGACGGATTTTGAAAAGCAGCGGACATATCTGGAGGAATTGACCGGTACGAAGTGCCGGTATTACAGATTCCCCGGGGGGAGTTCCAACACGGTCAGCAGTGTGGATATGCAGACGTTGGTGGATTATGTGGAGAGTCAGGATGTCGTATTTTTCGACTGGAATATTGCTTCCGGCGATGGCGGCTCAGAACTTTTGGATGTAGATACGTTGGTCCAAAACAGTACGGGGGAAATCGGGAGATGGTACACATCGGTGATTCTATTGCATGATTCCGCTGAGAAACGGACTACGGTGGAAGCATTGCCTGAGATTATTGAGACGATTCAGGCGATGGAAGATACGGAACTTTTACCGATAACAGATGATACGGATACTACGCCGGTACAGCATATACACAGGGATGAATAGATAATGGAGGTATTATTAAAATGGGTTTTTTCTCGGATTTAAAGGAAGATTTGTCTCAGGCAGTCAACGAATTGATGCCTGTGGGCGAGGAACAGCCGGAGCAGGAACCGACAGCGCGGGCATCGGAAACAAAACAGCCGACGAAGGACGAAAAAAAAGATAAGGCGGCGGACAAGACGGCAGACAAGGCGGAGCCGGAGGGGTTGGAGACTTCGCTGGAGGAAATGTTGAAAAACATTGACGAGATAGAAGTTTCTGAGGAGAATGCCGCAGATTCAGAGACCGAAGGAGGTCCTCTGGAGGATATGCTGGCGGCGGCTTTGGAGGCAATCCCGGAACACACTGAGGATGCAGGGACGTCAGAAACCAAAACGGAGACAGAGTTTCAGCAGGAAGAAACTGATAAAACGGAAATGACGGCAGGGGAAACAGTGCAGGAAACCCCGTCCGAAAAAGATATTCAGCAGACAAGTGAACAGGAGACGATAGAAGGAAACAAAGGAGCGGAGAAAAAAATGGACAGCTATGCAAACAGACAGGCTTCAGATGAGACAGCCGTAATTACAATGGGTATGCAGATTCATGGTGATGTTATTTCAGAGGGTTCTATGGATGTCATCGGCACAGTGGACGGTAACATTGATATACTGGGCAAGCTGAATATCACAGGACACCTCAACGGCAATTCCAAGGCTGCCGAGATTTACGCTGAGGGCGCCAAGATTAACGGGGAACTGGTCAGCGAAGGCGCGGTGAAGATTGGCGTCAGCTCGGTGATTATCGGTAATATCACTGCCAAGAGCGCAGCTATCGCCGGTGCGGTCAAGGGAGATATTGATGTGCAGGGTCCTGTGATTTTGGATGCTTCCGCCATTGTGATGGGTAATATTAAATCCAAATCTGTGCAGATTAACAATGGTGCAGTAATTGAAGGTATGTGTTCACAGTGCTATGCGGATGTGAGCCCCACCAGTTTCTTCGATGACTATAAGCCGGATACCAAGAGCACCAAAAAGACAAAATAACAATGGCAGATATACAGAGATAGTGGGAGAGAGCGATGCATAGAATTTTATTGAAGTTATCCGGCGAGGCGCTTGCCGGAGACAAAAAGACCGGATTTGATGAGGAGACGGTGAGGAAAGTTGCACTGCA
>CAZUAP010000105.1:0-7022 GCA_964617975.1 uncultured Acetatifactor sp. | reverse complement strand
CGCTCTCATCCACATAGGAGTCGCGGCTGTCGTTGAAGTGGCTCTTCTTCTCGAAGGGCAGTGAATCTTTTTTGCGTTGCATATAAGGCTCCTTTCGAATTCGTTTGAATCCGCCAGAAGCCGTATTAATGTCCGCTAAGACACAAAAAACGGCAGGGAAACAACCATTAAGGTCGCTTCGCTCTGCCGTATTGCGGTCTGGCGGAAATCCAGTTGTTTAATTATTAATGCTGTACTTGATGCCTACCGGACCGGGAGGAATAACAAGCGTGGTGATGCATTGACCCTGCTTGATTTCAACCAGTCCGTCATCCTCATTAACTGTGCAAGCCAGTTGATGGGCGTTCGGATGTTTGATGTGGATTGACTGATGTTCGTTTGGTGGTTTCTCAGTAGAAACACTATTGTTGCTTTCGTTGACAATCGGATACACCGTGGGCAAAAAAAAGAGCGATTCCAAAGACTCTTCCGGGAATGCTTTGATAAGCCCACTTATGACTTTGTTTCCGCCATTTCGCTTGCCGTTCAGCAGTCTCGTGGTTTCCGATCGAGATACTCCCATTTGTCGTGCGAGTTCACTTGCTGACCACCGCCTGACCGCCATCAGTTCTTTTATCCTTTCGACATTCGGCTTCATACTTCAACCTCCTTTCCTGCTACAATTATATTGCTACTGTTTCTGTTTGTCAACATCGTTTATGAAACCGTTTCCTATCAGAAATTCTTATATCCATTCGGCATACATCTTTGAAAATTGTTGCTTTTTGGCAACGCTTCTGGTATAATGATTGACAAGGAGGTGCGCACACATGAGCAATGTAGGTGAAGTGATAAAAGAACGCCGAATAGCAAAAGGAATGTCAAAAAGGGCACTCGCCGAGAAAGCGGGTATCAGCCATTCCGAGGTACACCGTATAGAAAATGGAGAACGTCAGAATCCCTCGATGCCGATGCTCATTGCTATAGCGGATGCTCTGGGCATTCCGCAAGATGACATATTAATGCTTGCTGGGTATAAAACTAACGATGAAAGCACTCCTTTGATTGAGCGCGTTTTTCCTGATTTAAAAACTCCCAAGCAACAGGAAACAGCACAAAAAATCGTTGACGGTCTGTCTCGAAACAACGATCTGAAAGATTCGCAGTATGATGAGCTCGTGA
The DNA here is from genome assembly GCA_964617975.1 of uncultured Acetatifactor sp. Taxonomy (GTDB): domain Bacteria; phylum Bacillota; class Clostridia; order Lachnospirales; family Lachnospiraceae; genus Acetatifactor. Next base: position 5,861 of record CAZUAP010000105.1, on the reverse strand, counting down.
GACAGGTCGAAATGTATCTGGATTATGCAAAGAAGAATACGGATACCTGATTATCCGCGTTATCCATATGCAAGGCAACGAGCCTATCGATTACTATACGAGCTGGAAATCGACAGATTGCCTGTTGATCCTTGGAAAATCGCCGCAACCATTCCCAATGTCCACATATGCAAGTGGACTGATTTAAGGGATAACTGCGGAGATGACGATCCGCTCTTCATTGACAAGGAAGGTGCGGACGCAAAAACACAGCGTTTGCGATGACAGGCGGATTATCTTGTTGTTTATGATGATCGTGTGAAGAATTATCAGCGAGTACGCTGGACGATAGCGCATGAAATCGGACACATCGTACTTGGTCACCTGACTTCGTTCGATGCTACGGCACTGTGCCGTGGAAGTCTTACGGAAGCGGAGTATAGGGTTCTGGAGCGAGAAGCAGACACATTCGCCGTCAATCTCCTGGCTCCAATGACCATCATAAACAGGCTGCCAGCTATTCGGACTAAGGCGGATTTCATGGTGCTGTGTGACCTGTCAGGCGAGGCATCGGACAATTGCATGGAGGAATTGCGATTACTAAAGAGCGGAAAAAAACTGCCTTTTCCAATAAAGGAAGAAGACGCTCTGTATCGACAGTTTTTTCGGTTCATCAACGAGTTCAACAGGACGGATATTCCGACAATAGGATATGACGACTTGGAGATTGATGAAGCGTTTGATGATTATATCGAATGCGATTATTGGGGATTCACCCTGATGGCAATCAGGAAGTGGAAACTCGAAAAGGAACTATATGCTGCTCTTGAGGGCAGCTTGGCACTGTACGACTGTGAGGATATGGTCGTATTTTTGAAGGATGCAGGGCAGGTAGATTTTGTAGCACAGAATGAAGGCATCATTCTTGAAACGCTGCAGAAGTATTCCGGTTCCTGTGTTAAGCGCATTTCGGCATATGCCGCTAAACTGCGCACTAAAGCCGAGTAACGGCTAACAAACAATAAACGTAAGGAAGAATTTATCATGCCTAAATTAACAATATCTCAATTGGAAAGCCATCTATTGAAAGCGGCAGATATTCTCCGTGGCAAAATGGACGCTTCCGAGTTTAAGGAGTACATCTTCGGAATGCTCTTCTTGAAGAGGCTTTCAGACAACTTTGCACAGAAACGCAAGGAACTCGAAGCAGAATATAAGGATGATTTAACGCCGGAGGAATTGGAGGACTTCCTTGAGGATAAGACCTCCTATGGCAGTACATTCTTTGTACCTCGTGAGGCAAGATGGGAATGTGAAGATAACGGCGATGGCTGGACAGGACTACTCCATGTAAAGGTCGATGTTGCGTCCAAGCTGAAACGCGCCCTTGTTGCCATAGAGAAGGAAAACAGCCAGCTGGACGGCGTTCTCAAAAACATAGACTTCGCGAAGAAGGTCAGAAACAAGCAAATTATCACCAATGAAAGGCTTGTTCAGCTGATCTGGCATTTTAACAAGCATAAGCTGACAAATGACAACTTTGTATTCCCAGACCTGCTCGGTGCCGCATACGAATATATGATTAAGAATTTTGCAGATTCCGCAGGAAAGAAAGGCGGAGAATTTTATACGCCTTCTACTGTTGTTCAGTTGATGGTTCGCCTCATTAAGCCGCAGGAAAACATGGAAATCTACGATCCAACGGTCGGCAGCGGCGGTATGCTTATTCACAGCAAGCAGTATGTTGAGGAGCAAGGCGGCGACGGAAATAAGTTGGCACTCTTCGGACAGGATGATGCCGCAACAGTATGGTCTATCTGTAAGATGAACATGATCATGCACGACATCAAGGACGCTGACATCCAGCATGGGGACACCCTTATGGAACCTTACTGGCAAAAAAGCGGCACGGTGCGCCAGTTTGACCGCGTTATCGCAAATCCGCCTTTCTCGCAGAACTATACCAAGAGCGACAAGATGAAGTGTCAGAACCGTTTCGTCTACGGTTGGGCACCGCAGACAGGCAAAAAAGGCGATTTGATGTTTGTGCAGCACATGATTGCCAGCACAAAGCCGGACGGAATGATGATAACGGTCATGCCTCATGGTGTGCTTTTCCGCGGCGGCGCGGAGAAAACCATCCGCAAAGGCATCCTGACCGACAAGCAGGACATCGTACAGGCAATCATCAGCCTCCCGCCCGATTTGTTTTACGGCACCACGATTCCGACCTGCCTTCTGGTCATCAACAAGAAAAAGCCGGCCAGACTGAAAGGAAAAATTCTCATCATCAATGCCGATGCGGAATATGGCGAGGGTAAAAATCAGAACTTTCTCCGACCGGAGGATACCGAAAAGATTGTCTGGGTATTCGATAACATTGTCGAAGTTCCGGGCTATTCTCGCATTGTAGAGATTTCCGACATTCTCGATGAGAATACGAACGATACCAATCTGAACATCAGCCGATATGTGGATAATTCCCCGGCATAGGAGCCTCAAGATGTCCGAGCTCATATGCTCGGCGGAGTGCCGAATGTTGAGATTGAGGCTCTGAACGGTTGCATTGCCAAATATGATATTGCCCCTTCTGACATTTTTTCCGACCGTGGAACCGGCTACTCTGATTTCAGAGAAGTATGCTCCACAAAGGGAAAAATCAAGGAATTCATTACAGAACATAAAGGCGTGCATGGTGCAAGGGATAGAATGCATGGTGCATTCGGCGAGTTCTGGCAGGAAGCCGGTCCCGCTGTTAACAGCGTTCATACGGATATGGGAATCGCAGAGTTTGCCATGAAGTTTACGGCTCTCCTGGTGGAAAAGCTGAAACCTGTCGGTATACTTGATTCCTTCCAATGCCAGGGCGTATTTGCCAACTGGTGGGAACACAGCTATACCGTCCGTGAGTACACAGAGACAGAGCAGTCTGTGGAGGGCAAGGAAACAAAGGTCGATGTTAAAGAAGTCATCCGCATCAAGAATGTTTTCAAGACCATCAGTTCCGAGGGCTTTGTTGCCTCTCTCGTCAGCGATGAGAAAATTGCTCTTGAGCATTTCACCGATGAACTGGAGGAACTGAAGATGCTCCGCGATGACGCCGAAAACGCACAGGCTGATTTGATGGCCTATGTATCCTCCATTGATATGGAGACGGACGATGACGATTCTGAGGAAGGCGATGAGGAGAAAGAGCCGAAGGAGCCGTCTGTCAAGGAAGTTGAGACTTACCTTAAGAACCTCGGAACGGATGAGGCAAAGGCATCGCTGAAGCAGATCACTGCACTGAAGAAAGAAAAGAACCGCTTGAACCGTGAGGTCAAGAAGAAGGAGTCCGAATTGCAGAAGAAAATTGACGCTATTCGCGAAGAACTCACCGAACAGCAATGCGAAGACCTCGTCATGTCTCTGCTCTATGATGGTTTTGTAGAGGAACTGGATGCCTACTTGTCCGCCGAGGTTCAGAAGACCATCCGTGCGGTCTACAAACTTTGGGAGAAGTACCATGTATCCGTGAATACGCTTCTGGAGCAACGAAAAGCGGCCGAGGATAAGCTGAACGAATTCCTCACACAGCTGGGATATATCCCGAAAAAGGAGGTTGACGCATGACCTTCATGACAAAGCATACACTAATCGACTGCTTTTCCCTGCGCGCTCGCATCGGCTGGCAGGGACTGCGATCGGATGAATTTAAAACGGAAGGACCGTATCTGGTAACAGGGGTTGATTTCCACAACGGCAGAGTTGATTGGGATGACTGCTACCATGTTACAGAGGAACGCTATGCCCAGGACAAGGGCATCCAACTCCATGAGCATGACCTGCTGATTACCAAGGACGGAACCATCGGAAAGACAGCTGTGGTCGTGGATTGCCCAGACAAGGCAACTCTGAACAGCGGCGTATTTGTGGTACGGGCTATCAATAACGCAGTTGTGCCGGAGTTTCTCCACTATATCCTGCACTCCCATTGGTTTGACCTCTTTGTGAGGAATGTGCTGACAGGTTCTACCATCAAACACTTGAATCAGGAGAAGTTTTATAAGTTTACCTTTGAAACACCAGATGTGCCGACACAGAAGAAAATCGTCGAGGTTCTGGAGTCTATCGATGCGGTAATAAATCAGACAAGAGAGACTCTACAAAAGAGGCTTTATGTTAGAGATGGGTTATTTCAGACATTACTAAAAAACGGTATTGATGAATATGGGCATATTCGTTCACCTAAAACACATCAATATAAAGAAAGTCCGATAGGAATGTTTCCTGTCGATTGGGATGTTGTCCAAATAGGAACAGTTGCGACCAAGGTCGGTAGTGGTGCAACACCGCGAGGTGGAGAATCTGTTTATACAAATGAAGGCATTATTTTCATCAGAAGTCAGGATGTAACTCATGATGGATTGGTACTGTCGGATGTGGCACATATTCCTCCGACCATTCACAATCGAATGAAGCGTAGCTGTGTGAGGAAGAATGATGTCCTCTTGAATATTACAGGTGCTTCAATTGGAAGAAGCTGCGTATACGATCTTGACGAAGAAGCAAACGTAAATCAGCATGTATGCATTATCAGAATGGACGAAGTATATGAAATTGCATATCTGTTGCATCGCTGGCTATTTTCATATGGGCAGCGCCAGATCAGAGTTCTCATGACTGGTAGCAATAGAGAGGGACTTAATTTTGACCAGATAAAGAAAATATACTTTCCTCTCATTCGAGATGAGGCAGAAGTGAAACGGATTGTTGCTATTTTCAAGAGTACAGATGAAGAAATAAAACAGGAACAAGCCGCTTTGAGAAAATATCAATCAATCAAGCAAGGATTGGTTAATGATTTATTATACAATAAAGTGGATGTTCCTGACTCATTATAAAGGAGGCGGTCAATATGGCAGGAAGACCATCTGAATTAAAGTATGTGGAGACTCCACTGCTAGAACAATTGAAGAAATTAGGCTGGGAAACCGTGCAGCTTGACGACAGCGAAAAACACGATCCTCAGAAGAGCTTCCGCGAGTCTTTCTCGGAGGTCGTTATCCTTTCACGCCTAAAAGCCGCTCTGAAGAGGTTGAATCCGTGGCTGAATGATGTGCAGGTCGATGATCTGTGCGGTCAGATACAAAACTATTCTCTTTCCATGAACCACACACTCGAAAACAACGAGGAGGTTTACGAGCGCATTGTGGACGGTCTATCCGCCGATAATGAAGAAACGGGAGAAATCAACTGCCCTGTTCGCCTTATCGATTGGACAGATGTGGACGGCTATGACGGTCCCGGTCATACAGATAATGACTTCCTCGCCATCAGCCAGTATAAGATTCGCATTCCGGGCAAGGAAGAACACATCATTCCTGATGTTGTTCTCTTCGTGAATGGGCTTCCTCTCGTTGTGATCGAATGCAAGGCACCGGATATCACGGAGCCTATGGCAGAAGGCATCGACCAGCTTATGCGCTACCAGAATAGACGCGGAGCCGAGGAGATAGAGGGCGTACCGGAGCTTTTCTACTATAACCAAATCGTCATCTCTACCTGTTTCCATGACTGCCGCTACTCCAGTATCACGGGTGGAGTCAGCCATTTCATGGAGTGGAAGGATGCCTATCCTTATAAGCTTACCGAAATCAATCCAAACGGTAAGCCATCCGCACAGGAAGTAACTGTTGCGGGAATGCTTGAGCCGTCTCATCTGTTGGATATCGTACAGAACTTTATTGCCTACAAGGACGAGGACAATGGCATCCGTGTTAAACTCTGCCCTCGTTATATGCAGTATCGCGGTGCGAACAAGATTATCGAGCGTCTGCGCAAAGCGGCCAAGGGAGAAAAAGGCGGTACTCTATGGCATACCCAGGGAACCGGCAAAACGC
>CAZUAP010000104.1:0-7023 GCA_964617975.1 uncultured Acetatifactor sp. | reverse complement strand
TGCTGATTCCGGCGAGGAAATTTCCGACAAATACGAAAGTCGGACGATTGAATATAGTGGGACGAATGCTACAGCGCTGCGGCTGAGCATTATGACGAAGACAGATGAGAAGGACGGGTGGCAGCAGGCGTCAGCCAATGTTGGCAATGTGAAACTGACTGTTGACAAAAATGCGAAGATTATCGACAAGTCGAAGTCGTCGCTGGGCGTTTACACCATCCTTTTGAGCAAGAAGTCGGCGAAAGTGACCCTGACCTACAAGGATGCGGCAGGTACGACAAAGAAGGATGAGTATACTATCCTCAACAATACTTTTGCGGAAACAAAGGCACCGAAACTGAAGGCAAGCGGAACCCTGTATGCAAATTATACGGCAAAGAGCCAGAAAATTTCCTATCAGGTTACCGGCGGTGGATATACGGAATATACGGATGGAACCAGACATGCCAGGATAGAGCTGGATGCGGTTTCTCTATATAGCAAGAATCAGAAGGTGAGGGATCGGTATAATTCTCTCGCGTCGTCTCTTGGTTATTCTGTGGGGACGGTCAATGTAGAAAAAGACGGCAGCTTTGTACTGGATTTTAAAAAGCTGGCAGAGGAAAACTGGACAGGCATCAGTGCAGGCAGCTATAAGCTGTGGATTACCTTTGGTTATTATGGGGAAGACGGTACCTTTATACCTGAGACTAAGTCACAGGCAGTTACGCTAAAGGCAGCGGCTCCTGCGAAGGCAAGCTATAAGCCGGTGACTTCCGTGAAAATGTCCGCCACAGACAAGGCAAGTGTGAGGCTTGCGGGCTCCGGCAAGAATTATGACGCAGCTACCGTGAAGTATACAAATCTGCGGAATGCTGATAACGCGGGAGAGAGCAACCAGTTCACCACCTACTTTGCGCTGGATGACGATAACAACCTGACCTTGCAGTCTGCGGCGATTAATCAGGTGGAGTATCTGACAGGAAAAGCCGGAAAGGTTCACTGCACCGGCTATGTGGACTACAGCTATCAGGGTGTAAACGGTTTGACCTACAGCGGTACGACCAAGATTACGGTGAAACTGTCGGCTGATAAAAAGACGGTGGACAAATACAGCGCAGCTAAGACAACGATCGTGAAGGAGAGCGCTGCAGAGAAACAGACTGCAACGGTGAATATTCTGGCAGGTAAGCAGGATGCAGAGCTTCTTGCGGCAGTGATAGTGACAACGGATACGCCTTTTTCCCTTGCGGATAATGGCGTGAACGGTTCTAAAATCACACTGAAATATGGCGATGGGATAAAAACACAGAAGTATGATGTGACGCTGAAGGTACTCCCGAAGAACAGTCTTTATGCGAGTGAATATGATGCTAAAGACAGTGAAACGGACAAGAATCAGGTAGTCCTGGAAAGAGGTATTGAAGTCAAGGCGAGCATCACGGTAAAGGAAAAGGCGGGCACTAAGGGCAAGATTAGCGTTGCTTCCAAGGACAGAACCCAGACCTTCCTGAACAGCCAGTATGATTCTGCGACACAAAGCTACTGGGTCAAGGTTCCCTACAAGGCAGTGATTCCGTGCGATATTACCGAGATTCAAGCGGATGACAGCGTGAAAGACATGATTTCCCTTGCCGTAGAGGATGGCTATATTGTGATTTCTCTCGACAAAGAAAAATTTACAGAGCAGATTGATGAGAACGGGAAGTTCAAAGGCAAGAGCAAGCCGGAAAAAACCAAGATAAGTGTAAAAGCGACTGTAAAATTTGATGGTTCCGCAGACGAGACCATCACCTTCAAGCTGACGCTGCCGAAGGAGCCGTCAACGCCGAAGTATGATTTGGCAGTTGAACAAATAGAACAAAACCGGAATGCGATTGCGTCAGCAGTGACGCTCACTTACCGGACAGACATGACAGGTCTGGATGAAAACGGTGCGCCCGCGGAGCTGACCTTCACCGGCACGATGAAGGAGTTGAGCGGTGGAGAGCATGAGTTCCTTGCAAGTGTTTATGACGCGGTTCAAAACAGCTTATATGATGCCATCAGAGCATATGCGTCGCAGGAAAGTAATGTGGACATTTCATTCCAGCAGATTACCACGGACAGGAATGGTCAGATTACGGTAAGCCTTGCGGCGGGCGATTTCACGCAGCCTTCCCGAACAGCGGCGGGTTCCCTGATTGTAACGGCTGTCCTGACAGACGGCTCCAAGACGGGCGAGGCGCAGACGGCAAGTCAAAAGACCGTTACATTTGAACTGACGATTCCGAAAACCGGTGAGCAGCCGGCGGATGCCGAAAACGCGCTGAAGGAATTTGTAGACAATATTCAGACTTACAATTACACGATTACCAATGAGACCACGGCGTCAGAAATTGCAAACATGGCATACCGTGAGGTGATTCAAGGCAAGTCGCAGTATGCTTCGCTGAGAATCCGCGCTGAGATTGATAAGGAGAAAAGCGTGGATGCCACGCAGGCGGCTCCCGGCTGCAAGCAGGGAACGCTCACGGTCTATGGCACCAGATATGGCGGCAGCGAGGTATCCGTAGATTTTAACTTTGAGATTGACAGAGTCAAGTCCATCGAGGAGTTGAAGGAGGCTGCCCTCAAGAAAATCAAAGCTGCCATCGGTATCGGGGATGACGGGACTTATGATATGACTGTCATCAACGAACTGGCAAAGAGCAACAACAAGAGTGAGGTCGGGCAGGCATTCCTGACCGCGGCGCAGGCGGCTGTTGCAAATGATGGTTTTGAAGTAGAGATGGACGAAAATACCTTCACATTTGAGCCGGCGACCTACAGAGAGAGCGGCAGCATCCGTTTCACACTGACAGTTCAAAGTACATCGTATCAGGAAGTGGCAGCGGAGGAGATTACGTTTGTTGCGCAGGCTCCGGCGCAGACCATCCAGACGATAGAGGAGGCATATGCGGACGTGCAGGATGCTCTGGACGGCAAGAATGGGTTTGAAGTCGCCCCCAGTGATACGGCGCCCACAGAGGAAACACTCACGGCGGCTGTGCAGGCGCATCTGGCAGCTTATGACGACGGTGCGGGTGCAGTAATCGCTGGCTCCGGCATCACCGCGGAGGTGTCCAGCCAGATTATCAAAGTTCCGACCGTGGCAGCACAAGGCTATGTGAAGATTACGGTCAGCCTGTCCAAAGAAGGAAGCGATGAGGAGTCCCAGGAATATTGGACGCACAAGTGGACTCCGATACTGCATCAGTCCTTTGCGCAGGCGAAAGCGGCTGTGGTGGCACTGGAGCAGAGCATGCACGTCGATAACGAAGATGCGGACACTCGCAGACAGTATGTGCAGAACTATATCGTTACCAAGGCACAGGATGCCGTGAATCAGGAGGAATACACTGTTTCCCTCAAAGAGGAGCTGGAGATTAATAAGTCCTCCACGACGGAAAAAGGAAGCGCCACGATTACTTTGACAATCAAGGACAACAGTAGCGGTGAGGAAGAGGATGTAACTCTGACATGGGTGATTCCGATGGTGCGCGCATACTACGTTTGCGGATGCGGTTACATTTCGTATGACCGTGATGAATTTCTTAGAAGTCATATGGTAGCACATGCTCTAAATGGCGAGGCTAATGGCTACACAATAAATTATGAATATGTAGAAGATACAGAAGAGGAAACTGTTCAACAGTCAAACGAGCTTGTTGACCTTGAATAGTGCGGAATTTGACGTGATATAATCAACAATAAATCAAATCACGATAATGAAAGCGTTAAAATAGAGACATGAAATCGGTAATCGTTTCATGTCTCTATTTTTTTGATTCTGGTAGGAAATTGTTCGGCTGAAAACAGGTAGGTTTTCTACTATTTGATATGCTTTTTGATGGCCTCGAAACTTTCCTTGCTGATGACGTGTTCTATCCGGCAGGCATCCTCAACCGCGATATCCTTGTCCACGCCAAGTCTTACCAGCCATGCGCTCAACAGCTCATGGCGTTCATAAATCATTTCTGCAATTTCCCGTCCGGTGTCGGTGAGGTAGATAAATCCCTCTTTCGTCACTGTGATATGTCCCTTTTCCCGAAGGTTTTTCATGGCGACACTGACGCTGGATTTCTTGAATCCCAGTTCTTCGGCGATGTCGACCGAACGGACTACGGGTTTCTGTTTGCTCAGGATTAATATGGTTTCCAGATAGTTCTCGGCAGATTCGTTTACAGTCATGATTTCACCTTTCGTGTTCACACTAAATGTTGATGGCGCAGAAAACCAAATGCCGCCTTTGGCGTCGCTTGGTTTCGGGCAGAGCCTCGAAAAACCTTCGGTTTTCCGCGGTCGCTTCGCTCGCCAAATGAAGTCAAAAGCATCTGCTTGTGCAAGCACAGCATCTGTTTTTGACTTCACTTGGCTCTGCCCTTTGCGAACATTATATCATAGATTGGAAAAAACGGCAAAGAATTTGTGAAATGAGAATAGAAGTCAAGAAGAAAATCGAAAAGACTTTGGCAAAATTTAAAAAGTTAGAAAATATAAGCAAAAGTTGTTGACAGCTAATGCGGGTAAGCATATACTAACTAATGGAAATGAGGGCGGTTTAATTAAGGGAACTGCCTCAAACCATGATTTTATCTGTCCGATTTGCGGAAATGAGAGCGTTTGGAGGGAAAAAATGATGCCTTTGTCAATGGTAAAAGAAGGGGAATCCAATGTGATTAAGAAAGTGGGAGGTCGGGAAGAAACCAGAAAATTTCTGGAAAATCTCGGATTTGTCACAGGGGGAGAAGTGACTGTAGTGTCGGAAATTGGTGGCAATCTGATTGTGAATGTCAAGGATTCCAGGGTTGCTATCGGAAAAGATATGGCAAATAAAATTATGGTTTGAGGAGCTGCACTATCATCAGGAAAGGAAGAAAGGCTATTATGAAAACATTGCGAGATGTTACTTGCGGTGAGACCGTTACGGTAAAGAAGATTTCGGGCGAGGGACCGGTCAAGAGACGCATCATGGATATGGGGATTACGAAAGGTATTTCTATCTATGTCAGAAAGGTTGCACCGCTGGGAGACCCGGTGGAGATTACGGTCAGAGGATATGAGCTGTCTCTGCGCAAGGCAGACGCCGAAATGATTGAAGTAGAATAATTTTTTTTGAGCATAAGTTAGCCAAAACTAATAAAAAGACGAATAGACAAACAATGGTTTGCACAGCAGAACAAAACATTGATAGAAAGCATTGTAGTAGAAAAGAGGAAAATATGTCAGTGAAAATCGCATTAGCAGGTAATCCAAACTGCGGTAAAACAACATTATTTAATGCTTTGACGGGCTCCAATCAGTTCGTGGGAAACTGGCCGGGAGTCACGGTGGAGAAAAAGGAAGGCAAGCTGAAAAAGTCCTACGCGGCAGGCGCAGAGGATGTGGCTATCATGGATTTGCCCGGTATTTATTCTTTGTCGCCCTACACTCTGGAGGAGGTTGTTGCGAGAAATTACCTGATTAACGAGAGACCGGATGCAATCATCAACATCGTGGACGGAACAAATATTGAGCGAAATCTTTATCTTTCCACGCAGATTATGGAGCTGGGCATTCCGGTGGTCATGGCGGTCAACATGATGGATGTGGTGGAGAAGACCGGAGACCGGATACATATCGACAAGCTCAGCAAGAAACTTGGCTGCGAGGTTGTGGAGATTTCTGCTTTAAAGGGTACAGGGATTGACAAGGCGGCGCAGAAGGCGGTTGCTCTCGCGCAGTCTAAGAAGGCGTCTGCGCCGGTTCACCAGTTTGCGGCACCGGTGGAGAATGTCATTGGCGCTGTGGAGAGTAAACTCACCGGCGTGGAGGAATCGCAGAAAAGGTTTTTCGCCATCAAACTGTTGGAGAAAGATAATAAGATTGCGGAGCAGATGACGAATGTGCCGGACGTGTCCGGGGACATTGCGGCTCTGGAAAAAGAGTTTGATGATGATACGGAGAGCATTATCACCAATGAGAGATATGTCTATATTTCCTCCATCATCGGTGAGTGTGTGACCAAGAACCAAAAGAGGACTCTGACCACCTCCGACAAGATTGACCGCATCGTGACCAACCGTTGGCTTGCACTGCCGATTTTTGCGGTGGTGATGTTCTTGGTGTACTATGTGTCTGTCACGACGGTTGGAACCTGGGCGACAGACTGGGCGAATGACGGCGTGTTCGGCGATGGTTTCCATCTGTTTGGTATCGGCAGCGCTGCTTACGAGGAAGTGGCTGAGGAGTTCGGCGGTGCGGCAGAGGTTGTCGACGGATTCATAGCATATGCCGAGGAAAACGGTCTGGATACCGAGAACGTTGCGGAGGCGTTGGATGCGGAGTCGGAGGATTTTGATGAGGAAACGGCGGCTGCGGCTTTGCAGGAGTTTGCAGGGCAGTTTGACGCAGCAGATGAGGTTTCCTACTATGTGCTGGACGAGGAGACCATGGCTGAGGAGGAGACGACCGCCACAGGTGTAGAGCTGGCGGAGGCAGTGGAGGTCTATGCGAAGTACGGCTATGCGGAGCCTGACCCTGCGGATTACGGCGTATGGGTGCCGGGCATCCCGGTGCTGATGGAGAATGCGCTGAATGCCGTGGGCTGCGCAGAGTGGTTGTCAGGATTGATTTTGGATGGTATTATAGCAGGTGTAGGTGCGGTGCTGGGATTTGTGCCCCAGATGCTTGTCCTGTTTATTTTCCTGGCATTTCTGGAGTCCTGTGGTTACATGGCGAGAATCGCTTTCATCATGGACAGAATTTTCAGAAAGTTCGGTCTTTCCGGTAAGTCCTTCATCCCGATGCTGATTGGCTCCGGCTGTGGTGTGCCGGGCATCATGGCATCCAGAACCATTGAAAATGACAGAGACCGCAAGATGACCATTATGACCACCACGTTTATCCCTTGTGGGGCGAAACTTCCCTTTATCGCCATGGTGGCAGGCGCCATCTTCGGTGGTGCGGCATGGGTGGCTCCCTCCGCTTATTTTCTGGGCATCGCGGCAATCATCTGCTCGGGTATTATCCTGAAAAAGACGA
>CAZUAP010000103.1:0-7093 GCA_964617975.1 uncultured Acetatifactor sp. | reverse complement strand
GCTGTTTGCCTCAGTGGAACCTACAATCTTGTACTCCATCTCCTCGCCGTACTCGATGTCCAGAATGCGCACCTTGCATCCGATGTTAATCTTGTCCAGATCAACCTCGTCCTCCAGAACGACTTCTGCATTCTTCAGAATCTTCTCCAGTTCCTCGATTCTTGCCTCGATGTCTCTCTGCTCGTCCTTGGCTGCATCGTACTCAGCATTCTCGGACAGGTCTCCCTGTTCTCTTGCCTCTTTGATTTTCTGTGCAACCTCCTGACGTCTCACGACCTTCAGGTCGTGCAGCTCATCCTCATACTTTTTGAGTCCCTCGTAGGTCAGAATATTTTTTTTCTCCTGCATGACGTTTCACCTTCCTAATCTTATTTTATCCTTATTTCTGCGCATTCCCTGCGCACAGTATTAAAATCTTAGTCTCGTATCAATTTATACATTCTGCCGGTTAATCTAAGGTATTATACCTATTTTTAGTTGCAGTGTCAAGGATTTCCCACTGCTTTTTCAGGGAAAGGGTTGTCACCTTCAGCCCTCTTGCACGGATTCTTCTCTCTCGGTCACCCACCGACGCCATGGAGAGCCACACGCTGCCCTCCGGCGGGCAGAAAGTGGGAATATATTTTCCCCGGGTAAAATCCAATACGTTGACCGGCTCGTGGTATTGACCGTCATCAATCCGGATTTGTCCGTAGTTTCCGCCCGCAGGCACAAATCGGAGATTGATTGCCAATCCGTATTCCTGATAAAAATCCTCCGCAAAATCCTCCAAAAGCTCCCTGTCTGACACATCCGGCGCAATCCAAAGAAGGCTTTTCATTCGCGGAGCCAGCTCGCACAGAATCTCCCGGATGCCGGGGCAGTCCCCCAGCACAATAAAATGCGCGTGTACAGCGCAGGGAAGCAGTCTCCTGACCCACCCAGGCTCCAGCCAGCCGTCAAATTCCGGCAAAGGCAATAATTCTCTCACCCGGCACTGCCCGGGCACGTCATCGGCATACACAAGAAAATTGTCCCCATTTTCATCCAGCAGTGGCGCCAGCTCACACCGCAGTCGCTCCCCCATGCGGGAAAATTTTCGCTCAAGTCTCCACCGCCTGAGCGAGAATCCGGGAAGAAGTTTTCTCTCCGGCAAAAGCTGCTCCCGCACCGTGACGCGGATGAGCTGATAATCCTGCAGCTGGTATTTTTTTATTTCATAGGAGCAGTCCGTGTTCCCTCTACAGCAATCCAAATAAACAATCGTGTCCATGCTCCATTATATGTCTCTCAGGCGAAAATATGCTCCACGCTCTCCACGAGCTGTTCCATGGTCTCCATGGTGTTGATGGTCTGGCGGAAACGCGCGGAGCCCGGCATTCCCACCGTGTACCAGGACAGGTGCTTGCGCATCTCGCGGACACCGATGTATTCGCCTTTGTATTGCAGCTGCAGAGCTGCATGGCGCAGAATCAGTTTCCTTTTCTCCGCATTGTCTGGGCGGGGAATATGGGTGCCGTCCTCCAGATATGACGTCACTTCCCGGAAAATCCATGGATTGCCCTGTGCCGCCCGTCCAATCATCACGCCGTCGCAGCCGGTCTGGGCAAGCATCTGCTGTGCCTTCTCAGGGCTGTCCACATCTCCGTTGCCCAGCACGGGAATGCTGACCGCGTCCTTCACTTTGGCGATGATTTCCCAGTCGGCATGTCCGCTATAGTATTGCTCCCGGGTGCGGCCGTGAACCGCCACCGCCGCCACGCCGCAGCTTTCTGCAATTTTGGCAATCTCCACCGCATTCACATGGTCATCGTCGAAGCCCTTGCGAATTTTCACGGTGACCGGCTTGCTGGTGGTCTTGACCAGACTGCCCAGTATCTGCTCCACCAGCCTTGGATTACGCATGAGTGCCGAGCCCTCGCCATTGTTGACCACCTTGGGCACGGGACACCCCATGTTAATGTCCAGGAAAGCGTGGGGTCTGTCCTCGATGCGCTTTGCCATCTCGCTTAAGATGACCGGGTCCGAGCCGAAAAGCTGCAGGGAGGCGTAACCCTCATCCGGGTGTATCTCCATAAGGCTGTCCGTATTTTTATTGTTGTAGTAGATTGCCTTGGCACTGACCATCTCCATGCACACAAGTCCTGCCCCCTGTTCATGGCATAACAGACGAAAAGGCAGGTCTGAGACACCTGCCATGGGAGCTAAAATAATATTGTTGGGGAGGGTAATCCCTCCGATGGTAAGCCGGGACATATTTTTCCTCTTTCATTTTTCTTACTAATTTGTCACTTGTTTTTTGCATAAATCCGCCGCAGTCCGTGCAGCGTCAGGCAGGGGTCGTAAATATCAATCGCCTTGGTCTCGTCCGCAATCAGCCGCCCCAGACCGCCGGTGGCAACCACCTTCATGTCCTTAAGCCCGCTCTCCTCGCGAACTTTCCGGATGATATATTCCGTCTGACCTATCTGACCGTACACCAGACCTGCCTGCATACTGGAGACAGTCTCCTGCGCCAGAATGGACTTGGGTTTCTTGATTTCAATGTCCGGCAGTTTTGCCGTCCGGGTCCAAAGTGCCTCAGAGCAGATGCGGATGCCGGGGGCGGTAATGCCTGCAACAAAGCTGCCCTCCGCCGTAATCAAATCATATGTGGTCGCCGTTCCGAAATCCACCACCAGCACCGGACCGCCATATTTATCATATGCCGCCACTGCATCCACGATGCGATCCGCACCGATGCCTCTGGGGTCCTCCGTTGCGATGCGGATGCCCGTCTTGACTCCAGGTCCCACGAGCAGCGGCCGGGTTCCGGTATAACGGCTCAGCGCCCCCAGCAGGGAGTGCATCACCGCCGGAACCACGCTTGCCACAATGGAACCGGATAGTTCCCCGGGCTCTATGTCATTATTTTGAAAAAACTGGCTGATGATGATGCCGTACTCGTCGGAGGTGCGGGGCGTCTGTGTCATCATGCGGAAGGTCGCCTTCAGCAAATCCTTCTCATACACTCCCAGTGTTATGTTGGTGTTGCCCACATCAATCACAAGTATCATGTCTACTCCTCCAAAATTCCTGACACATCCTCCTTCAGCACGAACACTCTGTAATAGAGGCTCAGGGATTCAAACAACTCCTGTCTGTTGCGCCGTATCTCACCAATCAGCAGTCCGCTGGAAATCTCATCATAATAGATATCATCCTCCTCCGCATCGGTCTCCAGGGAGATGGAGCCGTCCTCCTCGAACACCACTGTGAAGATTCCGCCCACTTCCTCCGTGAACAATACACAGATGATATGCAATTCATCCTTGATGGAATCCGGAATTTGCGAAAACTGCTCATTAAAATAGTATTTCTTCTCATAGGCATTGGCACCACAGAGAACGATTCGATTGTCACTCATATTTTTCTTCCCGATATTTTCCTTCCCGACCTTTTCATCACACATATCCGTAGATACCGCGGACGGACACTTCGCCGGCGAACACTTCTCTCACGCTTCCGTCAGGCAATTCCACCATCAACTCTCCCGTGTCGGTGATGCCCCGCGCCGTTCCGCGGTACTCTCCCGCCGGATCCAGCACACAGACCTCCCGGTCACGGTTGACCAGCAGAGCATCATAAGAATTCTTTAACGGAGCAAGGCTTTGTGCACCGGCAAAATCGCCATAATCCTCCTCGAATGCCTGCATGACTGCTGCCAGCAGCTTACTTCTGTCTACTTTCACGCCCGCGGCAGCGTCCAGCGAGGTTGCCGTCGCCGCAATCTCCGGGGCAAACTCCTGCTCCCGCACATTGATTCCGACGCCGATGACCACGTGCTGAATATCATTTTGCTCCACGCTCATCTCCGTGAGAATGCCACAGGCCTTTTTGCCGTCTATGACAATGTCGTTGGGCCATTTGATGCCCACCTCGGTTCCGGTCTCCCGCATAATCGCCCGCGCCAGAGCGTAAGCCATCACCAGCGTCAGCATGGGCGCCCTGTCCGGCGCAAAATCCGGTCTGAGAAGCAGGGTAAAATAGATATTCGCCCCCGGAATGCTAATCCAACTATGTCCTCTGCGGCCTCTGCCCGCAGTCTGTTTATCCGCCACCACCAGAGTGCCGTGGGGCGCGCCCTCCTCGGCGAGCTGTCTCGCCTGCACATTGGTAGAGCCGATGCTCTCGTAAAAATAAACAGGATGTCCTGCCCACTCCGTCTGCATACGGCTCGCCAGCTCATTGCGGCTGTAGATTTCCCCTGTGCTCTCCCCAAGCTCCTCCATCAAAAGATATCCCTTCTTTTGGACTGCCTCGATGTGATATCCTTCTTTTTTGAGCTGTCCGATTGCCTTCCAGACAGCAGTGCGGGACACGCCAAACTGCTCACACAGCTGCTGCCCCGACACATAATCCCGCCGCTCCCTCAGGAGCGCTAATAGTTCCGCCTTCATAAGGTAGCCGCCATGACTGCCTTGATGGTGTGCATACGGTTCTCTGCCTCCTCAAATACTAAGGACTGCGCAGATTCAAACACCTCATCCGTGACCTCCATCTCCGTGATGCCGAAACGCTCACCCATCTGGGCGCCAATCTTGGTCTTCAAATCGTGGAACGCAGGCAGGCAGTGCATGAAGATTGCCTTCTCCCCCGCGTTGTCCATAGCCGCCTTATTCACCTGGTAGGGAGACAGGTCGCGGATGCGCTCCTCCCACACCTCGTCGGGCTCGCCCATGGACACCCAGACATCCGTGTAAATCACATCCACGCCCTTTGTTCCTGCCTTTACGTCCTCCGTCAGGGTGATGCTGCCGCCGGTCTGCGCTGCGATTGCCTCACACTGCGCCACCAGCTCTTTCTCCGGGAAATACTTGGCGGTGGTGCAGGCAGTAAAGTGCATACCCATCTTGGCGCACGCCACCATCAGGGAATTGCCCATGTTGTAGCGGGCGTCCCCCATATAAGTCAACTTAATCCCCTTCAGATGTCCGAAATGCTCCCGGATGGTAAGCAAATCTGCAAGCATCTGGGTGGGGTGAAATTCGTTGGTCAGTCCATTCCACACGGGAACCTTGGAATATTTTGCCAGCTCCTCCACGATGTCCTGTCCGAAGCCGCGGTACTCGATTCCCTCGAACATACCGGACAACACACGGGCGGTGTCGGCGATACTCTCCTTTTTGCCTATCTGGGAGCCTGAAGGGTCCAGATAGGTACAGCCCATGCCCAAATCATGAGCTGCCACCTCGAAGGCACATCTGGTGCGGGTACTGGTCTTTTCAAAAATCAGCGCAACATTTTTGCCGCGCAGGGTATCCACGGGGATTCCCTTCTTTTTCTTATCCTTCAGCTCCGCTGCCAAATCCAGAAAATAGGTGATTTCCTCCGGCGTAAAATCCAACAACTTCAGGAAATCCCGTCCCTTTAAATCAATATTGCTCATAATGTGCCTCCTGTAATAATTTTTAAACTTCCGTCTTGCCCGCAACGGTCTTAAGCGCTGCACCTACACTGGCAATGCCCTCCAGTTCTGCAGGGAGCAGAATTGTGTTTGCCTTGCCGTCCGCCACCTTCTCAAACGCCTCTAAGCTCTTGAGCTTCAGCACCGCCTCATCGGCGCCTGCCTCCTTCAGCATACGGATACCATCCGCATTCGCCTGCTGCACCTTCAGGATTGCCTCGGCCTCACCTTCCGCCTCACGAATCATCTTTTCCTTCTGTGCCTCGGCGCGGAGAATTGCGGACTGTTTCTCTGCCTCCGCACGAAGAATCGCGGATTCCTTCTCGCCCTCTGCCTCAAGAATGCGCGCTTTCTTCTCACCTTCCGCACGGGTTACCGCCTCACGTCTCTCACGCTCCGCCTTCATCTGTTTCTCCATGGCGTTCTGAATCTCGGCGGGAGGGATGATATTTTTCAACTCCACACGGTTGACCTTGATGCCCCAGGGGTCTGTGGCGATATCCAGTGCCGCGCGCATCTTAGTATTGATAATCTCACGGGAGGTCAGGGTCTGGTCCAGCTCCAAATCTCCGATGATATTGCGCAGGGTGGTGGCAGTCAGATTCTCGATTGCCATCATAGGATTCTCCACGCCGTAGGTGAACAGCTTGGGGTCTGTTATCTGATAAAATACAACGGTATCAATTCTCACGGAGGCATTATCCTTGGTAATCACGGGCTGGGGCGGGAAATCTGCCACCTGCTCCTTGAGATTGACCCGGCGTGCCACCTTATCGATGAACGGTACTTTGAGATGAAAACCAACGGACCACGTGCCCTGATAAGCGCCCAGACGCTCCACCACATATGCCTGCGCCTGCGGCACAATTTTGATACAACTGGAGAAAATCCAAATTACAATAACAAAGAGCATAAAAGGAAGAAACAAGAATCCCATACGACACCTCTTTCTGCGCAGAATATGTGCTGCACTCACTTTTTTTATGAACTGTTATTCTTTATCGCCCCGTATCTTCTGCATCTGAGGGTCCTCCCTCACAATCAGCTTCACTCCGCTGACTGCGACGACCTCCACCACGGTGCCTGCCGCCATACATTTTTTCTCATCTTCGCTCCGGGCGCTCCATTCCTGTCCGCCCACCGTCACCTGTCCGATGCCCTGCAGGTTGTCGATTTCGCTGATGACAATCGCCTGACGTCCAATCATACTCTCCACATTGGTCCGCACCCGGTCCTTGTTAAAGTATTTCACGGCAATCGGTCTCGTAAACACCATCAGTGCAAGGGATACCATCAAAAAGAGCAGAATCTGCAGCCAGACCGGCAGGGAAAATGCCGCTGCTATCACAGCAATGAGGGCACCTCCGGCAAACCAGATGCTTGTAAGTCCCATGGTTCCCAGTTCTATGGCAATCGCTATGAGCAGAACCACAAGCCAGATAATTATCATTTCACTCATAAGAATGCACTCCTTTCTCGTGGTGCTTTCAGTTTACTACAAAACTCATGCCGGGGCAATGAATTTCTTTGAAAAAGGCTTATCTGGGGCAACCTCTATCGGTTGTTCTCAGATAAGCCTTTCGATTTGTGCTTTACTTTTATGATTCTAGTAGAATACGTGATTTCCTATTACGATGCCGTCTCTGCCATTGTTGCGGCGGAAGTGCG
>CAZUAP010000102.1:0-7099 GCA_964617975.1 uncultured Acetatifactor sp. | reverse complement strand
ACCAGACCATCTACCATCAGAAAAAACTTTTTCTGGAGGCGCCTACCGGAGTGGGAAAGACTGTCTCCACGATTTTCCCGGCAGTCAAGGCAATGGGGAGAGGAATGGGGGAGAGATTTTTCTACCTCACCGCCAAGACCATCACCCGAACGGTGGCGGATGATACGCTGGAGCTTTTGCGGGATAAGGGACTGCGTTTCAAGAGTGTCGTGCTCACCGCCAAAGAGAAGATTTGCTTTATGGAGGAGACGGAGTGCAATCCGGAAAATTGTCCCTACGCAAAGGGACACTATGACCGCATCAACGAGGCTGTGTTTGACCTGCTTACCTCTAAGGAGCGTTTCAGCCGGGAATGTATTGAGGAATATGCGGAGAAATACAAAGTATGTCCATTTGAATTTTGTCTGGACATGAGCCTTTTTGCGGATGGCATTATCGGCGATTACAATTATCTCTTTGACCCGCATGTATATCTGAAACGCTTTTTTGGAGACGGCTCCGATGGAAATCACTTGTTTTTAATTGATGAAGCACACAATCTTCTGGAGCGCGGGAGAGAGATGTACAGCGCATCCCTCCTGAAGGAAAGTTTTCTGGAACTCAAGAGGGAAATTCAGCAGACAATCATGTCAGAATTGGAAGAAAATGCCCACAAAAATCAGGTTTCCGGGCAACTGACACTGGAAGTGACAAGCACGTCGGAATTAGAGCTGCAGACACAGCCTGCAAAGAATCGAAAGGGAGGAAAACGCCATCAGGGGAGCAGCATTCTGGTGCGTCAGGGGTATGGAGAGAAGCTGATGCAGCGTCTGGAGAAGTGCAATCAGGAGCTTCTGACGCTGAAACGTGATTGTCAGGAGTTTTGTCGTGTGGAAAGCATAGATGGGTTTGTCAATGCACTGATGCGCCTTTACAGCACCATGTCCGATTATCTTGAGGAGCAGGAGGAAGTGCGGCTGCCGGTCAGGGAGGCAATCCTGGATTTCTATTTTGAGGTATCGCATTTCCTTGACATATATGAGCGTGTGGATGAACACTATGTGAAGTATACGCAGCTGCAGGAGGATGGCAGCTTTCTGCTGAAACTTTTGTGTGTCAATCCCAGAGAAAACCTGAAGGAATGTATGGGCAGAGGGCGCAGTACGATTCTTTTTTCAGCAACTTTTCTGCCTGTTCAATATTACAAAGAACTTCTCGGAGGGGATGCGGAAGACTATGAAGTCTACGCAAAGTCTGTATTCAATAACGAAAAACGAGCGTTATTTATCGCCAATGATGTGACCAGCAAGTATACAAGGCGTTCCGAGGAGGAATATTACAAGATTGCGCGATACATTGATGAGATAGTAAAGAACCGCCATGGCAACTACATGGTGTTCTGCCCCTCCTACAGCTTTCTGCAGAAGATTTACGACCTCTATGAGGGAGAGTTTGCGGATGAGGAGAAGGAGTGTATTTTGCAGCAGGATTACATGAGCGAGGAGGAGAGGGAAGCCTTTCTGGACCGTTTCAGAGGTCACGCGGATTTGGACTTGCAGCAGTTTATCCACATGGATATTGAGGAGGAAGACCATACACTCATCGGTTTCTGCGTTCTGGGAGGTATCTTCGGGGAGGGAATCGACCTGAAAAAAGACAGCCTGATTGGGGCGATTATCGTGGGAACCGGCATTCCGCAGGTCTGCCACGAGCGGGAGCTTTTGAAAACCTATTTTGATGAGCACGGTGAGAACGGTTTTGACTATGCCTACCGATATCCCGGCATGAACAAGGTTTTGCAGGCTGCGGGGAGAGTTATCCGCACGGTGGAGGATGTGGGAATTATCGCTCTTTTGGACGAAAGATTCCTGCAATTACCTTATCGGAGGCTGTTTCCCAGAGAGTGGGAATCCTTTGAGACGGTGAGCGTGGACAGCATTGCCAAACGCGTGGAACGTTTTTGGGATTCGTGGCTTTGATTTTGCAGGAAAAGATGTCAAAGTGGTGGAAATGACACTCGAAATGTGGTAAAATGACAATGGTGTTAAAGTGTGGATAACTCTGTGGATACTGTGGATTTCCTGCTGTTATCCACATAAAAAATGACAGGAATGCCTAATTGGCAGAGTCAGTAGTTTTTTGCAAGGATTTTGCAGGACAGGAGGGTACAGTATAATGTGGGCCTATGAGAGTGTATTTTATCAAATTTATCCGTTGGGGTTCTGTGGTGCACCATTTGAAAACGACGGAGTGCTGGAGCACAGGATTCTGAAGGTGAAGGATTGGATTCCCCATATGCGGAAACTGGGCATTGATGCCATCTATTTTTCCCCGATTTTTGAATCGGACACCCATGGTTACAACACCAGAGACTATCGCAAGCTGGATGTACGGCTGGGAACCAATGAAGATTTTAAAGAAGTTTGTGCCGCCCTCCATGAGAATGGGATACGAGTGGTGTTGGACGGCGTATTCAATCATGTGGGCAGGGGATTTGGCCCCTTTATGGACGTGGTGCAGAATCGTGAAAATTCGCGTTATGTAAACTGGTTTCACCGAATCGACTTCGGCGGCAACTCCAATTATAATGACGGTCTCTGGTATGAGGGCTGGGAAGGCAATTATGACTTGGTAAAGCTGAATCTCCATAATGAGGAAGTGGTCAATTATCTTTTGGAGAGTGTGAAATACTGGGTGGACGAGTTTGATATAGATGGGTTGCGCCTGGATGTGGCTTACTGTCTGGACGAGGGCTTTGTGCGCAGACTGCGGGATTACACTCAGGGGCTTAAGGAGGACTTTTACCTGTTGGGGGAGATGCTCCACGGCGACTACAACCGGCTGATGAATGATTCCATGCTGCATTCCGCCACCAACTATGAGTGCTATAAGGGACTTTACAGCAGTTTCAACAGTATGAATTTGTTTGAAATCAACCACTCTCTGCTGAGACAGTTCGGACCGGACAACTGGACGCTTTATCGCGGAAAACACCTGTTATCCTTTGTGGACAACCACGATGTGACCCGTGTGGCAAGTGTTCTGACCAACGAAAAGCATCTGCCTCTCATCTATGCGCTGATGTTTGGCATGCCCGGGATTCCCTGCGTTTATTATGGAAGTGAATGGGGAGAGAAAGCGGACAAGCATCAGGGAGACCCGGCGCTTCGTCCCTGCTTTGAAACACCTGTGTGGAATGAGCTGACAGAATTTATCAGCAAATTGGCTCAGGCAAAGAAAAATTCCAAGGCATTGAACTACGGAGATTTCCGCTCGGTGGTACTCACCAACAAACAGTGCATTTTTGAGAGAAAGACTGACGGCGAGAGGGTGCTGGTGGCTATCAACGCAGACGGCGAGGATTATACGGCTCATTTTGATGCGGGCTGCGGGACTGCGGTAGATTTAATCAGCGGTGAGAATCATGATTTCGGTGGGGGAAGCGTTCTGCCGGCGTACAGTGCCTTCTTCTGGAAGATGGAGCGGTAACTTATTTGTTCATAGGGCTTGCAGATGCCTGTTGTTCGCCTTTGAGTTCTTTTTTATTTTGATACATTCGGATATCCGCACGGTTTCTGATATCCTCTATATTTGTATCCGTGTCGGCATCGAACTCCGCGTAACCACAGGCAATCTGCAGCCGGATGACTTTGGAACCGGTGTTGTAAATGCGCTGTTCTTCTCTGAGGGCGGCGAGAAGTATTCCTATATTGCATTTGCGGCTGTCCGGAATAATGATGCAAAATTCATCTCCGCCGATACGGTATATTTTTCCGTGCGGGGAGAAAACTTTTTTGAGAATTTTGGCAGAATCCGTAATATATTGATCTCCACATGCGTGCCCAAGAGTATCGTTACACTGTTTCAGATTGTTCAAATCACAGGTCACGAGCAGCACCCTTGTCCAATCGGTACAGTTATTGGTATCATCCCGATAAGCATTCCGATTATAGCAGTCAGTAAGCAAATCTTTCGTTGCCAGTTCCTTATACAGGGCGACTTTCTTTCCTTCCTCAAGGTCTTTTATGATGGAGCGGTAGACATCTACAGCAAAAATCGCCACAAATAAAAAAATGGATACGTTTCCGTAGTTGCTCACAGTTTTGGAACTGCCATAATACATATACAGGCTGTATACCAGCGGAGGACACAGACTGAGCAGACTGAATACCGTCACCCAAAAGCGCCGAATCAGCAGGTGCTTGCGAAGCATATAAACCAGACAAAATGGCAGATAGAGAAAGGCGGTCACCAGCGAAATGTGGGTGAGAAACAGAGTCTGTTTCATATCACAGATTTCAAAAAGCTGGAGTGACAACACCAGAACAATATTGAAGACATTCAAGCCTAGCAGTGTCTTGTATACATATTTATCTGCCGGCTGCAGATAGGAATGGACAAACATAATGAAGGGAATGCCGTCCAAGGCCAGCGCGGTGAAGGAAATAAAGGAGCTGGCTGCCCGCCGGTTCATAAGTACTGCCATGATTCCATTTTCGGTGAGAGACCAGATTCCCAGAATTACAGTGAAAATTCCGAGGTAAAACATCGCTTCGCCTACACTGGTCCTCTTGCGCATTATGCCGCCGTAAATAAGCAGAAATAAGCCAAGACAGACATTCAGGATACTGATGATCAGGGAGAAACTTTCCTGATGAAACAAATTCTGATACATTTTTGTGCTGATACCCTGATAAAAGGACATGGAAATATTGCGCACAGCGGGGTAGCAGGCAGTCAGCGTTACGGTGACCTCGGCGGTCTCTGGGGGAATCTCGATATATTCCCATGCAAATCCGGTGGTCCGTCCCCAGAAAGTTTCCACGGCGTTTCGTTCAAAAATAAGTATACCGTCCGCTTCCACCTTCACCTCCTGATGGGAGGAAAGAAAATTCAGGCAGGTTCCATTGTTAATCCAGTCGACATTGCGGAAGTGAAATTCCCGTACATTTCTGCTCGGCATCGTGGTTTCGGAAGGCATCAGTTCGATTTCTTTTGCCTTATAATTGGCGGTATAGGCATCGACAGGAATAAAAACTACGGCGCCAACGCAGAGAATGACCCCGATTACAAGAAAAAATCCATATATAACAGCTATCTGGTGATTTTCCTTCAAGATGACCGACCCTTTCAATATGCGTGACAGATACAACTAGTTTATTATATCTTATTTTTCAGATAAACAAAGCCGTTAATACCGAAAGTTTTTTTGCACATTTCTGAATCTCAACGCAGGCGATGGACGTCAGAAGAAAATGATATGAAAAAAATAAACAAAAATACTCGAATACCATTGAAAATAATTGGCAAAAAGGTATAATATAGTTAATAACAGAAGCTGGCGAATAGCTCAATACAGAATAGAAAATCATGTATGGGGGAAATCAAATATGGAAAATTTGAACAAAGAGACAAATGCTGCTCGCGGAAACAAGCGTAAGAAGGGCCTGACACTTCTGGTGACGTTTTTAATCGGCCTGGTTACATTTGTAACGATTCTCACCTTTGCGGTGACAAACGGAATCACTCTGAAGAACATTGAAAAGACATCTGTGGAGGACTACGACAACGCTATGCTGGAAGGCTACAAAACAGAGATTAAATCTCAGGTTCAGTCCTCCATTGCCATTATCCAGTATTATTATGATGAGTATACTGCCGGAACATATACGGAGGACGAGGCCAAGTATCTCGCCAAGGAAACCATACGCAATATGCGTTACAGGGATGACGGCAGCGGATATATGTGGATTGACGACACGGATTACATATTGGTAATGCATCCCATCCTGCCGCAGAATGAAGGAAACAACCGTTATAATCTTGAGGACCAGAACGGTGTAATGATTATACAGAATATCATGAAATCTGCTCAAGCGGGCGGCGGATACAACGAGTTTTACTTTACGAAATCCGACGGTGTGACTGTAGCGCCGAAGCTGGCATATTCTGAGATGTTTGAGCCCTGGGGCTGGGTGGTTACCACAGGTAATTACACGGACGATATGCAGGCTGAGATGGACGAGATGGAAGGGCAGCTCTCGGATGTATTTTCCAAATCAATCGGAACTACCATAGCAGAGGCCATAATTCTCATGCTGGTTTCTCTGCTGATTTCATATCTTATCGTCAGAATGATTGTAAAGATTATCAACAAGGTAAAGGATGACCTTGAGATGGTTTCAGAAGGAAATCTGCAGATTCGCGCAAACGAAAAACTGCTGAACCGCAAGGATGAGCTCGGTGCGATTGCAAATTCGCTGCAGGATGTGATTGAATCCTTAAAGAATATGATTTCCGATATGAATAATTCGGCATTTGCCGTTACGAACTGCAGCGAAGATTTCAAGAACAAATTTTCTGATATTGAGCAGAGTATCGAAAATATAGAGCAGGCTGTAAATGATATAGCAAGCGGTGCTGCATCACAGTCACAGGATGCTGAGGTTGTCGGCAAGAAGGTGCAGGAGCTTGATGAGATTACTCAGAAGGAAAAGGATATGGTGAGCACTCTGCGGGATGTTGTAAAGGAGCTGACGGACGATGCCAACACCATGCTGAATGATATCAAAGGTCTTGAGAATATTTCCGTGCATACTCAGGATGCAATCGACATAGTGAAACAACAGACTCTCAAGACCAACGAGTCTGCGCAGGATATTAAGGCAGCAGTATCCATGATATCGGATATTGCAAGCCAGACCAATCTCCTTTCGCTGAATGCTAACATCGAGGCGGCGAGAGCTGGTGCAGCAGGAAAAGGATTTGCGGTTGTTGCCGAGGAAATCAGACAGCTCAGCGATGAAAGTACAAATGGCGTAAAGGTCATCGATAAGGCTGTGAACGTGCTCCTTTCGGATGCTGAAAATTCCGTTCAGAAGATGAATGAGGCAGAGCAAAACCTGCAGGAGGAGATGTCCACACTTTCCACTACGGTGAAAGCATTCAAATCCCTGTATGATTTGATGGATAATGTCAAGAAAGTGAGCGAACAGATTGATGACATGGCGGAGGAGTTGATGAGAGTTAAGGATGTGGTTGCCACCTCTGTATCCAATCTGGCAGCTGTTACGGCGCAAAATGCTGCGGCAACGGAGGAGACCAGCGCAAGTATGGAGAC
>CAZUAP010000101.1:0-7128 GCA_964617975.1 uncultured Acetatifactor sp. | reverse complement strand
AACTGGATGATATCGTAAACGAAGTCAGGGAATCGGAAGAATGGGAGGCGGTCAGGATGGATTTGATTGACATCGGAATCAGCCAAGGTGAACTGAAAAAATTAATTTTGCTAATTGCCAAGAAAAAAGCAAAGAATCTGCCTGTGGAGGAGACCGCAGATATGTTGGAGACGGACAGCGCTCTGGTGCAGAAGGTATATGACGCGTTGGAAACCTACGCCGCCGACACCCAGTGGGGAGATATCATAAAAGTAATCAACTAGGGAATTAACATTTTGATTCGGCGTGTTAATTCAGCGCTTTATTTAAGCCCTCCGGGCAGGAACGCACTGCGGCGTAGAGGTATTATGTCGCTTATGCGACTCGCCGCAGGCAGAGCAACCTGTCCCTGCACCGGATTATACAGTTTTATTGTCCGTAGAAAATCTGCGCGATAGGTGAATCAGGCGAGAGTACCACGGTCTTGTTGTCCCCGGTCATGGATGCCTTCAGGGCGTCCAAACTTCTCACAAAGGAATAGAACTCCTGTTTTGAGCTGTCCGAATAAGCTTCGGAGAGGATTCGCATATACTCTGCCTCGCCTTCGGAGATGAGGATTTCCGCATTTTTCTCCGCCTCGGAAATCATGACGGTGACCTCCTTGTCGGTGGTGTTGCGGATAATCTGAGCCTCGGAGGAACCCTCTGCAGTGTAGGTTGCGGCAATGTTGTCACGCTCGGAAATCATGCGCTCGTATACAGCGGATTTGTTGTCGCTGGGCAGGTCCAGCTGCTTAATCTCAAAGGAGAGGAGCTCGATGCCGTAGGAGTCCAGAGAATTTCCGATATTGGAAACGATGGCGGAGGACAAGGCGCCGTTGCGCCCGGAAATCACATCGTTTTGTGTATTGGAGCTGATGACGTTCTTGGTAGAGTTATAAACGATGGTGTTGAGTCGCGCCTCTGCATTGGTGATGGAAGAATTCAAGGTCTGGGCAAACTTCAGAGGGTCTGTGATGTGCCAGAGAATATAGCTGTCACAGATCATAGTCTTTTTGTCGCTGGTGATGACATCGGAGGATGCCAAGTCATACAGTAAGGTCTCTTTGGGCAGTTTATCAACGCTCTGCACAAAGGGAATTTTGAAACTGACACCTGCGTCGCTTATCACATGGTCTACCTTCCCAAACTGGCGAATCAGGCTATATTCATTTTCGTTGGTGACCACTATGCTTGGTGCGCCCACAATCAGCACTATAAGAAACAAAATGATGAGACCGGTTCTTTTTATGATTTTCATATTGTCCGCACCTCCTTATCATTGTGCATCCGCATTATTTGCGGACGTGCTGTTTGTATCACTGCTGCCGGTGAAGGATTCTACCGGGTAGAACATCTGCATATCGCCGTTGGTGCCTTCGATAATTACCTTGAGATCCGGCAGAACATCCTCCATCGTTTCGTAAAACATGCGCTGTTTGGTGACATTGGGATTTTTGATGTATTCCTCATACATGGCGTTGAATCTCGCCACCTGTCCTGTCGCCTCGTTGATGCGGGAGGTCTTTTGCGCCTCGGCGTCCTGAATGATGCTGTCAGCCTTTGCCTGCGCCAGCGGAATCTGTTCGTTGCGGTATTTATTGGCATTATTGAGGGAAGTTTCCTTGCCCTGCTTGGCTGTCTCTACCGCTTTGAAGGCTTCCATAACTTCATCGGTAGGGGGTTCTGAGTCCTGTATGGTGATGTTGACCAGCTGGACGCCGATGTCCTGTGCATCCAGACGCTGCATAATCATTTCTTTGATTTCCGACTGAATCTCGTTTTTGCCTGTGGTGAGCACATCGTCCACCGTATAGCTGCCTATGACCGTGCGGATACAGCTCTGGCTCACGTTGCGCAGTATTCCCTCAGGGTCCTTGGAGGCATATATTGCCTTCACGGGGTCGCTGTAGCGGTACTCGACGAAGAAGTCCACATTTACAAAGTTGTAATCCGAGGTAATCATAAGAGATTCCGAGCTGTTGGTGGCATTGGTAGTTTCGTCATAGCCGATGGCAAAACCCTGAATCGTGGTATTTACTTTTTTTACATGCTGTACAAAAGGGAATTTGAAATGAAGTCCGGGGTCAGTGACCGCTTTTGCCTGTCCCAGAGTGATGAGAACTGCCTGTTCCTGTTCTCCAATCTGGTAGGTGGAGTTGAGTGTCAGTAAGGCAATCACCACCACGGCGATAATGATTCCGGCAATCTTGCCGCCGGAGAAGTTGATTTTGTCGCGCAAGCCGCCGTCCATAGTCTCAAAGCCCTGAGCGCGGTTTCGTGCAGAGTCATTTCCCATAATAATGCTCCTTTCGATATACAATTACCTATATAATTATCCTCCTCCATCTTACTGGAATCCGACAAAATATGCAAGAACATAAAACTATTGCCAAGCAATCCCAAAAGTTATACTATTATAAAAAACGTTGTGCGCAAGGCAATGCACAGAAATGAGGCAATAATGAAAGTATATGTCTGTTACCCGGGAGGGAAGGCAAAGGCTTTGACCATGAGCTATGATGACGGAAAGGTCGAAGACCTTCGTTTGCTGGAAATTTTTAACAAACATGGCATCAAGGGAACTTTCAATTTGAATTATGGGCTGATGTGTCAGGACCAGGCGGGACAGAAACATCCCCGGATTTGTCGAGAACAGATAAAGGAAGTCTATCAGGGACATGAGATTGCCACACATACCATGAGCCATCCGACGATAGCCCGCTGCCCGCTCACGGAGGTGGCGAGGGAGATTCTGGAGGACAGGAAAGGGCTGGAGGGCATCACCGGGATGCCGGTGAGGGGTCATGCGTATCCCAACGGTTCTTATAGCGAGGAAATCAAACAGTTGTTTCGCCAGTTGGGGATTGCCTATGCGCGTGTGGTGGAGACCACGACAGGCTATGAGCCGGAGAATCCGCCCAAGTGGCATGCGATTTCCGATTTCGCACTTCCGGAGGACCCTATGGAATGGCGTTTTACGTGTCATCACGACAGTCCCAAGCTGATGAAGAAGGCGGAAGCGTTTGTGGAATACAAAAAGCCTCAGTATTTGAAACTGATGTCGGTGTGGGGGCACAGCTATGAGTTTGCGGAGAACGACAACTGGGAGGTCATCGAAAACTTCTGTGAGTATATGGGCGGCAGGGAGGATATCTGGTATGCCACCAATATTGAGATTATAGATTATCTGGAGGCATACCGCCGCCTGCAGTTTACAGTGGATTGTGAGTCGGTATACAATCCCAATGCCCAGAGCGTCTGGCTCCGGTTAAATGATAAAATATGTGCGGAAATCAAGGGCGGCACTTTTGTGAACCTGAATACATTGCTATAGGAGGAAGTCTTTTATGTTGGTACAAAAGTACAAGGATATGTTATCGGGGAAGTCGGTCATCCGCCAGCTCTCCGAGTTTGCCACGGCAAGAGGACAGGAAATCGGCTATGAAAATGTGTTTGACTATAGTCTGGGAAATCCTTCCGTTCCCGTCCCTCAGGAATTTACGGATGTCATGATTCAGATGCTCTCAGAAAAAAATCCTATGGAGCTGCATGGGTATAGCCCCAGCTTAGGTATCACTTCCGTGCGTGAGGCGATTGCAGCCTCTCTGGAAAAACGTTTCGGCATCCCTTACCGCAAGGAGCATATCTTTATGGCGTCCGGTGCGGCAGGTGCGCTGTCTCACGCGTTTCGTCTGGTGACGGAGCCGGGAGATGAGATTCTTACCTTTGCTCCTTTTTTCCCGGAGTATCATCCCTATGTTGATTTGACGGGGGCTGTTCTGAAAGTGGTTCCCCCCAATACAGAGACTTTTCAGATTCATTTTGAGGCGTTTGAGGAAATGCTGACAGAGAAGGTGAAGGCGGTGCTTATCAACACTCCGAACAACCCTTCCGGCATTGTGTACTCCACGGATACCATTCAGAAATTGACGGATATCCTCAGAGCGAAATCAGCTCAGTACGGGCATGAGATTTATTTGATTTCGGATGAGCCCTATCGCGAGATTATTTTCGAGGGGGTGGATTCGCCCTGTGTGTCCCGGTTCTATGATAACACAATCATGTGCTACTCTTTCTCCAAGTCCCTGTCTCTTCCCGGAGAGCGCATCGGCTATGTGGCGGTCAATCCTGCCTGCCCGGATGCGGAGACGATGGTGAATATGTGCGGGCAGATTTCCCGCGGAATCGGACATAATTGTCCGCCCTCCATCATCCAGCTTGCAGTGGCGCAGGTGTTGGACAAGACGGCGGATTTGGGCGTCTATGAGACAAATATGAATTTGATTTACAATGAGCTGGTGAGTCTGGGCTTCACCTGCGTAAAACCCGGCGGAACCTTTTATATTTTCCCCAAGGCGCTGGAGGAGGATTCCGTCGCATTCTGTCAGAAGGCTTTAAAGTATGATTTGATTCTGGTGCCTGCGGATACTTTCGGAGCTCCCGGATATTTCCGCATGGCTTACTGTATTGACACGGAAAAGGTGGAGCGGTCTCTGGAGGCACTGCGGAGATTTGTGAATACGGAATATCCGAATCGTTAATCCTAGAGTGGTGGTAGTTGGAAGGCTGTCTGTTCCGTGAGGGTGCAGACTGTACAGCAGCTTATGAGTGGAGGTGCAATGGGGATGTATCAGGCAGGGCTTGTTCTGGAGGGCGGCGGCATGAAGGGTATTTATACCGCCGGAGTGTTGGATTTTTTCATGGATAAGGGCTTGGAATTTTCCAGTGTGTATGGGGTGTCGGCGGGAGCCTGCCATATGGCGAGCTATCTGTCCGGGCAGCGTGGCAGGGCGCTGGATGTCAGTGTAGATTATCTGGACACGAAGCGTTATTGCAGCGTGGAGAGTCTGCTGCTCACAGGGGATTTGTTCAATACAAGTATGTGCTATCACACGATTCCGGATTATCTGTATCCTTATGATAACGAGGCTTTCAAGCGATATCAAGGCAAGGCTTACAGCGTGGTGACGAACATAGAGACGGGGCGTGCGGAATATCTGCGTGTGAGAGATATGCTGGCGGAGATTGATAAAATACGTGCCTCGGCGTCGCTGCCGCTGGTGGCGCGCATTGTCAGAATTGACGGAAAGCCCTATCTGGATGGCGGGCTGAGTGATTCCATCCCGATTCAGAAGGCGGTGCTGGATGGCAACCGCAAAAATATTGTGATTATGACCAAGGAAGTGGGATTTCGCAGAAAACCTGTGAATGCCGCCCAACTTGCACTCATAAAAGCCCGCTACGTCAAATATCCTAAAGTAGCGGAGTTGATGGCGCGGCGGCATATTGTATACAATGAATGCCTGGACTACATTGACAGATTACAGAGCGACGGGCAGATTTTTGTCATTCGTCCCAGCCATGCCGGCGAGGTGGGGCGCATAGAGCGGGATAAGGATAAAGTGAAGGCGCTCTATGACCAGGGATATGCCGAGGCGGAGAGCTGCTATGAGGAGCTTATGCAGTACCTAAAAAAGTAAATCAGAAATGAGGACTGAAATGTTAGAGATTATCAAGGCAATTATTTACGGTATTGTGGAGGGCGTCACGGAGTGGCTCCCAATCAGCAGTACAGGGCATCTGATTTTGGTTGAGGAGCTGATTCCGTTCACGGGGGTCAGCGAAGATTTTTTTGATATGTTTGACGTGGTGATTCAGCTGGGGGCGATTCTGGCGGTGGTGGTGCTGTTTTGGAGTCAGATCTGGCCCTTTGCCCTGACCAAGAAGGAGCGCGGGGATAAGACCGGTTTTGGGTCTTTTATCAAGATGGATATTATGACATTGTGGTTTAAGATTCTGGTGTCCTGCGTGCCGGCAGCAGTCATCGGTGTGCTTTTTGACGATGTGTTTGACGCGCTTTTTTACAATCCGGTCTGTGTGGCGCTGGCACTGATTATCTTTGGTGTTGCCTTTATTGTCATTGAAAATTGGAACAAAGGACGGAACTCCAAAATCAATTCTTTGGCGGAAATTACTTATCGGACGGCGCTTTTGATTGGCATTTTCCAGCTTCTGGCTGCCATATTTCCGGGAACCTCCCGCTCCGGTGCCACAATCGTGGGGGCGTTGCTCCTTGGTGTGTCCAGAACGGTCGCTGCGGAGTATACGTTTTTTCTTGCCATCCCTGTGATGTTCGGAGCCAGCCTGCTGAAGGTGGTGAAGTTTGGGTTTGCCTTCTCATCTCTGGAGCTGGTGCTGCTGCTCATCGGAACGGTGGTTTCCTTTGTGGTATCCCTGTTTGTGCTGAAATTTCTGCTGGGTTATATTAAGAAGCATGATTTCAAGGTGTTTGGCTGGTACAGGATTGTGCTTGGGCTGGTAGTGCTGGCATATTTCGGGCTGATGGCTTAGAAACGGATGTGTAGAATGTACAATATTAGAGGCTTATGATTGTATTCCAAAAAATGCAATTATTTCTCTGCGGAAATGTGTGTTTTTATGTTAAATGCGGTTGACAAGTGTTGATAAAAGCGATAAACTGTGTGTTATCAAGTTATTCTACGAGTTGGAAAAGGTTTTGAGTGACTTGCTAAAAGTACATAATTAAAAACGTTTAAGAAGGGAGAAGACGTCGTTATGGCAACAGCAAAGAAAACTGTAAAGCCCGTTGCAGTGGCAGTGTCCGCAGCAGCGCCTAAGGCAGAAGCAAAAAAAGTAGAGACCCCCGCAGTAGAAGTTAAGACAGAAGTAAAGGCTGAGAAGCCCGAGGTAAAAACAGCAGTTAAGGAGGCAAAGAAAGCTCCTGCTAAGAAGGAGACGAAGCCCGCAG
Source organism: uncultured Acetatifactor sp. (assembly GCA_964617975.1). Lineage (GTDB taxonomy): Bacteria > Bacillota > Clostridia > Lachnospirales > Lachnospiraceae > Acetatifactor. The sequence continues at coordinate 339 of CAZUAP010000101.1, read as the reverse complement.
CTAAGAAAGCCCCTGCGAAGAAGGTTGAGCTCAAGAGCGAGGTACATGTTCAGTTCGCCGGTAAGTCCTACACTCAGGAGGATTTAGTAAAGATTGCAAAGGATGTATGGAAATATGATCTGAAGCAGAAGACCACCGATTTGGCAAGCGTTGAGCTGTATGTTAAGCCGGAGGAGCAGACTGTATATTATGTAATGAATAAAGAGTTTACCGGAAGTTTCACCATCTAGTTTTTGATAAGACGATAAAAGCTGTCCCCATGTGATTACATGGAGATGGCTTTTTTGTTTTTTATATTTATTTTAGAAATATTTTTATGAAAATCTGTTGACAACATAT
>CAZUAP010000100.1:0-7217 GCA_964617975.1 uncultured Acetatifactor sp. | reverse complement strand
ATGCTGCTCGGACTTCTCTTTATCTTCGTTATTTTCATCAATTATATCTGACATCCCAATCTCCTTTGTCGCTATGAGCTCCTGAAATACGTGTACATATCACTGTTTTGTCCTCATTATACCCAATATGGCACCTCAACACAAGTGAACTTTTTATTAAGAAAAAATCCCGGACAGCGTGCACTGCCCGGGATCAATGTTACCATATCATCAATACATTTAATTTTTAGTTCTGTTGGTGACAGGTCTCTCTCCCAGCGTCACTGTGAATTCACGCTGCACATACTCACCGTTTTCAGGACGCATCACCGTAATCTTGGCGGTATCGCCCACTGCATAGTATTGAAGAACATCCTGCAAATCCGAGAAGGAAGAAATCTTTTCTCCGTCAAACTTGGTTATGACATCTCCCTTGATGATGCCTGCTGCCTCCGCGCCGGAGCCTTCTGCCACAGACACCACATACACGCCCTTAGGCATTCCGTACATTGACACTATCTGATCCGTCACATCCTGATAGGTGATTCCGATGTAGCCTATTTCAGACTCATCCACCTTATTGCGTGTCTGGCGCTCCATCAAATCTGCAATGATAGGGCTTGCAGCCGTGATAGGGATTGCATATCCCATACCCTCGATGGAAGTGCCGCCAATCTTGTTGGAGTTGATGCCGATGACCTCACCTGCCGCATTGAGCAGCGCACCGCCGGAGTTGCCGGGATTGATGGCTGCATCCGTCTGGATAAAGCTGCGCTCAGAGCCGTCCTCCAGCTCGATTTCTCTGTCCAAAGCACTGATATAACCGACTGTCACGGATTGACCGTAGCCCAGCGCGTTGCCGATGGCGATTACCTGCTCACCCAGCACCAGACTATCGCTGTCTCCCAGAGTAGCGACTGCAATGGCATCTCTGGTCTCACTGCTCAAATCATCCAGACTGATGGCAATCACTGCCAAATCCATGTCGGCATCGGTGCCCTTGATTTTGGCTTCCACTTCGGTGTCATCAATCAGCGTCACCAGAAGCTGTTCCGCATCCGCCACCACGTGCTGGTTGGTCACAATCAATAACTCATCATCATTCTCTGCCACAATGATACCGGAACCGCTGGAGGACATTTCCTCCTTATAGGTCTGTCCCCAGAAAGAGCTCACTTCTGTATAATTGTTGACGATGGAAACCATGGCGGGCATCACTTCTTTGACAATACCTGACACATTATTCTCAGCGCTGGTATATACAACATTGCTTGTCGCCTGCTGAATCGGCTGCTGGGTTTCCTCCGGAATCCCTTCCACTTCGGCTGTCTCCTCGACAGTAGTCTCTATCGTTGTTGACTTCTGCTGCATGGCTCCCACTGCCTGCTGTACACCGTAAAATCCGATGCCGGCAAAGATACCGAAGAATAATCCTAAGCTGATGCTCAACATTATCTTCTGTCCCAGACCGAGTTTCTTTTTCTCCTCGCGCTCCGGCTTTTGATTCTGAACAGGAGGTCTCTGCTCCACTGCGGGAGACCTGTATGCCACCTCCCTTTCATATCCCATATCCCGGGCACCACTGAAATTCCCTGTCATAGGATTGTCATTGTCAGAGTTACCATGAATGTTGTTTTCGTACATATTAATCCCTCTCTCCTATAAATTTATCCTATGGAAAACCTCTTTGTTTTCTTTTGATAAACTTAATATATCCCCCATTTGTGTTCAATCTGTGACGAAAAGATGAAACAAAAGTGAATTAACCCTTAAACCAATTTCCAACGTTTATTCCACGGTGACAGACTTCGCCAGATTCTTCGGCTTATCCACATCGCAGCCTCTCGCCACAGCCACATAGTACGCAAAGAGCTGCAGTGGCACGATGGCGAGGGAATTGGCAAACCAGGGATTGGTCTCCGGCAGATACAAGACATAATCCGCCGCCTTCTCCATCGCCTTGTTGCCCTCGTTGGTTACCGCCATGACAAAGGCGCCACGGGACTTCACCTCCACAATATTGCTGATCATTTTCTGGTAAAGATTTTCCTGCGTGGAAAGCGCCACCACCAAGGTGCCATCCTCAATCAGCGAAATTGTTCCATGTTTTAATTCACCCGCCGCGTATGCCTCGGAATGAATATAAGAAATCTCTTTCAGTTTCAGGGAGCCTTCCAGCGAGATGGCATAATCAATCCCGCGCCCGATAAAGAAGATGTCTTTGGCACCCACATAACGGTTGGCAAAATGCTGTATTTTCTCTTTCTGACCGAGCAGCATCTCTATCTGATCCGGCAGACAGCTCAAGTCGGACAAAAGTTTTGCGAAAGCGTCCTCGTCGACGGTTCCCTTCACCTTCGCCAGTTTCATTGCCAGCATATACAAGGCAACCAGCTGTGCACTGTATGCCTTGGTCGTGGCAACGGCAATCTCCGGTCCTGCCCAGGTGTACATTACGCTGTCCGACTCTCTCGCGATGGAGCTTCCCACCACATTGACAATCCCCAGCACCTTGAATCCTCTTGCCTTGGCTTCCCTCAAGGCTGCCAGCGTATCCGCCGTCTCTCCGGACTGACTGATGACAATCACCATGCCGCCCTCCTCCAGAATCGGATTGCGGTAGCGGAACTCACTTGCCACATCCACCTCAACCGGAATACGTGCCAGTCCCTCAATCACATACTTGGCGGTGACACCGGTGTGATATGCCGAGCCGCAAGCCACAATGTGAATCTTATGAACTGCCCGGAGCTCATCGTCCGTCATATTCAGCTCGTCTATCACAATATCATTATCCCGGATGCGGGGAGAGATGGTATCGGTAACCGTCTTGGGCTGCTCATACATCTCCTTCAGCATAAAGTGCTCATAACCGGCTTTCTCTGCCGCGTCCGCATCCCAGTCAATCCTAACTGCCTCCTTGCTCACTTCCTCCTCATCCACGGAGAAAAACTGCAGGCCGTCCGCCTTAAGTCTTGCCACCTCCTGATTTTCCATATAGTACACCGTGCGTGTATATTTCAGGATAGCAGGTACATCCGAGGCAATAAAACAGCCGTCCTCATTCCTCCCCACAATCAGCGGACTGTCCTTGCGCGCGGCATAAAGCTCACCGGGGAAATCCGCAAACATAATCCCCAGAGCGTAGGAGCCCTCCACACGATGCAGCACCTTCGTCACTGCCTCCAGAGGATTTCCCTTATAATAATAATCCAAGAGTTTCGCAAGAACTTCCGTATCCGTCTCGGACACAAACTCATATCCCTTATCCAAAAGTTTCTTCTTCAGAGGAATATAATTCTCTATGATACCGTTGTGCACCACCGCGATTGTCCCGGTTTTGTTGGTATGGGGATGGGCATTCAAGTCGCTGGGAGCTCCGTGCGTAGCCCATCTGGTATGACCGATTCCGGAGAATCCCTTCATATTCTCGCCCCCATGGGTGAGATGCTCCAGCACCGCCAGCCTTCCTGCCGCCTTCGCCGTGCGGATACACTCTCCGTCAAAGACAGCCAGACCCGCAGAATCGTAACCACGGTACTCTAATTTGGAAAGTCCGTCCAGAATGATAGGCGCCGCTTCCTTTTTACCGATATATCCTACTATGCCACACATATATAATCCCTCCAGTTTATCTATTTCTTCCAGTAATCAGGACTTGCCGTACATGCAAGCACCAGTCTGCGGGGAAGCTGTCTGTAATGCTTTCCCAACAGATAACCGGCATATTTACAGCCGCATTGCAAATAAAAATAAGGAATCTTTCGCTGTAAATGATTTTCTTTAAGATAAGCCACCGCCGCATTCACCAGCCGCCTGCCCTCCGCCTCGGACTTCACCCCGGCGAAGATTTCCGGATGTTGTGCCTGAGACACGCCCAAGTCAAAATTGCGGTGAAACTGCTGCCTACAGTTATAATTATGCGAATGGACAACCATCGCCTGAGCCTCGTATGCTATACAATATCCGGCTTTCACCGCCCCTGCGGCAAAAATCATATCCTCATTGAATATCGTATGCCGGACAAATCCACCTAATTCATCATAGAGTTCCCTGCGGTACGCCGCACAGACATTGGAGCAGAAATAAGTTTTTATTCCCAGCCGTTCCAAATCCGCCGCCGACTTGATACAGGACTGTGCCGGATAATTAAACTGTCTGCCAAACCGCTCCAGCACACTGCAGTTTTGACCCGGAAGCTGACGCGCATACGCTGCTGCCACATCCCCCTGCAGATTGGCAGTCAGCCTCTCCAGCAGGAATTCATCCGCCGGGAGTGCGTCCTGCGTCATCATCACAAAAACAGGTGCTTTGGACTTCGCCACTCCATGACGTCTGGTCTGCCCGTGGTCAAATTCCCTCTTTGAGAGATGGTGTACCTCTACATTCTTGTACCTCTTTGCAAAATCTGTACCGTAAACCAGCTGTTCAAAATATTTTTCCTCCGTGTTCAGCAGAATGATTCTGTTGACAGGAATCGTCTGGCTCTCCAGCCGGTCCAGAAGGGTAAACAGTTCCTTGCCCGGTTTATACAGCGGAATTATAATATCAATCTCCATGATGTCTGCTCCTTGCATTCTTTTCCCATTATACTTGAATTCCACCCTTCCTACAAGAAAAAAGTAAAAAAGAGGACCTGCTCATCACAAGTCCCCTTCGCCATGATTTTCCGTCAACGATTGATATATTTTGAGGTATCTTCTTTCACCTTGTCTGAACACTCCTTAACGGTGCTGGAAACGGTATAATCCGCATCCTCAAACAGGAACTGATGCAGCCAGACTACATTGCTCTCCAAATCCAAGGGTATTACACAGCTTCCTTTCGCTCCGATATTGCCTGTGGTACGCATGGACTCCTCGGGGAAACCACCTTCATCAACAATACGGTAATTATTGATGTTGCTCACCAGCTCAAGCAAATCCTTGCTGTCGATACTGGTATAGATTTCGTCAACCACCTGGGTGAACACTTTGGTCAGGGTAGCTGCATCTGTCTTCTTTGCCTGTTCCTCAATCGCCTTAATCACTTCACGCTGATTGGACGCACGCCCGAAATCGCCGCCGGAAATATCATAACGGATACGGCAGTAAGCGGTAGCCTGCAGTCCGTTCAGTTTCTGGTATCCGGTCTCCGTCACAGGAGTGTAACCGCCCAGATTCAAGTCTTTATTGATGGTAATCTGATAGTTGTTGATATGTTTCAGCTCGTTTTTATCCACGTCAATATAAATGCCGCCCAGACCGTCAATCAAATCAATCAGACTCTGATAGTTAACAGCGATGAAGTTCGTGATATCCAAATCCAGATTCATGTTGAGCATCTTGATAGCCTGCTCCGCACCACCGCCGGAATAAGCATGGTTACATTTATTGTAAGTGTCTGTTCCCAGATTCAGATAGGTGTCACGGTACACACTGACCAGCTTGATGTCTCCCGTATCCATGTTGATGCTGGCAATCATGATGCAGTCGCTTCGGCTGCCCTTGTAGAGACCGCTGGGGGTAGTTGCATCCACGCCGAACAATGCAATGTTCGTATAACCGGTATCCACAATCTGGGTGCCGGTAACTGCTGTTCCATCGCCACTCTGATTATTATCCTGTGCAGCCTCATTGATACCGAGATTATCCTTGTCCAGCTCCACAACCTTGGGTCCCTCGCCGGTCTTGGTCATCACCAAAAAAAGAACTGCAAGCATGATGAGAATCAATAGAATCTCTATCGCGAAAATGATAATCTTGCTCTTGCTCTTTGATGTTTTTTGCTTTGCTCCTGTAGTTCTCTGGGAATTGTCTGCCATAACTTTTGTTTTCTCCTTCTTCTGCATTAATATGCGTTTTTGTTTATAAATCCTGTAAAAAACGTCAGGAAAATAATTTTCAAATCAAAACCTACGGTCCAGTTCTCAATATAATAAATATCATACTCTATACGTTTCAGAATGGATGTATCTCCTCTGAGTCCGTTTACCTGCGCCCATCCTGTAAGCCCCGGTCTCACCTGATGTTTCACCATATACCGCGGAATCTCCTCACGGAACTTCTCCACAAACTGCGGACGCTCCGGTCTGGGCCCTACCAGACTCATATCACCCTTGAGGATATTGAACAGCTGCGGGAGCTCGTCCATGCTGGTACGTCGAAGCACCTTGCCCACCGCAGTGACCCTGGGGTCGTTCTTCACCGTCCATCCCTTTTGCTCTCTGCCCGGAGACTGCTGCTCCATGCTGCGGAATTTATACATATAAAAGGGTTTATTGTGCAGCCCCACTCTCTCCTGTTTGAAAATCACGGGGCCGGGACTGCTGAGCTTTACTGCAATGGCACAAATCAGCATAACCGGGGATGTTATCAAAATTCCAAACAGGGAACCAAGCACATCCATTGCACGCTTTATCATAATATTTCCCGTGTTGGTCAGCGGAACATGACGGATATTAATTACCGGAAGACCCATCAAATCCTCTGTGTAGGGTCTGGTTGGTATCAGGCTGTTATAATCCGGAATAAACTTGATATGCACGCCCGATTTCTCGCAGATATTCACGACATCCTCCAGGCAATCGTAATCCTTCAGGGAAAGTGTAATCGCAACCTCATCCAATTTGTTTTCCGGGAGAATAATCTCCAGATTGCCCAGACTTCCCAGCACCTTCACGCCCTTGTACAGCGTTCCTGCCGGAATGTGGTCATCCAAGATTCCACACACCACATATCCCCACTGTGGATTATCCTGTATCCGGTCAATATACTCCTCTGTGGCTCTGGAATATCCTGCCAGCAAAATGTGTTTCAGATTATACCCTCTGCTTCGCATGGTCTGAAGACTCTTTCGCAAAACCAGCCTCAGACAGCTGGTCAGAAAGATATTCAGGATATAAAAAAGCATGATGACGGAACGGGAATAGTTGATTTCCTTGACTACCATATAAAGAACGATAATCATGACTGCCAACCCGACAGTGTTGGCCTGAATAATGCCATATATCTCAAATCTGCGCCGCACGGTACGTTTTGGCGCATAAACACCGCACTGATAATACAGCAGCACAAATCCCGGCACAATAAACGGAAGTAACGCGGCATAATCTTCCACAGGCAATACGCCCGGTCCGGGACCATTGTTCAAGATATAGAATTTTACGAAATATGCCAGTACAAATGCAGCTGCAATAATCACCGCATCCAATATAACCAGCAGTCTGTTAAATACCTTCTGATTGTCTTTTATCATAA
>CAZUAP010000099.1:0-7797 GCA_964617975.1 uncultured Acetatifactor sp. | reverse complement strand
AAGGGCATAAAGCCGGATGTCATCTGCATGGTGGACAACTGCTACGGAGAATTTGTGGAGACCATAGAACCCTCAGATGTGGGAGCAGATATGGTGGTGGGGTCTCTTATCAAGAATCCGGGCGGCGGACTGGCACCCATCGGCGGCTATATTGCCGGCAAAAAGGAATGTGTGGAAAATGCCGCTTACCGCCTCACCAGTCCGGGACTCGGCAAGGAAGTGGGGGCGTCTCTCGGCGTGCTTTCCAATTTTTATCAGGGACTTTTCCTTGCGCCTACCGTGACCGCTTCCGCATTGAAGGGAGCAATCTTTGCCGCAAATATTTATGAAAAACTCGGATTCCCTGTGATTCCAAACGGCAGTGAGAGCCGCCATGACATCATTCAGGCGGTTACATTTGGCACGCCGGAGGGCGTGGTCGCATTCTGTGAGGGTATTCAGGCAGCCGCACCCGTGGACTCCCATGTGACACCGGAACCGTGGGATATGCCGGGATATGATGCGAAGGTCATCATGGCGGCAGGAGCCTTTGTATCCGGCTCCTCCATTGAGCTGTCCGCGGACGGACCCATCAAGGAGCCATATGCGGTTTATTTTCAGGGAGGGTTGACCTGGCAGCACGCAAAGTTCGGAATCTTGAAGTCACTGCAGTCCCTCAAAGACAAGGGAATTGTAGAAATTAGTTGATTTTTGAGGATTTTTGGAAGATTAAGAAGAAATAAAATTGGCAAATTTTATATACAGTGCTTATGTTTTATGCTATAATGATGGACAGCGTAGTTTGATTTTGCATTCGATATTTTCGGTGCAAAATTACGCATACGGAAGAAAGTAGAGGAATTTGCATGAGGAGAGTAAACTGGCTGCTGGTATGGCTGGTGTTGATTGGCTTTGTGATGGGAACGGTCATTGCTCAGATTTTTCCGGGCACTTTCTGGAGCTACGGACAGGTGTTTGGACTGAACACTCCCGTGGAATTAAATCTTGGATTTTTGATTTTGACCTTCGGTCTTAAGTTCAACATTACTATTGCCGGTATCGTGGGCGTGGTCATCGCCTTTGTGGTATATCGTTTCATCAGATAAAATAGTTCGGCTGCTTTTCATTCCCAATGCTTCGGAGAAGGCGAAGGAGTGTATATGCAGAAAGAGAAAAAAGAATTGGATCAATTTGATCTGCCCTATGAAAAATTCCTTCAGTCGGGTCCGGAGTCGTTGACGGAGCGCGAGCTTTTGGCGATTATCCTGCGGACAGGCACCCGTGAAAAAAGTGCGCTGGAGCTTGCAGGGGAGGTGCTGTCCCTGGCGAGATATCCGAGGGAAGGATTGCTGGGTCTCTACGATGTGACTTTGGAGGAATTGATGCAGATTAAGGGCATCGGTCTGGTGAAGGCTGTCAAATTAAAATGCCTGACAGAACTGTCGATGCGCATCAGCCGTGCCAGTGCCAGAGAAGGACTTATGTTTAATTCGCCGGATTTAGTGGCACAATATTTCATGGAGAGTCTGCGGCACAGGACTACAGAATGTGTGATTCTGGTGAGTCTGGACACAAAAGGCAGGATGATTGGTGAAAAGAAAATTTCTGACGGGAGCGTCAGAATGTCGATTGTCTCGCCGAGGGAAATTTTTTTGGAGGCACTTCATGCGAGGGCGGTAAATATCCTGTTGGTACATAATCATCCCAGCGGAGACCCGACCCCGAGCAGGTTGGACTGTGAGCTTACACAGAATGTGAAACAGTTGGGTGATATGATGGATATCCTGCTTTTGGATCATATCATCATCGGTGACAACAGATATACCAGTTTTAAGGAACTGGGGTATTTGACATAAACGGCTGGGAACCGTAGCAGCCGACAAAGAAGATTTATATACAGGAAAGGGGCTGTCCGGGATGGCTAACAATGTATTTGGTATCGATTTGGGTACCAACAATATTAAAATTTATAATCGCAGTGATGACGGAATCATGGTGGAGAAAAACATGATTGCCATTGAGAATAAGAATACACTTTTTGCATATGGTGATTCTGCATTTGAAATGTATGAGAAAGCGCCGGGAAATATTCAGCTTTCTTATCCGCTTTCCAATGGTGTCATTGCGGATATCAAGAATATGGAGACGTTGATACGCTATTTTGTAGGAGATTTACAAAAGGGCAGTATTAAACCTGCAGATTTCCTGATTGCGGTTCCTACGGATGTGACAGAGGTGGAGAAACGCGCATTCTACGACCTTATCAAGGATGCCAATGTGAAGGCAAAAAAGATTATGGTTGTGGAGAAGGCGGTGGCGGACGGCCTCGGTCTGGATATCGATGTGAAGAATTCTCAGGGCGTGCTGGTGGTAAATGTAGGATATGAGACTACCGAGATTTCCATTCTGTCTCTGGGCGGCATCGTGCTCAGCCGTCTCATCAAGGTGGGTGGTCTTAAGTTTGATGAATCCATCAGATCTGCGGTGCGCAGGGAATTTTCTCTGATTATTGGAGGCAAGACAGCCGAGACGGTCAAGGTGGCTTTGAAGGAATTGGAGGAGACGGGAAAGGGTGCTGTGGTTTACGGCAGAGATATCGTGACCGGGCTTCCCGTGGAGAGAGAGATTCCGACCAAGCTGGTGGATGAATCGCTGGAGGAGCATTTTAATACCATCATTGACAATGTAAAGGTGATTCTTGAGAGAACCCCTCCTGAGCTGGCAGCGGATATTTACCGTCACGGTATCTACCTGACGGGCGGTGCGTCCCAGGTCAATCATCTGGCAGAGAGAATGGCAGCGGGTACGGGGCTCAAGGTGAACGTCGCAGAGAATCCGCTCACCAGTGTGGCGGCGGGGCTCGCGAAAATCATTAAAGACGACAATTATAAATCCGTGGCTTATGCGATTGAAGGGATGAGTAAATGAGCCCTATTGTGAAGAAAAAAGGGGAGAGATTTACTTTACAGGGTAAACATCTCCTTTTTATATTAACAACATTATGTATCTTTTTGATGCTTTTGACCTTCGGCACCAATGTGTTCAACAGTCCTCTCAATACGGCACTCGGCTATGTGGTGGTGCCTTTTCAGCAGGGAATCAGCCGGGCGGGAGAATGGCTTTCCAGACGTTCCGATGAACTGGTACAGATTCGGGAGCTGCTGGATGAGAATGAGCGTCTGAAGGAGGAGGTTGCCTCTCTGACGGAGCAGAATACGCTCCTGCAGCAGGACAAGTATGAACTGAATGAACTGCGTGAACTCATAGAGCTGGATGAGCAGTATGGAGAATATGAGAAGGTCGGAGCGCGCATCATCAGCCGCGATTCAGGAAACTGGTATTCTTCCTTCATCATTGACAAGGGAAGCGATGACGGGCTGTCCGAGGATATGAATGTGATTGCCGGAGGCGGCCTTGTAGGCAGAATCACCGCCACGGGTCCCAACTGGTCCCGGGTTACGGCGATTATCTCCGACAACAGCAATGTGAGCGCCATGACGCTTGCCACCGGGGATAATCTGATTGTCTCCGGCGACCTGCAGATGATGTCCGAGGGAGTTATCACCTTCAGCAAACTTGTGGACAGCAAAAACGTGGTGGTTGAGGGCGATAAAATCGTCACCTCCGATATCAGCGATAAATATCTTCCCAACATTTTAATCGGCTATATACATACCATCAACAGAGATAACAATAACCTGACCAAGTCCGGATATATCACCCCGGCGGTGGATTTCGAGCATCTGAGCGAGGTGCTGATTATCACAGACTTAAAACAGGTTGTGACGGAAGAATAGCAAAGGAGAGAACGGATGCTCCGCAAGATAACAGTAACCCTTTTGATTTTTATCAGTTTCCTCTTGGAATCGGCGGTCTTTAATCATTTTGCACTGGGCGGCATTGTGCCGAAGATTACCATTATACTCACGTCCTCCTTCGGCTTTATGCGGGGGGAGAAGGAGGGAATGACCATAGGATTCTGCTGCGGTCTGCTGAGCGATGTGTTCTTTGGCGGAGTTTTAGGATTTTATGCTTTGATTTTGACATACATCGGATATATCAACGGAAAATTTTCGCGTATATTCTATCCGGAGGACATCAAGCTGCCGATTGCGCTGATTGTGGTGAGCGATTTGTCCTATGGCGTTATCTGTTATATTTTGCTTTTCCTGCTTCGGGGAAGATTTGATTTCCCTTATTATTTTACAAGGATTATCCTGCCGGAGGCACTTTATACCATTGTGACGACCATTGTTGTATATCCTGTTATCCTGAAGATAAACGAGAGACTGGAAGCAAGGGAAAAAAGGAGCGCTCAAAAATTTGTTTGACGAGATTCGAGATAATTTAATTAACTTCATAACCAGCAGACTGACGCTGCTTACACTATTGTTTCTGGTGCTGGGCGGTATTTTGATTTACCGTTGTTTTAATCTGCAGATTGTAAACGGAGAGTCTTACCTGAATGATTTTATGCTCTCCACAGAGAAAACCAGAGATATCGCAAGTGCGAGAGGAAATATCTTAGACAGAAACGGTTATGTGCTCGCCTACAATGAGCTTGCCTATTCCGTAAAGATTGAGGATGTTTATGAGAATACCGACAAAAATCGAAAAATGAATGAGACCGTCTATCGGCTGATTAAGCTGATTGAAAAAAATGGGGACAAGGTCATTACCGATTTTAAGATTGTGGTGGATGAGGACGGGGAGTTCGCTTTCACAGCGGAGGGCACAAGCCAGACGCGTTTCCTTGCGGATGTCTACGACCACACACAGACCGGGGACGATGTGCTCACTGCGGAGGAGCTTGCATCAACTCCACTGGAGGTAATGCAGCATTTGAGCCGCAATCAGGGTAAGGGATTTACCTTTGCCATCGGTGATTATGAGGTGGAAGGGGACAGCAGTTCGGAGTTTGTTCCCGGCAAGGGTTATACGAATGAAGAATGGCTGCAGATGGTGACAATCCGTTTTGCCATGCAGCAGACCTCCTATCGCAAATACATAGGAACGACGGTCGCCACAAATGTCAGTGACAAGACGGTGGCTGTGATTATGGAAAATGCAGACGACCTGCCCGGCGTAAGCATTGTGGAGGATACCGTAAGACGCTACAACGACAGCAAGTATTTTGCTCATGTGCTCGGTTACACCGGCAAGATTTCTTCGGATGAACTGACGAGCCTGAATGAGGAGGTGGCTGCTGCGGGCGGCAGCGAGGACACCTACACTATCAACGATGTGGTGGGCAAGAGCGGTCTGGAAGCCTACATGGAGACGACACTTCAGGGGACCAAGGGTTACGAGAAGGTTGTCACGAATAGTACCGGTAAGGTGATGCAGATTTTAGAGCGCACAGAGTCCACGGCAGGGCAGGATGTGTACTCCACACTGGACAGGGATTTACAGATTGCTACCTACAATATTGTGGAGCAGAAACTTGCGGGATTGCTTTCCAACAAGATTATCAATGCCAAGGAGTACAACGCGAGCTCGGATTCTTCCAGTTCGGATATCAAAATTCCGATTTACGATGTGTATTTTGCTGTGATAAACAACAGCGTGCTGGATATAAAGCATTTTGCAGACGAGGATGCCGGAGAGACGGAGCAGGAGGTTTATGAAACCTACCTCGCCTACCGTGACGGAGTTTATGAGAAACTCCGCTATGAGCTGACGGAAGGCAATACCCCATACAATAAGCTCACCAAGGAATATCAGGTCTACCAGAGCAATATTGTTACCAGACTTCAAAAGAATGGCGTGATTATGACAGAGGCGGTGGATGCCGAGGATGCTGTGCAGATTGCCTGGGCACAGGAGGAGGTCATCAGCTTAAGCGAATATCTGCAATATTGCATTGCCCAAAACTGGATAGACGTAAGTAAGCTGGAACTGGATGATAAATATTCCGATTCGACGGAAATATACAGCAAGCTTGTGGATTACATCATCGATACAATCGACCACAATACGGAATTTCAAAAACGTTTTTACAAATACATGCTTTTGAATGATAAGATAAACGGCACACAGATATGCAAGCTGCTGTGTGAACAACAGGCGATAAATGTTCCGCTGGAGGATGAGGAAACCCTCTATTCCGGAAAATTATCGGCATATCAGTTTATGAAGAACCGTATTGACAATCTGGATGTCACACCGGCGCAGCTGGCGTTGGACCCCTGTAATGCGTCTGTGGTAATCACGGATGTGAATACCGGACAGGTGCTCGCCATGGTTTCCTACCCCGGCTACGACAATAATATGATGGCAAATTCAGTGGATGCAGATTATTATGCGCAGCTTAATGCAGACAAATCACAGCCCCTTTTGAATTATGCCACACAGTATAAGGCGGCGCCCGGTTCCACCTTTAAGATTGTGTCTGCCACGGCAGGACTTTTGGAGGGCGTCATCACTCTGCGGGACAGCATCAACTGCACAGGTACCTTCACCGCTATCACACCTTCCCCCAAATGCTGGAGGGTAATCGGTCACGGTGGTGAAAATGTGACTACGGCAATCAGGGATTCATGCAACTATTTCTTTTATGATGTGGGATATAAGCTGGCGACCCGCACCGGCAGCTATGATGAGGATGCCGGTTTGAACACCCTTTACGAGTATGCGGATATGTATGGGCTCACGGACAAGTCCGGTGTGGAAATCAATGAGTACAGCCCGGATGTGTCCGACACGGACCCTGTGCGTTCGGCAATCGGACAGGGCAGCAACAGCTATACAACCGTGGGGCTGGCGAGATATGCAGCTACGATTGCCAACAGCGGCACCTGTTATAATCTCACGCTGCTTTCCAAGGTGACTGATTCTCAGGGCAATGTGATTACGGAGTTTACACCGCAGGTGCGCAATACCATCGAAATGCCGGACAGCTATTGGGATGCAATCCACAGCGGTATGCGTCAGGTAGTGAAGAATAAAAGCTATTTTAACGACCTGGCGGTAAATGTGGCAGGTAAGACCGGAACGGCGGAGCAGACGAAATCGCGCCCCAGCCATGCTCTCTTTATATGCTATGCACCTTATGAAAATCCGGAGATTGCCATTGCAACCAGAATCCCTTTTGGGTATTCATCAGACTATGCAGCGCAGCTGACCAGAGATGTGATTAAATATTATTATGGACTGGCGGAGGAAGACGAATTGATTACCGGTACGGCGGATACGCCGGATGCCGGAATTTCCAATGAGCTTTAAGATGTTGCGCAGAGAAATGCGCAGAAATGAGGGAGTATGAAAGATGCGGTTTTAATAAAAAGTTTTCCGAATGGTATTTCACTTAATTTAAGAGATGATGCGGACTTTGAAAAGATTATCGACGAGATTGCGTTTAAATTCTCTGAGGCGAAGGCGTTTTTTGGAAGGGCGAGCATGGCGCTGTCCATTGAGGGTAGGAAAGTGACGGATATGGAAGAAATCCGTATTCTTGATACCATCCGGCGCAACAGCAATCTGAACATTGTCTGCATTGTCGGGCGGGATGAGGAGACGAATAAGAATTTTATAAAGGCTCTCCAGCATTTGGAAAAACGTCTGTCCGGAGGGGACGAGGGGCAGTTTTACAAGGGCTCGCTTAAAAACAATGATGTGATAGAGACGGAGAGCAGCATAGTAATCCTTGGGGATGTCTACCCGGGGTGCGCCGTGATATCGGCGAAGAGTATTATCGTGCTGGGTGGACTCTATGGAGAGGCGTATGCCGGTGGAAACGGGCAGGAGAATGCCTATGTTGTAGCGCTTGAAATGGAGCCGGAAAAATTAAAAATCGGCGATTTCAAATATAAGTACAAG
>CAZUAP010000098.1:0-7899 GCA_964617975.1 uncultured Acetatifactor sp. | reverse complement strand
AACCCATGCAGCCGCTGTCACACGCCTTGGGACCTCCCCCGGGCACAAAGCCCATCATCCGGCAGTCCTTCACGCCATAATAATCATAATTTGTCTCCGCCTTTGTGCAGTCGCCCTGACAGTGTACGAAAGCGGTCTTCCGCACTGAGCTTGCTGCCGCGACCCCCATGATGGCCGCAACCTGCCTGCCCACTTTCTCGCCCCCCACAGGACAGGCATTCACCGGTGCCTCTCCTTTCGCGATTGCCGCAGCCAGTCCGGAGCAGCCTGCAAATCCGCAGCCGCCGCAGTTATTGCCGGGCAGCGCAGCCAGCACAGCCTCCTCCTTCTCATCCACTTCCACCTTGAATTTCAGACCTGCCACGCCCAGAAAAAGTCCCACAAAAATTCCTACCAGACCCACTACAACCGCCGCAGCAATAATTCCTGTTATACTTATCATAGTCTACACTCCCACCTATAAAAGTCCTGAAAATCCACAGAAAGCAATGGCCATCAATCCTGCTGTCAGCAGAACCGTCGGCATTCCCCTGAACGCCTCGGGGATATCGTTGTGTTCCATTTTTTCCCGCAGTCCTGCCAAAATGACAATCGAAATCGTAAATCCCACAGCGGTGGCAAAACCGTTCACAATACCCGCAAGTATCCCGTACTCTTTCTGCACATTGGTAAGTGCCACGCCCAAAACCGCGCAGTTGGTAGTAATCAGGGGCAGATACACTCCGAGTGATTCATAGAGCGTGTGCATACATTTCCGCAGAAACATTTCCACAAACTGCACCAGTGCGGCAATCACAAGGATAAATACAATCGTCTGCAGATACTCGATATGAAATGTCTGCAATACAAATTTATAGATGACACCAGCCACAGCACTCGCCAGCGTGATGACAAAAATCACCGCCGTCCCCATGCCTGCCGCAGTCTTAATCTTCTTTGACACCCCAAGGAAAGGGCATAGTCCCAAGAACTGGCTCAGCACCACATTGCTTACCAGCGAGGAGCTGATTAAAATGACCAATAATTCTTTTACAGTGTCCATTTATCTGCCCTCCTCCAAATCAATGATTGTGAGATTTTCTGTCTTCTTCTCAGCCTTGGAAACTCTTTTGCCTGCCTTCTCGTCATAAAATTTTCCATGACCCGCGCAGCCGCTGATTCCACAGCCCACACAATCCTGTCCGCAGGCTGCCGCGGAACCCTCACCGGCTGTTTTTTGTTTTTTATTTTTCACCGCATTCTGCAGCGCTGCCAGTCCTGCCAACACAAAGAATGCCCCCGGTGCCATTCCGAATATGCTGATAGGTGTATACGCCTCCGGCAGGATGTCATACCCAAACAGACTGCCCGCGCCTAAGATTTCCCTCACTGCACCTATGCAGGTCAGCGCAAGAGCAAAACCCAGCCCCATGCCCAATCCGTCGAACAAAGATGCAATGGGGGGATGGGAGTAAGCATAGCTCTCCGCCCTGCCAAGGATAATGCAATTCACCACAATCAATGGAATATACATACCCAGAGCATCGTTGAGGAAGGGAATATATGCTTCCAATAACAGTTCCATGATTGTCACGAAGGACGCAATAATGACGATAAACGCAGGGATACGAACTCTGTCCGGGATTACTTTCCGCAGACAGGATATAATCAGATTGCTCAGCATCAAAACCACCGCAGTGGTCAGTCCCATTCCCAACCCGTTGATTGCAGAGGTCGTCACCGCCAATGTGGGGCACATACCCAGCATCAGCACGAAGGTCGGGTTCTCCTTGACGATACCATTATAAAGCCTCTCCACGGGCTTATCCGCAGTCATCTGTATCTCACTCATTTGCTCCACCTCCCTGCAACAGCATCCTTGCGGTCTCGAGACCGCCGTTCACCGCATTGACCACAGCCTTGGTGGTGATGGTGGCTCCGCTGATGGCATCCACCTCAGAATCCGTCCTGCTTCCTGTCTTGGTATAGGAAAAGCTCTCCACCTTCTTGCCTGCGAACTGCGGGACGAGCACGCTTGGAGCCTCCATGCCAAGCCCTGCGGTCTCAGACAATTCCAATATGGACACGCCGCTCACTGTGCCATCTGATGTCACGCCGACATAGAGCACAATATCGCCGCCATAGCCCTGAGAGGAAGCAGCCTCCACCACATAGCCGAAGAATGTGCCATCCGACGTCTCTGCCTCATAAACGGTTCCCACCGTCACACCCACATCCGCCATTGTCTCACTGAGTGACGCATCCGGGGTGTAATCCATCTCGCGAAACTCTATTGTCTCATCGCCCGCGGAGGCAAATACCGCCATACAAGCCTCCTTTATCGCCTTCTCCTGCTGAATCTGAATGGGTTCCGCCGTAATTTCATGCACCAGACCCAGCAGCAGCCCTGCCACCAGCGTGATGGCAAATAAAATTCCTGCCTCTTTCAGCATCACCGATACATCCGATTTATTTTTCATGGGACATTCCTCCCTTCCTCACACCGAAGGCAGTCGGTTTTGTCACCTTCTCAATCAAAGGCACAAGCAGATTTCCCAAAATAATGGCATAGGAAACGCCCTCGGCTCCCGGACCGAAAACACGGAAAATTCCCGTCATCACGCCGAGGAAAATTCCATACAAATACTGCCCTTTCACTGTGATGGGTCTCGTCACATAATCTGTCGCCATAAAAAATGCTCCCAGCATCAGACCGCCGCCCGCAAGCTGTGCCGCAAGATACGCAGGGTCAAAGCCCCTTCCGCCGAAAATTCCCATAAAGATGAAGAAGGAGACAATATAACTTCCCGGCACTCGCAAATCAATCACGCCCAGCAGAATCAATATGCAGGCGCCAAATACAATGGCAATCATAGATGTCTCTCCGATGGTACCCCCGGTGCGTCCTACAATCATGTCCATCACATTTACACTTTCACCCGCTTTCAGCGCAGCCAGAGGGGTAGCTCCCGTATAAGCATCCCACGTCAGTCCGCCGAAAGATACCGCCTTTGTCGCAAAATCCGCCATCTGCTTGGGGAAGGAAATCAACAGGAAACAGCGTCCTGCCAATGCAGGGTTCATAAAATTCTGTCCCAGTCCACCAAATAACATCTTAGCAACCAGAATTGCAAACACACCGCCCAGCGCCGCCATCCACAACGGCAGTTCCACCGGCAGATTTAAGGCAAGCAGAAGTCCCGTCACCACCGCAGACAAATCCGTTATCGTTGTCTTTTTGCGGCACAGCCCATATAAAAACTCCGTGAGCACAGTGCTGGCAACTGTCACCGCGATAACCGCAAGGGCTCTCGGTCCAAAATTATAAACTCCGTAGCCTGCTGTCGGGAGCAGCGCAATAATTACAGACAGCATAATACCCGATGTGCTCACCCTGGAACGGATATGGGGATTGGATGAAACCTTTAACATCTCTTTTTTCTCACTCATATCTCTCTCCCCTACTTCTTTTTCTTCTTTGCAAGTAATATTTTACGCATGGACTTGATTTCCTGGGTAAGCGGACGCTTTGCCGGACATATGTAACTGCAGCATCCACATTCACAGCACTCCATCCCATTGTCTGCCAAAAACGACTCCTCATCAAAGTGCTCAGCATAATCCGCCAGCCTGCTCGGCATCACCCTGCCGGGGCATACCTCCAGACATCTCCCGCAGTTAATGCAGGGACCCGGCTCCATTGCAGCCGCCTCATCCTCCGATAACGCCAACAACGCTGTGGATGTCTTGGTCGTGGGCACCTTTAAATCGAACATTGCCACTCCCATCATCGGACCGCCGCACACAACTTTCTGAGGTTGCACCCGATATCCCCCGGCTGCCTCAAGGAGCTCCTCATAGCTCATTCCGATGCGCACACGGTAATTGCAAGGGTCTTTCACAGCATCGCCCGTCACTGTCACAATGCGCTCCGTCAGTGGCTTTCCTTCCACCACCGCGCGATACACCGCAACCATGGTATCCACATTATTTACCACACAGCCAACGTCGGCCGGCAGCATGGAAGAATTGACTTTCCTTCCCGTGACTGCGTAAATCAGCGTGCGCTCACCGCCCTGCGGATACTTGGTTTTCAACGCCTTGACGCTGATGCGTTTCTCGTCCTTGGTGAGCTGCTTTAACAGAGCAATACAGTCCGGCTTATTATCCTCTACTGCCAGGATGCCCTGTGCCCCGTCAAAGAGCCGCAAAATCACCTTCAAACCTCCTATCAGTTTCTCAGGTTCCTCCAGCATCCTGCGGTAGTCGCTCGTCAGATAAGGCTCACACTCCGCACAGTTGGCGATTACATATTCTATTTTGTCCGGCTCCTTCGGCGCCAGCTTGACGTGCGTGGGAAATCCTGCACCGCCCATGCCAACGATACCTGCCTCCCGGATGGCAGTGAGAATGTCCTCCCTGCTCATCTTCTCCAACGGGCGTATCTCCCTGCCCTCAATCTCCTCATACAGCCCATCATTGTCCACGATGATGCTCATCACCATATCTCCTGATGCCACACGCCTCGGCTCAATGGCTTTCACCGTACCGGACACGGATGCAAAAACAGCCGCAGAC
This sequence comes from uncultured Acetatifactor sp., assembly GCA_964617975.1. GTDB lineage: Bacteria > Bacillota > Clostridia > Lachnospirales > Lachnospiraceae > Acetatifactor. The sequence continues at coordinate 3,342 of CAZUAP010000098.1, read as the reverse complement.
ACAAATCCACCGCTCTCTGCAATCTTCTGGCCTGCCAAAATCCTGTCTCCCTTTGCCACAATAGGCTGTGCCGGAGCACCGATATGCTGGGACAGCGGATATACCATCTCCCCCTTCGGAAGCACTTCCCGGATTGGCTTATCCTTGGACAAATCCTTCCCGTCATAGGGATGAATCCCTCCCACAAAAGTCAGCTTTGACATAATATCTTCCTTTCATGACAAATTTCTAAACAACTACCTTGATTTTACTATCTTTTTGTAAAAATAGCTACTATAAAATTTGTTCTTATGCTATAATTAAACTTGTTCAACACAATTTTATCTGCAAATAAACAATATGAGGAATAATTATGAGAACCTACAGGGAAACTTTAGAAAATTATAATATAAGCTATCCATTGGAAAATCTCGCTCCTCTGGAGAGCGTATTGTTTCTTGACATTGAAACCACAGGATTTACCGCCCGCTCCTCTTACCTGTATCTGATTGGCTGTGCCTATTATCAGGAGGGAAAATGGTGCACCATACAGTGGATGGCTGAAAACTACGAACAGGAGGCATCTATCCTGAATGCCTTCTTTGAGTTTGCCGCAATGTACCGGTATCTGGTGCATTTTAACGGCAATAAGTTCGACCTTCCTTTCCTCATTCAGAAATGCGAACAGTTGGAGCTCCCCCAGTGTTTCGATGCCTTTGAGGGCATTGACCTCTACAAGCGGATTGCTCCCTGCAAGGTCTTTTTAAAACTGCCGAACTGTAAGCAGAAGACTCTGGAGCAGTTTCTCGGCATTGACCGCAAGGACGTATTTTCAGGCGGCGAATTAATCGGAATCTATCACAATTACATCAAATCCCCCAGTGAATTTGCGGAGAATTCTCTACTCCTTCACAATTCGGATGACCTCAAGGGGATGCTGGATATCCTTCCGCTGCTCGCCTACAGTGACCTTCTGGGAGAGTCCGGAACCGTACGCGCCAGAAAAGTACAGGCAAATTCCTACCGTGATTTAAATGGCAGTCTCCGCAGAGAACTGCTCATCACTGTTTCGCTGCCTACACCTCTCCCCAAACCTGTGTCTGCCACCGCCGCAGACTGTTATTTTAAGGGAGAAGGCGATGAGGCTACGATAAAAGTTCCCATTTATGACTGTGAACTGAAATATTTTTATTCCAACTACAAGGATTACTACTATCTTCCCTCGGAGGATGTGGCACTGCATAAATCTGTGTCCGGCTTTGTGGACAAAGCGCACCGCGTCCAGGCTACAGCTGCTACCTGCTATACCCGCAAAGTCTCCAGCTACCTGCCGCAGTGGGACGGTTCCTTCCAGCCCTACTTTAAGAAAGACTATCAGAGCAAAGAGCTCTACTTTGAATTGACGGACGAGCTGAAGAAAAATCGCCCCGCTTTCACTTCCTATGCGAACCAGATTCTTCAAATGATTGCAGCATCCCAGCTGCAGTGATTGCAGAGATTACAATGCAAAAAAGGAACCGGCATCGGTTCCTTTTTTATTGGACTCATCGTCCAGATATGTTTTACGGTTTCACGTAGAAGAACGAATTTCTTCTGTCAAAGCCAACTTCTTTGTAATTGATAATCTGCTCTGTGCTGCCGATAAACAGCAGTCCGCCTTTCACGAGAGACTTATTGAATTTGCGGAACACCCCATCCTTGGCTTCCTCGGTAAAGTAAATCAGAACATTGCGGCACACAATCAAATGGCAGTCGGTAAGATATGTATCCTTCAGCAGATTATGTTCCTTGAATTCCACACGCGCTTTCACTTCATCAGAAATCTTATAGGAAGGTCCCACCTGTGTGAAGTATTTCTTCTTCAAATCATCCGGCACAGCCGCAATACTCTTTTCGGAATAAAGACCAACCTTCGCCTTTGCAATCACCTGCTTGTCCAAATCCGTTGCGACAATCTTAATCTGATTCAGCGGAATATGTCTGGACAAAGCCATCACCAGTGAATAGGGCTCATCCCCGGTAGAGCACGCGGCACTCCAAATTTTTAAATTCTTCCCGAACTTGCCAATCAACTCCGGAATCACCGTTTCGTCCAATATCTTCCACTGGTCCGGATTACGGTAAAATTCAGAAACATTGATAGTGATATAGTTGACAAATTCTTCAAAATAGCTCTTATCACTCTTGAGAGCTTTTACATATTGATCATAACCCGTAATGTCATGCTTTGAGATCAGCGTATCTATGCGGCGTTTCATCTGTTTCTCTTTATAACTGCTCAAATCAATCGAGGTCAGGGACATGATTTCCCGTTTGAAATAATCGTAATCATATTCCATGGCTAACACCATCCTATAAACAAATCACCTGGCGATGCCTGCAGCCTACTCCTCCTCGGCGGCCTCCGCTGCAATTACAGCATCAATATCTACAGGCACCACATCCGCATCGGATTCTTCTTTCACAGGCTCTGCAGCCGGCTCAGGAGCAAACGTTGCCTTGATGCTCAAAGAAATCTTTCTGTCTGCTTCATTAAAATCTACAACCTTTGCAGTCACTTCCTCGCCCACGCTCAAAACATCAGACGGCTTCTCCACATGCTCCTTGGCAATCTGGGAAACATGAAGCAGCGCATCCACTCCGGGCTCCAGCTCGATGAATGCACCAAAATCGGTCATTCTTGCAACCTTACCTGTCACAATGTTGCCGACTGCATACTTGCTGGCAGCATCCTTCCAAGGGTTTGCATCATCAAACTTCAGAGACAGTGCAATCTTATTGCCGCTAATCTCCTTAATCAAAACCTTCAGTTTCTCGCCAACCTTAAACACCTTCTTGGGATGTTCAACTCTGCCCCAGCTCATCTCTGAGATATGAAGCAGACCATCTGCGCCGCCCAAATCAATGAATGCACCGAAATCAGTCACATTCTTGACAACGCCTTCCACTATGTCGCCCTCTTTAATTCTGGCAAAGAGCTCCTTCTGCTGCTCTGCCTTCTTAGCTGCAACCAACTGTCTGCGGTCACCGATATATCTTCTTCTCTTGGGATTGTATTCGCTGATTACGAACTCAATCTCCTGTCCTGCGTACTTGGTCAAATCCTTTTCATAAGTATCAGACACAAGGCTTGCAGGGATAAAGATACGAACTTCATCCACAATAACACTCAGTCCGCCCTCCAGAACCTGTGCAACAGGTGCGGTGAGAACCTCCTGATTGTTAAATGCTTCTTCAATTCTCTTGTTGCCTCTGTCGGCAGCCAGACGCTTGTAAGTCAAAAGCACCTGACCCTCGCCATCATTCACCTTCAGGATTTTAACTTCCATGGTATCGCCGACCTTGGCTACCGTGGTCAGGTCG
>CAZUAP010000097.1:0-7941 GCA_964617975.1 uncultured Acetatifactor sp. | reverse complement strand
AATAAAACACATAGTCACAAAGAAAGCCTCGGGACTGCTACTCCCGGGGCTTTCAATTTGGGCTGACTGTTGTCTACTGGTCTCCATCCAACCACTTGCATATGTAGTAGCTAATTACACCTGCCGCGATGGAGCAATTTTTTTGGCTTTTTGGCACAGGATATGGTAGAATAAAGCTGAATTTTTGTTGTTATAGATACAAGGAGACTCTTATGATTCCCATTTTTGATACCCATGCCCATTATGATGGTGAGGCTTATGATGAGGACCGGGCTGAGCTTTTGGCGAAGCTGCCTGCGGAGGGCATTGCCCGCGTGGTCAATGTCGGTTCCAGTCTGGCTTCCTGCCGGACGACTCTGAACTTGATGGAGCAGTATGAATTTATCTATGGTGCTATCGGTGTGCATCCCAGTGAGACAGCGGAATTAAATGAGGAAGGTTTTGCGTGGCTGAAGGAGGCTTGCAGTCATCCCAAATGTGTGGCGGTGGGCGAAATCGGGCTGGACTACTATTGGGAGGAGCCGGATGCGGCGATTCAAAAGGAATGGTTTGCCCGTCAGCTGGATTTGGCGAGGGAAATGGAACTGCCGGTGGTCATTCATTCCCGCGATGCGGCAAAGGATACGATTGACGTGATGACGGCAGCCGGAGCAGACCAAATCGGTGGCGTGATTCACTGCTATTCCTATACAAAGGAGACTGCCCGGATATTTTTAAATATGGGATTTTATTTTGGGATTGGGGGTGTGCTTACCTTCAAAAATGCCAAAAAATTAAAGGAAACCGTGGAGTATCTTCCCATGGACCGCATTGTGCTGGAGACGGACAGCCCCTATCTTGCGCCGGTGCCTTTTCGCGGCAAGCGCAACAGCTCCCTGAATATCCCTTATGTGATAGAAACACTGGCACAGATTAAGGGTATCTCTCAGGAGGAAGTGCGTCGATACGCTTGGGAGAACGCCCACAGCCTGTATCAAATGTAGATATAAAATATAGATATTCAAAAAACAAGAGCGAATCATCGACAATAAAATATATGTAAAAACATATATAAAAACATATATAAGGGATGATAACAGAAAGGAAGGCATCCATAATGTTTGTAAAAAATGAAGAATGCAAAATTACACCCTGTGAGCCCGGTGTCACAAGAAAGGTGATGACGTACTCCGACAAGCTGATGATGTGTGAGATTACTTTTGAAAAAGGCGCGGAGGGCAATGTTCACAGACATCCGCACGAGCAGATTACCTATATTGCAGAGGGCAGCTTTCTTTTTACCATCGACGGCGAGAGCCAAGTGGTCAATAAAGGCGACAGCGTGTTTATGCCGTCCGATTCCGTGCACGGCGTGAAGTGCCTGGAGGCAGGAAAGCTGGTGGACGTGTTTAATCCAAAGCGCGCGGAGTTCCTTCAATAGAGATATATGGCGCTGCGGCAAATCGCATATTCCTTAAATTAATTTTGTGGTCCATTTGGCGAGATTCCACACATCGGTAGCCAGACCGTCATAAAAATCCGGTTCATGGCATACCATGAGGATGCTGCCCTTGTATTCCTGCAGCGCGCGTTTCAACTCCTCCTTGGCATACACATCCAGATGGTTGGTGGGCTCGTCCAGCACAAGTACATTACTGGCGCGGTTGATGAGCTTGCACAGACGCACCTTTGCCTGCTCACCGCCGCTGAGTACTTTGACCATACTTTCGATGTGTTTTGTCGTGAGACCGCACTTTGCCAAGGCAGAGCGCACTTCGTACTGGGTAAAACCGGGAAATTCCTGCCAGATTTCTTCGATACAGGTATTGTTTTTGGAACCGGACATTTCCTGCTCAAAGTAGCCCAATTCCAGATAATCCCCCCGTTCCACTGTGCCGGAGAGGGGAGCAGTCAGCCCCAGGAGGCTCTTTAGCAAAGTGGTTTTGCCGATACCGTTGGCACCAATCAACGCAATCTTCTGACCCCGTTCCATGGTGAGATTCATGGGCAGGGAAAGGGGTTCCTCATATCCGATGACCAAGTCGGTGGTTTGGAAAATGATGCGCCCGGAGGTACGACCTTCCTTAAAGTGAAATTCCGGCTTGGGTTTCTCAGCCGCCAGTTCAATCATGTCCATCTTATCCAGCTTCTTTTGGCGGGACATGGCCATATTACGGGTGGAGACCCGTGCCTTGTTGCGGGCGACAAAATCCTTCAAATCCGCAATTTCTTTCTGCTGTTTGTTGTAGGCGGCTTCCAGCTGAGACTTTTTCATGGCGTAAACTTCCTGAAATTTATCATAATCTCCCACATAGCGGTTTAACTCCTGATGATCCATGTGGTAAATCAGATTGATGACGCTGTTCAGAAATGGAATATCGTGGCTAATCAGGATAAAAGCATTCTCATATTCGTTCAGATAGCGTTTCAGCCATTCTATATGTTCAACATCCAGATAGTTGGTGGGCTCGTCCAGAAGCAGGATGTCCGGTTTTTCCAAAAGCAGCTTGCCCAGCAATACCTTGGTGCGCTGTCCGCCTGACAGCTCTGTCACATCACGGTCGAGACCGATTTCCATCAGCCCCAGTGCCCGGGCTACCTCATCCACCTTGGCATCAATCATATAGAAATCGTGCATGGTCAGAAGGTCTTGGATGGTGCCAAGCTCCTCCATGTAGACCTCCAGCTCCTCCGGGGCAGCCTCGCCCATCTTATCGCAGATATCATTCATCTGTGCCTCCATGTCAAAGAGAAAATCAAAAGCGGAGGCGAGTACCTGCCGAATGGTCATGCCGGAGGCGAGCACGGTGTGCTGATCCAGATATCCAACGCGCACATTTTTGGCCCACTCTACCTTGCCTTCATCGGGTGTAAGTTTTCCTGTGATGATATTCATAAAAGTGGATTTTCCTTCGCCGTTAGCGCCAACCAGACCGATGTGCTCACCGGGGAGCAGGCGGAAGGATACGTCGTTGAAAATGGCACGGTCACCGAAACCGTGGGTGAGATGTTCTACATTTAAGATGCTCATGTCAGTCCTCGTTTTCCTAATTGATTGAAATTTGATTAAAACTTTTTGTGAGATAAACACTATTATTCAGGGTATTTGCCGGGATGTCAAGAAAAAGCGTAATTTAAAATTCACATAATGACATTTGCATAATAGGTTGACTTATGCTATAGTGGGTGGGCTCGCGTGGCTATGTATCGTTTGATGGGAGTGTTTCCTGCATAGAAATGAGAGCATTGTATACACTAATTTGTGTTACGCACAATTTGTGCCTAAGGAATGGAGGAAATTATGAAAAAATTATCGGTTTATATGTGTATCGGAGCAATGGCGTTTTGCTTTGCCGCCTGCGGCAGCAAGGCTGAGGACAACAGCGCATCGGAGAGCTCCGGCACTGTGGAGAGCACATCTGTGCAGGAAGAAAGCACGGAGAACGCCGAGGAGAGCTCTGCGGAGCAGGAGGAGACTGAGGAAGGCTGGAGTGCGGAGATGACGAGCCTTCGCGCTGCAGTGGTGGACGCGCTGGGCGATGATTATTGGCCGACCATGCAGATGCCTGCAGAGTATCTGGAGATGACTTATGGTTTGACGGAGGATATGTATGAGGATTACATGGGTGAAATGCCCATGATGAGCGTACACGTAGATACCCTGTTGATTGTGAAACCTGCGGAGGGGCAGGAGGATGCCGTGCAGGAGGCCTTGCAGAATTATCAGGCGGATATGATTGAAAACAGCATTCAGTACCCCGGGAACGTGGGAAAGGTTCAGGCGAGCCGGGTGGAGCGTGTGGGTCACTATGTGTGTTTCGTGCTTCTGGGCGGTGATGTGACTGCCGAGGAGGAGCAGGGTGACGAGGCTGTCATCGCACATTGTCAGGAGCAAAACCAGAGAGTGCTTGACATTATTTTTGAAAATACAGTACAGTAAAAGCATTTCCGGGAGAAAGAATGGTATTTAGCAGCATTATTTTTTTGTTTCGTTTTTTGCCCTTGTTTATGATATGTTATTTTCTGGCTCCGGGAAGGATGAAGAATCTGGTTCTGCTGCTGGGGAGTCTGGTTTTCTATGCGTGGGGGGAGCCGGTGTATGTAGTGCTCATGCTCTTTTCCACGGTGTCCGACTATATTCATGGAAGATTGATTGATGCAAAGCGGGGGACGCGGGCAGCCAAGGGGCTGCTGGTGTCCTCGCTTGCCATCAATCTTTTGCTGTTGGGATTTTTTAAATACGCCGATTTCCTGATTCAGACGGTAAATGTCTCGGTGGGCACGTCCATCCCGCTCTTGGAGCTGGGGCTGCCCATCGGCATTTCCTTTTATACTTTTCAGACCATGTCCTATACCATCGACGTGTACCGGGGCGAGGCGAAGGTTCAGAAAAATTTACTGGATTTTGCGGTCTTTGTGACCATGTTCCCGCAGTTGATTGCCGGGCCAATCGTCAAGTATCGGCAGGTGGAGGAACGGCTGCACAATCGAAAACCGGATATCTTTGATATCAGCTATGGCACGAAACGCTTTGTGCTTGGGCTTGCCAAGAAGGTGCTCCTCGCCAACAATATCGGACTTTTGTGGGACGCGGTCAAAGGACTTGACTATGGAGAGATGAGTGTGCTCACGGCATGGCTGGGCATTGTCGCCTTTGCGCTGCAGATTTACTTTGACTTCTCCGGATATTCCGATATGGCAATCGGGCTGGGCGCGGTTCTGGGATTTGTATTCCCGGAAAATTTTAATTATCCGTATATCTCCCGGTCTGTGACAGAGTTCTGGCGCAGATGGCATATCTCCCTGAGCAGTTGGTTTAAGGAGTATGTGTACATTCCGCTGGGCGGCAATCGAAAAGGACTTCCCAGACAGATTCTCAATATCCTGATTGTGTGGATGCTCACAGGCATCTGGCACGGGGCGGGGTGGAATTTCCTGCTTTGGGGATTATGGTTTGCGGCATTTTTAATTTTGGAGAAATTATTCCTTGGCAGGGTGCTGTCGGGCCTGCCGGAGCTTTTGGGGCATCTCTACTGTCTGGCAGTGGTGCTGGTGGGCTGGGCTGTTTTTGAGCTGGATTCCGTCGGCGCCATCACAGGTTATCTGGCAGCCATGTTCGGCGTGGGAGACAGAGCACTCTGGGATGGGCAGGCATTGTATCTCGGGAGAGAAAATTTGATTCTGCTGGCAGTGGGCGCGATTGCATCCACACCCCTATGCGCAGGGATGGTAAATCGCCTGCGGCGGTGTCAGGCGGGATGTTCCATGGCGGTGTACCGGCTGGGAGAAAAGGTGATTCCGGCGGCACTGCTGATTTTATCCATCGCCTATGTGGTGGAGGCTTCCTACAATCCTTTTTTGTATTTTCGATTTTAAATGTCGGCGCGTGTCATTAAGCCAAAACGCTTTTTCTGAAAGCAGAAACGTATCTTTGGCTTTTGACACTTGAATCATAATAGAGATTAAAATAAGAGGGATTCGATGGGTGAAATGAACAGAAAATTCAATGTTATTTTGAATGTGGCTGTCATCTGTGTTATACTATTGACATTCACGATAGCAGACCTTTTGCATGAGGACAGGCTTTTTTCCTCTATGGAAAATCGCGTGCTGGCTTCCAAACCGGAGATTTCAAAGGAAGGTCTGCTGGACGGCAGCTTTATGCAAAAATACGACACTTATGTCACAGACCAGTTCGTGGGGCGGGACAAGTGGATACGCATCAAGACCGTAGCGGATATCTGCCTGCAAAAAAATGAGATTAACGGGGTTTATCTGGGCAAAGACGGATATCTCATAGAGCAGCATTTGGAGGAGGATTACCCTCAAGAGCTGGTGGAGCAGAAGCTGGCTTTGCTGGAGAAACTGGTGGAGAGGTGGGATGCCAAGGTCATGCTGGTGCCCACTGCGGACAATATTCTGACCCGGAAACTGCCTGCCTACGCGGAGGTCTATGATGAGCGCGTCCTGTTGGAGCAGGCTGCCGACAGTGTGGGGGAGGAACATATGATAGATGTGTATGACATCCTTTCCGCCCATCAGGATGAGGAGATTTATTATCGCACAGACCACCACTGGACCTCTAGGGGAGCCGGCTACGGATATCAGGCATGGGCGGCTTCTGCAGGGGAGATTCCCGTGATTGACAGCGTGGATTCTACCGAGACAGTGTCGCAGAATTTTCTCGGGACGCTCCATTCCAAAATCAATCTCCCTGTGGAACCTGACACCATAGAGCGTTTCCCTATCACAGGGACGCTCCCGGTGCAGATTACCTACGACTTGCAGCAGGAGAGTGGTTCCTTTTATGAGGAGAGCTACCTGGAGACGAAGAACCAGTACGGTTATTTTCTGGATGACAATCATGCTTTTATAGAGATTGACACGGGATGTGCCAACGGCAGGACGCTGTTTGTCATTAAGGATTCCTATGCAAACTGCATGATTCCCCTGCTGGCATTTCATTACGAAAAGATTTATGTGGTGGACTTGCGCTATATGAACAGCAAGCTTTTTCCTTTTATGGAGAGCTATGAACCGGAGTCGGGGATGGATGTGCTGGTATTGTATAATTGCATTCATTTTCTTGAGGAATTTCGATATTGGTAGAGACGGGGAGAAATGTTCCGTCGGAGGAGGAGACTATGGCAAACCTTGGCATTCCGCAGAACACCATAGCGGTGCTGCAAAAATACGGTTTTAATTTTCAAAAGAAATTCGGGCAGAATTTTCTGATAGATACTCATGTGCTGGAGCGGATTATCGCGGCGGCAGAGATTACGAAGGAGGACTGCGTGCTGGAAATCGGACCGGGTATTGGCACCATGACCCAGTACCTTGCGGAGGCTGCGGGGGAAGTGGTGGCGGTGGAGATTGACAAGGCACTCATCCCCATTCTGGAGGACACGCTTTCTGCTTATGATAATGTCACGGTTCTCAATGAGGATATTTTGAAGGTGGATGTCAACCGCATCGTGGAGGAGCGCAACGGAGGCAGACCGATTAAAGTGGTGGCGAATCTGCCCTACTACATAACCACGCCCATTATCATGGGTCTGTTTGAAAATCATGTGCCCTTAAAGAGCATCACTATCATGGTGCAGAAAGAGGTGGCGGACAGGATGCAGGTGGGCCCCGGCACCAAAGACTACGGCGCTTTGTCTCTTGCGGTGCAATATTATGCCAAGCCGGAGGTGGTGGCGAATGTTCCGGCGAACTGCTTTATCCCCAGACCCAACGTGGGCAGTGCCGTCATCCGCCTGACGCGCTACGAGGAGCCTCCTGTGCAGGTGGAGGACGAGAGCAAAATGTTCGCCCTCATCAGAGCCTCTTTTAATCAGAGACGCAAAACGCTGGTGAATGGATTGAGCAATGCAGCCGGTCTGAAACTGTCCAAGGAACACGTGGCAGAAGTGCTGGAGCAGATGGGGCTGCCTGCCACCGTGCGGGGGGAAACCCTCACGCTGGAGCAGTTTGCACAGTTGAGTAATCTGTTGTAGAGGCTTTTGCATATCCTCAATAGATAGATAATTGCTATCCATTAAGAAAACAACTATTGCGTTCTTTTGCGATATGTGATATTCTAATCTCATAAATAAAGCATCTATACAATATTCAATGGCAGGAAATTCTATCTGCGGGCTCGCACGCCTGCACGTCAAAGCATCTGACATTCTGTTTTTTAGAAAACCCTGCTGAACACCAACAATTACAATTTAAGCAGGGAAAGTATGGGGCGTTCGCGTAGGATGTTTAACCTTTCTTTCACCTGCGGAAAGGCGGAACATATGGGAGAACCGAACAACGTATTGAACGTGTACATGAGCAAACCGGAAAGAGTCAAATCCGTGCTGGAGTACCACTTGGGCGAGAAACTGCCGGAGGACTGGGAGTACGAGGTGGAGAATGGATTTTACTCCATCAGAAGTTACTCTACAAAAAATGAATCTGAAAAGAATGAAT
>CAZUAP010000096.1:0-7969 GCA_964617975.1 uncultured Acetatifactor sp. | reverse complement strand
TAATTTTTCACACAAATTATCCCTGTTTGGCAAAATAGCCAAATCAGGGATAGTTTTTTCCGTTCATTATGAAATTATGCACGAAACTGCAGTCCCAAAGCCTGCAGCCACCCTGCCAACTGGTTATGTTCATAGAACCACGCGAGAACAGGGGTTTCCGATGTGCACTGTAAAATGTATTCACCGACCCTTCCCAAATCCATCAACATGGTAAATGAATAAATTGTCCAAATAATCAAAACTGTTTCTAAAATTCCAACCACAACACCTAGTATTTTGTCCACGCCATGTACTATAGGTAGTTTTGAAATGAGCTTTGCCGGGAAAAGCACCACATTAACCAGATGGTGTGCAATACTCAGCAGCGCCAAAAGCAGCACTACTACTGCCACGTTAAGAACCTTTCCGCTGTGGTAACTGCTCAGCCCGCTCCCAATCAGGGCAGCCAGTATACACAGAAATATAAGGGATATAAAGGAAATGATTTCTTTCACCATTCCCTTTTTATAGCCGTCCACGATTTTGTAAACCAGAAATAAAGCCACGACAATTACAAAAATATTGATATTCATTTATCACTTGTACTCCTACTCTAGTATTTGATGATTCAAGAGGATTCCTCCTCGTATGGTGTATATCATTTTAATTGTATGGTGTCAAGGGAAGTCTCCGTCACCATCATATATTTATATGCACCGCTGGCAGGCAGTAAAAGCTCCGCCGCCTTCGCAAAGGTTCCATTAAATTTCTCCGCGCCGCCGTAGGTCATAATCTGGCACTCTGTTTCATTATAGATAACGAAACAATCTTCCTCAAAAAATATCTCATTGTATTCCAAGTCAAAATAATAGGTGTTTATCTTTTTGCCGTCCGTATTGTAAACGTCCATCATGTAATTGTGCTCCATGTCGTCCGCCACGAGCACCAGACCAATATACTTATCTCCATAGAAGACCGATTGGATTTCCTGATCATACATATGTCCAGCCGTATCCGTGGGTGTCTGCCCTCCCTTGAAAATCGTGAGGCGTCCGTCTCCCACCGCAAAAGCAGTCTCGTTATCCACAAAATGAATCTCCGGCACAAGCATATCCGAATAGGAATAGATACTGACAATATGGTCACTCATATTCTCTCCCACCGGTCCAAAATTATAGAATACCACATTCGTCTTGAGCTCACCGGCATCCAGATACACGTAGCTCACCGCCAGAAGGACACCATTCGGCGAAAGGCTGATGGACACCGGATATCCCGATTCCTCCATATGCGCCTGACCGGTAAAAATCATTTCGCCGGAAGCATCATAGGTATTAATCCAGACAGCATCCGTATCTGACAGCACTGCCGTCACTCGTCCGGTAGCAGATACCGCAATGTCTCGAATCGGCATAGTCGTTGTGATGGTTCCGAGCTGCTTTTCCGTATCCTGCACATAAATTTCCCTGCCATTGTAGCTGGCGATTGCCGCCACATTCTGGCAGGAGGCAATCTTGATGTCCTGAATCTCATAGGTCTGATTCCAAGTAACCTCCCCCTTTGCGTTGGTACAGTGGGCGCCGTCCTTGCTGTATGTAAGAACACAGTTTTGAAGTCTCATCTCTTCCGCGCCCGAGGAGCCCTCCAGCATGACTGTGGAGACAATATCATATCCGCTGTACACATGACGTTTGTACTGTATCACAATCAGCGCCACAATGACTGCCACCGCCGCAACCAGCAGTAAAATCCTGTAGACATTCTGGAGCTTGTGTTTCATTATTTTGTCCTTGTAATTACTGCGAATCTGTTCTCTCTTTTCCTTTTCCCTGCGGTAACTTTTAATGTCTGCCATGAAATACCTCGTAAATTATTGGGGCAGCATGATGACCTGTCCCACTTTTATATCATCCGGATCTGATATCTTATTCAAAGAACAGATATCATCCACCCTGACATCGCTGCCATACTGCCGTCTGCTGATTCCAATCAAAGTGTCACCCGTCTGTATCACATATGCCACTGCCTCCGACACCTTGTCTGACGCAGCTGTCGCTATTTCTGCCGACGTTGTCGTCGATATATTCGCAGACGTTTCCATTGTCTCCGTCCCGGCTGTCGTTGTTTCCGATGTTGCCTCGGACGTAACTGCTGCCGTCTCGCCTGTCGATTCGGATTCATCTGCCGCAGTCTGGTTTTCCTGCAGGAGTGCCTGTTCCAGCTTGTCCTCCATCACCAGCCTATCCTTTGTCACATCAGCAACAGAGGCAGCAACCGCCTGTGTCTCCTCCGCAGTCGGACTTTCCTTTACCTCATCCTCCCGGAATGTGGCAATCCCCACCAGACATAACAGCGCAAACACTCCCACAGCCGCCACTCGCATTTTTTGCAGATTAGCGGATGCCGGCACACCGCGCATATTTGCTATCGTCTCCGCACGACTCTGCTCCTGATGTGTCTGTTCCTGTTGCCTATGTTCCTGGCGTCTCTGCTCCTGACGTTTCTTTACTTCCTCATACTTTTCCTGATTGACTTGCTCCGGCTCGGTTTCCTCTCGCACATCCAGCATATACGCCAGCATCGCATCATTTTTTTCATAAAACTGTGCATAGCCCGCTATGTATCTGCAAATATCCTGCTCACATATATGAAAACCTTCAATCATTTCTCCATTTAAGATACGATATCCGAGAAAAGTCAGCTCCGGAAAATATTTCCTGCGCAGGCGTTCTGCCTCCTGCCGCTGAGCCTGAGACAGATGTCTGGTTTCCCTCTGCAGGAAATCCAGCTTACAGGCACCATACACAAAATAATAGGTTACTCCATTTTCCACCTCGCATCTTCCGTACAGCGCCGCGGCCATCTCCTTATCCTGCGCCGCCCGGTTCAACTGCTTCATATAAGAAACGACATAGTCCTCCACATAAACCCTGCAGTCCCCACCGATTTCTCCAATTTGCGTAATATTTTTTGGCAACTCCATAGAAAACACCTCCCACGCGTGTCTGCTGATTTGTTTTAGAATCATCATAGCATCGTCGTGCAAGGTATTTTAGCAATCCTTGTCGGAGCATCCGCAAAACTACTCGACATTTTTCAGCATTCCAGTTGAAATAAATATTCCAACCAGGATATTTATTCAAAGCGAAATACGGTCACGGAATCATACTCTTTTCCCGCTCCGAACACACAGGAGGGAAAATTATCGTGATGAATAGAATCAGGAAAATACTGTGTCTCCATGCACAGTCCGGAACGGTTGCGATATACCGCACCTTCCTTCCCCACCTGCTCATCTATAAAATTGCCTGCATAAAACTGCACCCCGGGCAGTGTGGTATATACCTTCAGCACCCTGCCGCTCTCAGGCCCCTTCACCGTGGCAATATGCTGCAGACTGCCGTCCGCATCCTTAATCACCCAGTTGTGGTCATAGCCGCCCGTGAGTTTCAACTGTTCATAATCCTCATGGATTCTGTCACCCACAGCCCGTTCCTCCGTAAAGTCCATGGGAGTACCCTTCACAGAACGAATCTCCCCGGTGGGAATCGCTCCCGCCCGAACAGGGGTAAAATAATCTGCCTTCATCCAGACGGTATGTCCCTCAATATTGCCCGCAGTGTGCCCGTCCAGATTAAAGTAACTGTGGTTGGTGGGATTCAGAATCGTCCTTTTGTCGCTGCTGCCGTGATAGTGCAGGGTCAGACCATTTTCCTCATCCAGCGTATAGGTGACCTGCAATTCTTTATTGCCGGGGAATCCCATACTGCCGTCCTCATCCCGGATAATGAAAGTCACCGCGCCATCCGATGTCCGGGCGTTCCAGATTCTGGACTGGAAACCTTTTTTGAAATGACTGTGCAGATTGTTCTCATTGTCGTTGACATCCAGCCGGTAGTCAACACCGTCCAGAGTAAACTTCGCACCGCCGATACGGTTTGCATGAGGACCCACAACCACGCCAAAACAGCTTGAGTTTGCACAATACTTTTCCCCGCTGTCAAAACCAAGAACCACATCCTCCACACATCCCGAACCGTCCGGCACCTTCAAGGACACCAGCGCAGCTCCCAGATTGATTACCGACGCCTCCATTCCATTGGCATTCCGCAAAGTGTAACGGACAATTTCCTCCCCTTCCGGGGTTTTTCCGAAGATTTTTGATTCTACCGTAACCGCCATATTCTCCGCCCCTCTCCTGTTTATTAAAGTTCTGTCCTTCCCTCCAACGCTCTCAACAAGGTCACTTCGTCTATGTATTCCAAATCCCCTCCAACAGGCACTCCGCTGGCAATCCTGGTAACGCGGATACCCGTAGGCTTGATGAGCTTGCTGATATACATGGCAGTGGTCTCTCCCTCCAGACTGGAGTTCGTGGCGATGATAACCTCCTCCACTTCCCCCTGCAGCCGTTCCATCAACTCCTTGAGCTTAATATCCCCCGGCCCGATGCCCAGCATGGGAGAGATGGCACCGTGCAGCACATGATATACTCCCTCGTACTTTCCGGTCTTTTCATACGCCGCCAAATCTCTGGTATTCTCCACCACCATAATCATTCCGTGATTGCGTTTCTCATTGGCACACACCGGGCAGAGCTCCCTGTCCGTCAGTGTGTAGCACTCTTTACAATAGCGCACATTTGCCTTGGCTTCCATCATGACATTTGCCAGCCGGTTCACCTTCTCCTGGGGCATATTAATCAAGTGAAACGCCAGTCTCTGTGCTGACTTGCTGCCGATTCCAGGCAACGCAGCCAGCTCCTCTATCAATTTGTTGATATGTCCGCTGTACAAGTCCATCAGAAGGAAAATCCTCCCAGACCTCCGGTCATCTTGCCCATCAGTGCGGCACTCTCCTCATCCGCTTTGCGCAGCGCCTCATTCGCCGCTGCCACTATGGCATCCTGCAGCGTCTCGATATCCTCCGGGTCCACGATCTCCTCAGCGAGCTTGATGCTCACAATCTCTTTCTTGCCGCTGACTGTCACCTCCACAGCTCCGCCTCCTGCGGTGGCTGTAAACTCCTTGGTCTCCAGCTCCTTCTGGCCCTCCTCCATCTGACGCTGCATCCTCTGCGCCTGCTT
The DNA here is from genome assembly GCA_964617975.1 of uncultured Acetatifactor sp. GTDB lineage: Bacteria > Bacillota > Clostridia > Lachnospirales > Lachnospiraceae > Acetatifactor. The sequence goes on along the minus strand of CAZUAP010000096.1, from coordinate 2,904 downwards.
CATCAGATTATTCATGTTGCCGGGCATTGCCCCACCGGGAAATCCTCCACGCTTTGCCATTTAATATATTCCTCCATCCTTTTGACTAAATTTTTTGATTTGAATTCTTGATTTGAATTCTTAGCTTAATCTTCTTCCTCTATTTCCATATGAATGACCTGAGACAAGTCCACATAATGGTCTTCAAAATCCCTGTCATTATTTACCGTCTGAACGCTGACCTCCACTTCCTTGCCCGCAAAATCAGCCAGAATCATCTCCAACTGCTCTTTGTTTTCGGGATGCCCGATAAAATAATCCGATGCCGGTCCATCATCCAAAACCACCTGCAGGCAGTTATCTCCTCCAAGGCTCAGCCGCGCTGATTTCAGATACGTCCGCATGGGATTTTCCGCGTTGCCCACAATCGAGGGCCACTGTGCCACAATCGCCTTGATGTCATCCGGTATCGCCTTCGGAAGCTGCGGACGCTGTTTCGGGGCAACTGCGGCGACACTCATCCCATCCGCCCCGCCGGTGGCAGCCCCCTGAACCATCACAACTCCGTTCTCCACCTTGTCTTCCACCTGCCGAATCCGGTCTATCAACGCATCCTGAGAGGTCTCCATATCCGGCTTGCACAGCTTAATCAAGGCAATTTCCACCAGAATACGCTTTTGCGCCGCATAGCGAATCTGCCCGGACAATTCTGAGAAAATACGGATATATCGGACAATCCTGTCCGGCTCTATCATCTGCGCCTCCTCCTTGAGACGTGCCAGATTGTCCGTGGACATATCAATGACCTCCTCAAGATTGTCCGATGCCTGCACCAGCATCAGATTCCGCAGATACCAGGTAAAATCCGTGACAAACTGGGTCAGCTCACGTCCCTGCATCACAATTTCCTCCAGCAGCGTTATACACCCCAGCACATCCCTGTCCAGCACGAAACGCAGCAGTCTGCTGAACACCTCAGTGTCCACCGCTCCCAACACATCCAGTACCTTGTCATAAGTCAGTTCCCTGCCCAGATGGAATGCAATGCACTGATCCAAGAGGCTCAAAGCGTCACGCATGGAACCATCTGCCGTCTTGGCAATATAGCGGAGCGCCTTCTCCTCCACCTGAACCCCCTCCGTGTCAACCAGCTCCTGCATACGCGCGGTGATTGTGTCAATGGAGATTCTTTTGAAATCATACCTCTGGCACCGGGACAATATGGTGATGGGAAGTTTGTGGACTTCCGTGGTAGCCAGAATAAAAATTACATAGGAGGGCGGTTCCTCCAGAGTTTTTAACAGTGCATTGAATGCCCCAATAGAAAGCATATGCACCTCGTCGATAATATAAACCTTGTATTTGCCCTCCGCCGGAGAATAGGACACCTCCTCCACAATCTCACGGATGTTGTCCACGCCATTGTTGGAGGCAGCATCAATCTCAATGACATTCATGCTGGCTCCGGCTGCAATAGCACGACAGATACGACATTCCCCGCAGGGGCCGTTCTCCGTGGGATTTTCACAGTTGACCGTCTTGGCAAAAATCTTTGCAACCGTAGTCTTTCCCGTACCCCGGGTTCCGGTAAACAAATATGCGTGACCGATGCGGTTCGCCTTGAGCTGATTCTGCAATGTAGTTACAATGTGCTCCTGCCCCTTTACATCCGCAAACGTGTCCGGCCGGAACTTACGATAGAGCGCTGTATATGACATAGAAATGTATCCCTTTCCTATCTCCGTTAATCACCGAAACAGATGCCCAGGAGTTTTGCCTCCTGCACAATGGAGGCATCCGGAGACAGATATTTCAGCTTGCCCGCCACTTCCTCCAAAGGAACACGGACAATCTCACGGTTCTTATATCCTACCATGAAACCATACTGCCCCTCCAGAATCAGCTTGCCCGCCTCTGCTCCCAGACGGCTTGCAAACACGCGGTCATAAGGACAGGGACTTCCGCCGCGCTGAGTATGTCCGGGAACCGTCACGCGAACCTCTCTGCCGGTCTTTTCCTGAATCTGCGCCGCCACCTCATAGGACACGGAAGGATAAGGGTAATTTTCCAGTTTCTTTTTTAATTCCTTCTTGGAAAGTTTCATGTCCTGCTTGGAAATAGCACCTTCTGCCACCGCAATGATGGTGAAACGGCTGCCGTTTTTTTCCCGCTCCTCTATCTTCTCAATCACCTTGTCAATATCGTAGGGAATCTCGGGCACCAGAATGATATCCGCGCCACCTGCCATACCTGCATTCAGAGTCAGCCATCCCACCTTATGACCCATAATCTCCACGATAAACACACGCCCATGGGATGCCGCCGTGGTATGGATGCAATCGATGGCCTCCGTAGCGATATTCACTGCGCTCTGGAATCCAAAGGTCATATCCGTACCCCAAAGGTCATTGTCTATGGTCTTGGGGAGCGTCACCACATTCAGCCCCTCCTCCCGCAGAAGGTTTGCCGTCTTGTGCGTGCCGTTGCCGCCCAGAATCACCAGACAGTCCAACTGGAGCTTATGATAATTCTGTTTCATCGCCTCCACCTTGTTCAAGCCGTTTTCATCCGGATCCTGAATGGTCTTAAAAGGAGTGCGGGAGGTACCCAGAATGGTGCCGCCCTTGGTAAGGATACCGGAGAAATCCTTGCCTGTCAGCATTTGAAATCTGCCATAAATCAGACCCTTGTAGCCGTCCAGGAATCCATAAATTTCCACTTTCTCCTTACTGTTAGCGAGTGTCTTCACCACGCCTCTCATCGCCGCGTTCAACGCCTGACAATCCCCACCGCTGGTCAACATACCAATTCTTTTCATGCTTTCCTCCATTCTGCTGCCGCTAACGGCAACGACTCATACCTTACTCTTTACTACCCACCGTATTCACTCGCAATCCTGCGCCTACGGCGCAGGTTCGCTGAACG
>CAZUAP010000095.1:0-7978 GCA_964617975.1 uncultured Acetatifactor sp. | reverse complement strand
TACAAATTGTATATAATTAAGTACAATCCATGTATACAAAATACAGTGCGTAATTTGGGAGAACTTTATATGAATACCTGTCATAGAAAAGCATATGCTAAAATAAATCTGGGTCTGGATGTGTTGGGTACGCTGCCCAACGGCTATCATGAAGTGCGGATGGTTATGCAGACCGTGGACATCTGGGACGAACTGACCTTTGAGAAGGCGGAGAGCGGCATTGTAATCACCACCGATTCCGGGGAGCTGCCCACAGATGAGAACAATCTGATTTATAAGGCTGCGAAACTGATGCAGGAGGAATTTGACATTGCAGGGGGTGTGAAGATTTATCTTCAGAAGAACATTCCCATAGCTGCCGGCATGGCGGGCGGCAGTACGGACGCGGCGGCTGCCATGAGAGGCTTGAACGAGCTGTACGAGCTGGATGTGCCGGAGGAGAAACTGATGGAGCTTGGGGTGCGCATCGGTGCGGATGTACCCTACTGTATCATGGGCGGCACGGCTCTGGCGGAGGGGATTGGCGAGAGACTGACCAGACTGCCTGCGGCTCCGGAGTGCTTTCTTGTGGTCGCCAAGCCGGACTATAATGTGTCCACCAAAGAAATATATGCAAAGCTGGATGCCATGAAAGACTACGCGCATCCCGATATTGACGGCATAATCGCAGCCATAGAGACAGGAAATCTCGGGGAAGTGGCGAAACGCCTCGGCAATGTGCTGGAGGATGTGACAGTGCAGATACATCCCGAGGTGACGGCGGTCAGGGAGATTTTGCAGGAAAAGGGTGCGCTGGGGAGCCGCATGAGCGGCAGCGGTCCCACGGTATTCGGAATTTTTGCTGATCATACGGCGGCGGAGGCGGCAGCGGAGAGTTTGAAAGCTATGCCGGATGTCAGACAGATATTTGTCACAAGGTTTGTGTAGAGCGAAATGGGAGGAGAAAGTATGCAGGATAATTGGCAGGTGAATATGGATGAATTTCTGCCCCTCAGAGACGTGGTATTCAACACACTCAGGCAGGCGATTCTCACGGGAGAATTAAAGCCCGGAGAACGCCTGATGGAGATACATCTTGCCAACAAATTAGGTGTGAGCCGAACCCCCATCAGGGAGGCAATTCACAAGCTGGAGCTGGAGGGACTGGTGACCATGATTCCCCGCAGAGGAGCGGAGGTTGCCCAGATTACGGAAAAGAGCATGAGCGATGTGCTGGAAGTGCGACGGGCTATGGATGCGCTCTGTGCAGAGCTTGCCTGCGACCGTATCACGGAGGAGGAGACGGAGCAGCTCAATCAGGCGTGTGAGAATTTCCGTCGGGCGACCCAGACCAAGGATGTCAAGAAGATTGCCCAGGCAGATGTGGAGCTTCACGATATTATCGTGCAGGCTACCGGGAATAAGCGGCTGGTGCAGCTGGTGAACAATCTGTCGGAGCAGATGTACCGCTATCGATTTGAATATATTAAGGATTTCAGTCAGCATGAGAGACTGGTGGAGGAGCATAGAATTATCTATGAAAGCATTGTGAATAAGGATAAGGAGACAGCTTCCGAGGCAGCCAAACTTCACATTGACAACCAGAAAAAAGCCATCATACGCCAGATTCGTCTGGACAGAGCAGGACAATAATTCCGGAGCGGTTTGCGCCCGGCGCGTGTATAAAGTGTTCGGAAACCGGCAATCATCTCCTTAAAGGAGTGTATGCCATGAAAAATCACAAATACTTCATATGCCGCATATTATATCGGACAGCCGCAGCGTTGCTCACAGCCTGTGCCGCACTCGGCTGGTGGGGAGCAATCTATCCGCGATTCACGCTGCTGCAGGACACTTATGAGATTGTATATGAGGATGACTCTGTACAGTGCGGTGAGAACGTGGTAGAATCAGAGCTTGACAGCAGTGAGCTCTATTGGCAGATTCTGAGTTCGGATACGGAACATATCAGATTCAGGAGCAGGCTGTTTAAAGACTGGAATACTTTGCTGGAGCAAAGGAGAGGAATTCATGAGTCAGGAAATCAATAGCAGATTGCAGGCAGATGCGCCAATCGGAGTCTTTGACTCCGGCGTGGGCGGATTGACTGTCGCCAGAGAGATTATGCGCCAGATTCCCAACGAGAAGATTATCTATTTCGGGGACACGGCGAGAGTGCCCTACGGCAGCAAGTCCCAGGAGACGGTGACCCGCTACTCCAAGCAGATTGTGCGCTTCCTACAGACGTTTCAGGTCAAAACCATCGTGGTTGCCTGCAACACAGCCAGCGCGTATGCTCTGGATGAGCTGGAGAGGGAGACGGACATTCCCATCATCGGTGTGGTGAAACCGGGTGCAAAGACGGCGGCGGAAGTCACCCAAAACGGACGCATTGGCGTGATTGCCACGGATGCCACCATCGGCAGCCAGATTTATACCAAATACATAAAGGAACTGAACAAGGATGTGACAATCTACGGAAAGGCGTGCCCGCTCTTTGTACCGCTGGTGGAGGAAGGTCTCTGGCAGGACCCGGTGACGGATGAGATTGCCAAGCGGTATCTGACGGAGTTGATTGATATTGACATAGACACCCTGATACTGGGCTGTACGCATTATCCCTTGATTCGCTCCACAGTGGGCAGAATCATGGGCGATAAGGTGACACTGGTCAATCCCGCCTATGAGACGGCGAGAGAGTTGAAGGAGATGCTGGAACAGCGGGGAATACTGAATCAGGAGAAACCTGTGCTCGGCACCAACCAGTACCAGTTTTATGTCAGCGACAGTGCTGAGAAGTTCAAGAGGTTTGCCAATTCCATCATCAAGTACGGTATCCTTTCGGCAAAGACCATAAATATAGAGGAGTATTAGTGCGGTGGGGAAACAAATACAACTGACCATCACAGGGATTCATCATCCCCCCCGGACGGCAGCCGGGATATCAGACAATACAGGACAGAGGGCGGCGGAGCCGGTGGTCACCAGGCAGGAGGTGCAGGCGGAATATTTCCGCAGGGGAGACAGCCACTATCTGTTTTATCAGGAGCAGCCTGAGGGCTATCCACAGCCCTTGCAGACCCGTGTGAAACTCAAGTCCGGCTGTCTGGAGATTCACAGACAGGGAGTTATGGGGAGCCATCTGGTCTTTGAGGAGGATAAATCCTACCGGACAGATTACGGCACACTCTACGGCACATTGGCGCTGGATGTGGTCACCACATCGGTGCAGGTGGCGGAGAGCAAAGAGGACAGGGAGGAATGGCCCGGCGTGGCGGTGATGTATGTTCTGGAAGAAAGCGGCGCACCGTTGGGGGAATATTGTCTGAGAATTGAGCGTGCAGACCAATCAAAAAGCACTGACAACGAAGGATAATCCGTTGCCGGTGCTTTTGTGTGGTGATGCGCAGGGGTTATTTTAACGGCTTTGCACCGCCCTTTTCCTGAATCGTATCGGACAGGCGTTTGAAGAAACCCTTCTTTTTCTTGTTCTCGGGAGCCTGTGTCGTCTTGCCGTGAAGTCCTTTTACATCCAGAATGTAAATTCCGCTGACCACGGCTTTTACTTCCTTCTTCACGGGGATGGAATCAAAGATTTTTTCATCGCTGATCAAGGAGAGAATCTGGGGACCGACCTTCGCTTTGACGATGGGGAGCTTGGTGTTCCGCATCAGCTTGGGAGCCTCATCCAGAACGACCTGCGGAAGACCGGCATCTTTCAGTTTCATGCGCTTTTTGTCGATAATCAGCATGGAGACGGTCTGCTTGTTGGCCTCCATCATTTCCTGTTGTTCCGCCTGCTTTTTTTGTGCCTTCTTGCCGAGAAAGTATAAAACGACTAAAGTGACAGCGATGACTGCCAATATTACCAGAAATATAATTGTTCCTGTTTTCATTTCCCTTGGAACCTCCTAACTTGATGTATTCAGCTTACTATAACACACAATCCGCGGGATTCGCAACTAAACATTTGAAAAAAGTGCAGAGCATGGTATACTACAAAAAAGGCGCGGATATGCACGCGGCAGGACTGGAAGGATTTGACCCAAATGAGTGATTTTTTAGTGATTGCAAGAGAGATTCTTGTGTTTTTGTTTCAGCATTTATTGATATGGAATATGATATTCGCGGTTATCATCGTATTTTTTGAGCGCAGGGACCCCAAGAGTGTCTGGGCATGGCTGTTGCTGTTGTTTTTTATCCCGGTGCTGGGATTTCTGTTTTATCTCTTTTTGGGGCAGAATATGCACAAGAGAAAAATGTTCCATCTGAAGGAGGTTGAGGACCAGCTCAGTGAGGCAATCCGGCAGCAGGAGCATCAGATAAAGACGAAGGAGATGGAACTCCACGATGAGGACATCAGCAAATATACGGATTTGATTATGTATAATCTGGAGACCTCCGGGGCAGTGCTGACCGATGACAACGATATTGATATTTTTGTGGACGGCAATGAGAAATTCGACGCCCTCATCGAAGATATAAAGAATGCCAAACATTTTATCCATATCCAATATTATATTATCCGCAACGACGTATTGTTTCACAGAATTGTGGAGGCGCTGGCGCAGAAGGCAGCGGAGGGAGTGGAGGTGCGTGTCCTCTTTGACGGCATGGGCTGCCGGAGAGTGAGGCACAGCTATTGGCGCAAGCTGAATGAAATGGGGATTCAGACGGCAGAATTTTTCCCGGCAATCCTCCGGAGATTCCAGCCGCGAATCAATTACCGCAACCATCGGAAGATTGTGGTGATTGACAACCGCGTAGCCTATGTGGGGGGATTCAACATAGGAAAGGAATACATCGGACTGGATGATAAATTCGGACATTGGAGAGACACCCATCTGCGCATACGAGGGACCGGGATTATCGGGCTGGGGCTCAGGTTTGTGATGGACTGGAATTATGCGGCGCGGGAGAATATTTTTCATGACAAGGTGCTTTCCGAGGGGTTTGAGCAAGGGACGAGGGACGGCTGTGCAATGCAGATTATCAGCAGCGGACCGGACAATACCACAGAGCAGATTCGGGACAATTACCTGCGCCTGATTTCCAAGGCGGAGAAAAGTATATATATTCAGACACCATATTTTATTCCGGATGAATCCATATTCAACGCATTGAAAATTGCCATACGTTCCGGCATAGACGTCAATATCATGATTCCCTGTAAGCCGGACCATCCCTTCGTCTACTGGGCTACCTACTCTTATGTGGGGGAGCTGGTGATGGCGGGCGCCAAATGTTATACTTATGACAACGGCTTTTTGCACAGCAAGGGCATGATTGTGGATTGCGATGTGTTCTGCTATGGCACGGCAAATATGGATATCCGCAGTTTTGCATTGAACTTCGAGGTCAATGCTGTCGTCTATAGCCATGAGAAGGCATATGAGATGGAGAAACTGTTCCGCGAGGATTTGAAGGACTGCACCCGGATTACCCGGGATATGTACGCGGGGCGTAATCTGCGCCTGCGGCTGAAGGAGCAGGTGTGCCGTCTGCTGTCTCCCCTCCTGTAAAGATGCTCTAAAATAGAGAAAAGGCTTTTAAACGGGCTGCTTTTGTGGTATAACTGTATAATGTGGACTTGATGATAATTTTGCAAAAGGAAGGAAAAAATGATGAAAAAAAGATGGATGAGTGGTGCTCTTGCACTGACAATCTGCGCAGCGCTTCTGGGCGGCTGCGGCGCAAAGGACGCAAATGACACAGACAACACCACGGCAGAGGAGTCTCAGGCATCAGAATATGTGACGCTGGGCAAGTATCAGGGCATAGAGCTTACTGTGGACCCTATGGAGGAATATGATGACGACGATATCGAAATTCAGACCAAGTCTTTGTATTTTTCTTATGTGACGGCGGAGGAAGGGATTACGAACCGCGCGGTGGAGCGTTTGGACATGACCAATATTGATTATGAGGGCAAAAAGGACGGCGTTGCTTTTGACGGCGGTACTGCGCAGGGAGCGACACTGCTTATCGGTTCCGGTCAGTTTATCGACGGATTTGAGGATGGGTTGATTGGCGTAATGCCCGGAGAGACGGTGGATTTGAATCTGACTTTCCCGGAAAGCTACAGCAACACCGACCTTGCAGGACAGGATGTGGTATTTACCGTCACTGTCAACTTTATCGCTGAGATGGAGGACGCTCATGTGGACGAAATCGGTCTGGAGGATGTGAGCACGGTGGACGAGCTCAGGGCATATGTGAAGGATTATCTGACCACTCAGGCGCAGAGCACCTATACGTCAAATGTGCAGAGTGCTGCTCTGGAGAAGGTGCTGGAGGAGGCAGAGTTCGGTGAGCTTCCGGAGGACCAGTTGGCTGAGAACAGAGAGGCATATGCCACATGGCTGGACGAGCTGGCATCCAGCTACGATATGGACGGTCAATCCTATGTGGAGATGTATGGCCAGGACTACGAGAGCACCCTGGACAACTACGCAGAAGAATATACCAAGAGACTTCTGGTAATCCAGGCAATCGCCGATTATGAGGGACTGAATATTTCGGATGAGGCACTGGATGCGCGAATTGAGGCTTATGCAGAGTCCCGCGGATGCACTGTGGATGACCTTTACAGCAGCGGTGTGACGAAGGATGATTACAGAGAGAGCTTTCTCTATGAGGATGTGGTAGCATTTTTGGCTGACAATGCGGTAGTCAATGCCGCTGAATAATCAAAAGAACAAAAAGGCGTCTTGAGGCGCAGAAAAGAGGGATATTGTGAATCTGACAGACATCAGAGATTTATATCGGCAAAAGGAACAGTATATCGGGAAGGAAGTGACGGTCGGCGGCTGGGTCAGAAGTAACCGTGACTCCAAGAATTTCGGTTTTCTGGTGATTAATGACGGAACTTTCTTTGAACCTCTGCAGGTAGTCTATGGGGAGGGTTTGGACAATTTTGAAACCCTGTGCAAGATGAATGTGGGTGCCGCTGTGATTGTGAGGGGTACGATTGTCGAGACTCCTCAGGCGAAACAGCCCTTTGAGATGCAGGCGTTGGAGGTGGCAGTGGAGGGACCGTCCACGGCGGACTATCCGCTCCAGAAAAAACGCCATTCCTTTGAATACCTGCGCACAATCTCTCATCTGCGCCCTAGAACCAATACCTTTCAGGCGGTGTTCCGCGTGCGCTCTCTGATTGCCTACGCTATCCATACCTTCTTTATGGAGCGCGGATTTGTATATGTGCATACGCCTTTGATTACCGGGAGCGACTGCGAGGGAGCTGGAGAGATGTTTCAGGTGACCACCATGGATTTGAACAATATTCCCCGCAAGGAGGACGGAAGTGTCGACTATACGCAGGACTTTTTCGGCAAGCCGACCAACCTTACGGTCAGCGGTCAGTTGAATGTGGAGACCTATGCGTTTGCGTTTAAGAATGTGTATACCTTCGGACCTACCTTCCGCGCAGAGAATTCCAATACAACCCGTCATGCGGCAGAGTTCTGGATGATTGAGCCGGAGATGGCTTTTGCAGATTTGACAGACGATATGATTCTGGCGGAGAGTATGTTGAAATATGTCATCCGCTACGTGCTGGAGAATGCCCCCGAGGAGATGGAGTTCTTCAATCAGTTTGTGGATAAGGGGCTGATTGAGAGACTGAATCATGTGGTTGATTCCGATTTCGGACACGTGACCTACACAGAGGCAATCAAGATTTTGGAGAAACACAATGACCAGTTTGACTACAAGGTGTTCTGGGGCTGCGACCTGCAGACGGAGCATGAGAGATATCTGACGGAGGTGGAGTTCAAACGTCCTGTGTTTGTAACGGATTATCCCAAGGAAATCAAGGCTTTTTATATGAAACTGAACGAGGACGGCAAGACCGTTGCTGCCATGGACTGTCTGGTGCCCGGCATCGGAGAGATTATCGGCGGCAGCCAGCGTGAGGACAAGCTGGAAGTGCTGGAGGCGCGCATGGAGGAACTGGGACTGAAGAAAGAGGACTATGACTTTTATCTGGATTTGCGCA
>CAZUAP010000094.1:0-8051 GCA_964617975.1 uncultured Acetatifactor sp. | reverse complement strand
GGGAAGGGCAGACCGGCAGCGTCTGCTTTATCATTGAGACGGATGGAATCGAAAACTGAACCCTCTTTTTTTATAGAAAAGATGTGACATGACTAAATTCCGGCTTTCCGGGCAATATTATCACAGAAAAAACAGGAAAATATTTCCGGAAAGCAAGGTGCATAAGGTGGAGAACAGCTCAGGACCCAAAAAGGGCAGCTTAGGACAAAAGAAGAATCGTCCGAGACATATCGGAATTATTCCGGACGGCAATCGGCGCTGGGCAGTGGAACATGGGATGGAGAAGCAGGACGGCTATAAGCACGGTCTGGAGCCGGGGTTAAAGCTGATTCATCTGGCGAAGGAGATGGGGATTGACGAGGTCACCTATTATGGTTTTACCGTGGACAACTGCAAGCGTCCTGCGGAACAGTTTCAGGCGTTTCAAATGGCGTGTGTGGAGGCGGTGAAACTGTTGACGAAGGAGGGCGCCGATTTGCTGGTGATTGGCAACCGGGAGTCCAAGTGCTTTCCCAAGGAGCTGCTGCCCTATACTACCCGGACTTCCGTAAACGGCGGCGGGATACGTGTGAATTTTCTGGTAAATTATGGCTGGCAGTGGGATTTGTCGCGTATGCGGACAGATGGTACGCCCTATTCCTCGGATATTTCACGGATAGATTTGGTGATTCGATGGGGCGGCATGAGAAGGCTGTCCGGTTTCTTGCCCCTGCAGTGCGTCTACTCGGATTTTTATGTGGTGGACAATTATTGGCCGGACTATCGGGATGATGATTTGGTGGACGCGCTGGAATGGTATGCCTGTCAGGACGTCACGCTGGGAGGATGAATTGTGATGTAGATATTGTGACGTAGATATTGGAAAATTGTGATAGCTGTGGTACAATAAGGCATAGTTTTCAAGAAAATAGTTTTATTTTTGATAGGAAATGGTCGCTTGACCACAGGAGGAAGTTATGCAGATTATTATTGTGGGCTGCGGCAAGGTGGGCACAGCCCTGACCCAGAGACTGAGTACAGAGGATAACAATATCTGTATTGTGGACACGGACGTGGATGAGGTGCATCAGCTTGCGGCGGAATGTGATGTGATGGGCATTGTGGGCAACGGTGCCAGCTACAGCGTTTTGGCGGAGGCGGGAATTGAGAGAGCGGATTTGCTCATCGCGGTGACGAAGTCCGATGAGCTGAATCTGCTGTGCTGTGTAATTGCGCGGAAGGCATCCAAATGTCACACCATAGCGAGAGTCCGCAATCCCATGTACAATACGGAACAGGAGTTTCTGCAAAAGGAGCTGGGCTTGTCCATGATTATCAATCCCGAACAGACTGCGGCAGTGGAAATTGCCAATCTTTTGTGCTTTCCCAGCGCCATCGGAATTGATACCTTTTCCAGAGGGCGGACGGAGATGCTGCGTTTCCGGATTCCGGCGGACTCCAAGCTGCACAATATGTCGGTGAAGGAGGTTTCCTACAAGCTGAACTGCGACTTCCTGATTTGTGTGGTGGACCGGGACAATGAAATACACATTCCCGATGGTAATTTCGTCCTGCAGTCGGGGGATATCATTTCCATCGTCACTTCTCGCCGAAATGCAGTAGAATTTTTCCGCAGGATTAATCTCAAGACCAACGGCGTGAAAAATACCATGCTTGTGGGCGGCGGCAAGATATCCGTATATCTCGCCCGGATTCTGCTGAATCTGGGAATCGACGTGAAAATCATTGAGCGGGATGCCAAGCGCTGCCGCGAACTGGCAGAAATCCTGCCCGGGGCGGTGGTTGTCTGCGGGGACGGCAGTGAGGAATCGCTGCTGCAGGAGGAGCGCATCGACAAGATGGATTCGCTGGTGGCATTGACCAATATGGACGAAGAAAATATTTTGTTGTCTCTGCTGGCGAAAAAGAAGGTGAGCAGCAAGGTGGTGACAAAAATTAACCGCCTGCAGCTGAACGAGGTGATACATAATCTGGATTTGGACAGTGTGGTTTATCCACAACTTTTGACTTCGCAAAAGATTTTACAGTATGTGCGCGCCACGGGAAATTCCATCGGAAGCAATATCCAGACATTATATCGGTTGTATGAGGACAGGGTTGAGGCGTTGGAGTTCAGCATTTCCGAAAATTCCCGCATCACAGGGATTCCGCTGCAGAATATGCAGTTAAAAACGGGGCTTTTGATTTGCTCCATCACCCGCAACAAGCAGATGATTATTCCCGATGGACAAACGTGCATTCTGCCCGGAGACTCCATCATCGTAGTCACTACCCGTCTGGGGCTGCAGGATGCTCAGGATATTTTAAGGAACTGAGGATGAGGATGTCATGAATTATTCAGTTATTCGTTATGTGCTGGGAACAGTTTTAAAATTTGAAAGTTTGTTTTTGTGCCTGCCGATGATGGTGGGGATGATTTATGGGGAAGGGAGCGCGTTTTCCTATTTCTTTGTGATGCTTTTGTGCTTGGCGATGGGGACGGTTCTCACCATCCGAAAGCCCAAGAGTTATACATTTTATGCAGTGGAGGGATATGTCTGTGTGTCGCTGAGCTGGATTGCCCTGAGCCTTTTTGGGGCGCTGCCCTTCTGGATTAGCGGGGAGATAGCGAGTTACACGGACGCACTGTTTGAGACAGTCTCCGGTTTTACCACCACCGGGGCGAGCATCCTCTTCAATGTGGAGGCGCTCTCCCATGCAGCACTGTTCTGGCGCAGTTTTACCCATTGGATTGGTGGCATGGGGGTGCTGGTGTTTGTGCTGGCAGTTTTTCCCATGAGAGGCGGTCAGACCATGTTCCTCATGAAGGCGGAAAGCCCGGGTCCTTCTGTGGAAAAGCTGGTTCCACGTGTAAAGACCACAGCAATCATTCTCTATGGCGTCTATACCGTGATGACCGTGGTGGAGGTCATTCTGTTGGCTGTGACAGGGATGTCATTTTTTGATGCGGTAACCCTATCTTTTGGTACGGCAGGAACCGGAGGATTCGGTATCTTAAATGACAGTGTGGGCAGCTATGCACCGCATCTGCAGGTGATTATCACGATATTTATGATACTGTTCGGCATCAACTTTAATATCTATTATCTGCTGCTGCGCAGAAAACCCAAGGCGGCTCTGCGCTCGGAGGAGTTAAAGACTTATCTGGGGGTGATTGCGGCCAGCGGACTTTTGATTGCATGGAATATTCGCAAGATTTTTCCGAATCCTTTGGAGGCATTGCGCCATGCTTTCTTTCAGGTGGCATCCATCATCACCACCACGGGCTATTCTACGGCGGACTTTAATGAGTGGCCCCAGTTTTCCACCACAATTCTGGTGATGTTGATGTTCCTCGGCGCCTGCGCGGGCAGTACCGGAGGCGGCATCAAGGTGTCCCGCATTGTGATTATGGTAAAAAGTGTCTTTCGGGAAGTATTTTTAATCAATCATCCCCACGGAGTGCGCACGGTCAAGATGGATGGGCGGACGGTGGAGCTGGAGACAAGGCGCTCCATTCACATCTTCATGGTGAGCTATGCGTTTATTTATGTGGGTTCCATGCTGCTTATCAGCCTGAACGGCTTTGACTTCACCACCAACTTTACGGCGGTGGCTGCCACCATCAACAACATTGGCCCCGGGTTGGCTCTGGTGGGTCCGGCGTCCAATTTTGGGCTGTTTTCGGGGCTGTCCAAGTACGTTCTGATATTTGATATGCTGGCGGGCAGACTGGAACTTCTGCCGATTGTCGTGCTGTTTGCGCCCATGACATGGAGACGCAGATAGATTGACAAATCCCCTGCCAGCGAATAAAATAGGGAATAGAGTCTTAGAAGTCAAAATCAACTTACGAAAGGATTATTTCATGAAAAAGAAACTAATTGCAGCAATTTTGGTTGCGGCAAGTATCCTGACAGCCTGTGGACAGACCACAGATAGTTCCAGCATTCAGGGTATTGAGCCGGAATCCTCTGTGCAGGAAGATTCCAGCGCAGCAGAAGAAAGCTCCGTAGAGGAAACGAAAGAATTCAAGGCAATCAGCGAGAGAACGGTAGTGGATGGCAAGATGCAGAGCTATCTCACCGGCGAGTGGAAGGATGAGGATGTGGTTCAGAGGAGACCGCTGGCAATCATGATTCCCAACAATCCGCCTGCAATGCCCCAGTATGGTCTTTCTCAGGCAAGTATTATTTACGAGGCACCTGTGGAAGGACGTATCACCCGTCTTATGGCTGTGTTTGAGGATTACGATGATTTGACCTACATCGGACCCATCCGAAGCAGCCGCGATTATTTTGTATATGAGGCGATGGCACTGGATGCCATTTACTGTCACTGGGGTCTGGCAATTCCCTATGTGTCCGACCTGCTGAACTCTGACAGAGTAGACAATATCTCTCAGGCGGTGACAGGAATCAGCAGTCCCTATGAGGCTGCTTTCGCAAGAAGAAAAGACAGAAAGAGCAGCGGATATGCCACAGAGTTTACGGCATATATGTGGATTAACTCCGCCACCACCAGCGATGGCGCGGATGCTCCGGACAGCAATGTAAAGGGTTATACCGCAGGTGTGGAAGCGAAGGGTTACGGCAAAACTTACGAGGAGTCCGGACGTTTTGCAGCAGAAGGCAGAGACCCTCAGGCATTCATCTTTGCGGATGACTGCATAGCAGAGTATGAGGATTACCCCGATGCGCTGGTGATTTATCCCGGTGGCACCCAGAGCAACAAGGGCGGTTACGGACAGAACAACGCATGCTTTACCTACAATGCGGAGGATCATCTCTATTACCGCAGCCAGTATGGCGCTGAGCAGGTTGACGAGATGAATGGTGAGCAGCTGGCAGTGACCAACGTGATATTCAAGGTCTGCCACGGCGAGGTGCGTGATGACCATGACTATCTGGCATTCGGCGTACACGGCACAGGAGATGCCTACGTGTTCACCAACGGCAAGATGATTAAGGCGACATGGGAGCACAGCAGTGATTACGACGCAAACCATTACTATGACGAGAACGGCGATGAAATCATTTTGAATCAGGGTAAGACATGGTTCTGCAACATCTGGCAGGAATATGCGGAGTATGCAGAGGTAGACGGCAAGGCAATTTTTGAATAAATAAAGTATAAAGAACAAAAAGACAGTGGTTTTCCTGAGATTAGGCAAATTCTAAGCGGAAACCACTGCCTTTTTGTTATAAAATAGCGGTACAAACAGGATGGGAGTTGTATGTAATATGAAAGCGGAACGAAAGGCAAATCCAAAATTTAACAGGGAGCTGATTTTGAAGGGAAATATGTTTCAGGCAATCCTCTCCCTGGCGATACCGGTGGTTATCAACAGTTTTCTTCAGACCATGTACAATCTGACAGATACCTACTGGCTGGGCAAGATAGGAACCAATGAGCTGGCTGCCATCAATCTGGTGACCCCGGTTCAGAATATCATCATCAATTTCGGCTCGGGCATCACGGTGGCAGGTGCTGTGCTGATTGCGCAATATATCGGGGCAGAGGAGAAGGAGAATGCTAAGAGCATGGCAAATCAGATTTTTGCCTGTGCCACCTGTTTCGCCCTCCTCTGCGCTGCGGTCGTCTTTCTCTCAGCCTCAGGCATTGTGAGCTGGCTGGGGGCGGACGGGGACACCTATCGTCACGCCTGCACGTATCTGCGCATTGTGGTCTGGGATATGCCTTTTCTCTACATGGTAAATATTTTTTCCGCAGTACATCAGGCGCAGGGGGACGCAGTACGCCCCATGTTCCTGAATCTGGGCGGCATTCTTCTGAATATGGTTCTGGATCCGCTGTTCATGGTGGGATTGCAGATGGGGACTGCCGGTGCGGCATCCGCCACGCTCCTTGCCAAGATGGTACCTGCTTTTGTGGCGTTTGTGCTCCTTAGCAGGCGCAGCAGCGAGGTACATCTGGACGTGCGGCATATGCGGTTTGAATGGGACAAGATAAAATTGATTTTACAGATTGGTCTGCCCACGGCGATTGGCGGCAGCACCATGCAGCTTGGATTTCTGCTCATGAGCAGGAATGTGTATGCCTATGGCAATCAGGCGATGGCTGCCTACGGCATCGGCAACAAGGTAAACGGATTGATTACCCTGCCCAGCAACGGCATCGGCTCCGCTGTCGCCACCATCGTAGGTCAGAATATGGGGGCAAAACAGCAGGAGCGCGCGAGGGAAGGCTATCTGCTTTCCATGAAGATTTCCGTTGTATTTTTGTTCGTGGGTGGTATGATTCTGTCAAGGGATGTCATTTCCACAAGCATAGTGAGCATCTTTTCGGACGATGCGGAGGTGGTGTCGATGGCGGCTGACTTCTTAAGCATCATGGCGTTTTGGTGCTTTACCAACGGAGTCTACAATTCTACCACAGGTTTGTTCCAGGGCACAGGTCACACGGAGGTCACCATGGCGGTGGATGCCACGAGATTATGGGTGTTCCGTTTCCTGACACTATGGTTCTGCGAGACTGTGCTGAAGATGGGCGTGCGCAGCGTCTGGTACTCTGTCGTCGTCAGCAATGGTATCTCTGCCGCAATCTTGTTTATACTCTATAAGAGCAATATCTGGAAAAAATCCAGAATTAAGGTGGGACAGAATGAAGGGCGCAATAAAGGACAGAATCAGGAATCGAATGCTGAATAATATGCCGGAAGTATCTGTGCGGATGATTTATATAGGTGTCGCAGCTGTGACAGTGCTGCTCAATGTGTTATCGTGGAGCAGCACCGCCTTTTGCGATGCCTATATTGCGTATGTTTTTCCTGTGTGGGTGAGTACCTACGGAAGATTTACGGGGCTTTTTCCTTTTTCTGTGGGAGAGTGGATGCTGATTGCAGGAATGGTGTTGGCGGCTGCGGCAGTGGTGTTGCTGTGCCCGGCGATATATTTTTGGTACCACAGCAAGTATAATAAGGATAAGACGGAGGATATGTCCGGCAGCAGGCATAGATGGATTGGAAGGTATTACAAGTTCTGCGCGTGGATTTTGCTGTTCGTATGCCTGATTATGACGCTGAATTGCTCTATGCTCTATCATGGCTCCTCCTTCGCGGAGAAATATTTTGGAAATAATTCCGAAATAGATTCGGCAGCGGATTCCGAATCATATTCCGTCGAGGAACTTCTGCGGGTGCGCAATGAAGTGGCAGCAGCCTGTAACCAACTGTCAGCGCAGGTGGCGCGGGATGAGAAGGACCGCATCCTCTATCCGGGCAGCGTGTCCGAAACCGGAAATGAGATAGATATGGCAGACAAGGCACGGGAGGTTATGAGACAGCTGGGAGCGCAATATGCACAGTTGGGTGGATATTATCCGCGGCCCAAGCCCATGTTTTTCTCGGATTTCATGTGCCGCCAATATATGCTGGGATGGTATTTCCCTTTCTCCATGGAGGCAAATTACAATCAGGTGGCTTATGTGATGAATCAGCCGGCATCCATGTGCCACGAACTGGCACATCTGAAGGGATTTATCCGTGAGGATGAGGCAAATTTTATCGGTTATCTGGCGTGCACACAGTCGGATGATATCTACTTCCAGTACAGCGGATATCTGAGCGTGCTGGGTTATCTGGAGCGCGATATGCAAAATGCACAGGAGCAGGCTCCGGAGGCTTACCGAAGGGCGTGTGAGGCGGAGGAGCCCCTGCGTCTGTTTGATATTGTATATCAGGATGATGTTTTCGTGACGGACGAGGAGTGGGAGCGCATCGACGAGGAGGCGTTGATTGACAGCGAGACGGTGGATGAGGCTACCAATGCTTTTCTGGAAACTTCCCTGAAAACCAATGGAGTGGAGGACGGAATGGTGAGCTACAGCCGTGTGGTGGAGCTCCTGCTGCAGTATTGCCGCCTTAAATGAAAAATTGTGAGAAAACCCCTTGACATTTTGGCTTTTACCATGTAAAATAACCAATGTTGTGACGCGAAACGATGCAGATGAGTGCGTTCAGCAAGTGATGCGGTTGCGTTTTGGGATTTCGTCCACAAGCCCAGATAGCTCAGTTGGTAGAGCAGAGGACTGAAAATCCTCGTGTCACTGGT
>CAZUAP010000093.1:0-8077 GCA_964617975.1 uncultured Acetatifactor sp. | reverse complement strand
TATTATCATATTGCCAAGACAACAAAAGATGCTTTGTATAAAATAAGTTCTTGTTATCCTATTACAGAAAAATATATAGACCATCCATTTGTTTCCAACAATGTACATGTAGTTATGCAAAAGCAGGATGATATACGTGAAATAAGAAGGAAATTTAAAAAAATTCTGTCTATGGAATTCAGAAACCCCAATTATTTTCCCCAACATATAACGGATATTAGAAATTATTTATTGAAGGAATTGGAAGCGGAATCAAATAATGATAAACAAAAAAGCACCGATTAAGGCGCCTTTTTTAGTACTCTCCTATTTGATTATTAAAAAATCACTCCCGCATTTATAAATGAAACCACTAAATCAGCATATTCTTGTCCCAAAGGTAATTCGTACTCAACACGAATTCTATTCCGGATTGTTTTTTCAGTTTCCTGAGTAACCGGATTAAAACCTTCCTTCTCATATTGCTCTTTCCAAATACCAATACCTCTCTTTTGCCATGAAGGCAGCTTATCAAAATTAATACCTCTTGAAAAAAGTAGTTCGTTCTTATAGGCAACAGACTGTCCTTCCAACATCGCAGTAGCTTCACGAACACTCTTGCCTTCCTTGCGAAGCATCCAATAGCAGTGGGAATTCAAAGAATTTCTGTGTGCATCCTCCTGCCTCCACAAGAAATAATCCTTTACCCTTTCCATTGTAGGTAATGGAACAATTCTGCAATCGAATGTTGCCACTTGACCAAGTGCAAGAGAAAATGCAGCGCTCGCTTCACCTGCTAATGTTGAATTATATTTTCTTACTTTTCTTCCAAACGTGTTTTCCTCCGGCGCAAATAACAAAGAAATCTCATCACTTTCAGTAAACCCATAGACAACCCTGAAACCGCAGTCCATCAACGCCTCTACCGTATGTGTCATCAAATCTCTAAATCTGACATCAAATGGAGCTTCGAATTTACATACTTCCTTTGTAAGTCTTGTAAAACCACGTCCATCCAATCTTGCCACCATATACGTTTCTGGAAGAATAATCTGATCGAGTGACTGCTCATACACCCGCATCTGCTTATCTAAATCATCAAACAACATCACTCTGACCTCCATTCATCAATTTTATAGCCATTATCGCAGATACTCACAAAGTACAACTCATCAAAGCCCTCTGAATAATCTGGAATCTCAAGCTTATTAGAAGTAAAAGCAATTGCCTTTTTCGGAATGCGTGCTTTTCCTTCTCTTTGCTCATTCCTGCCAATGCAGTCCTGGAGCTTCGATTGCATGAAATAGCCTACAATCCCATAATCATGATTCTTTGCAATAGAAATATATTTCTCTCTATCTGCCACTGTCGGATTTGTATTATCAATAACAAGATTCTCACCTGATTGTATTGCTGACATTATGGCAATTCGCTCTTTATTTCTTGTATTCAGTTCATCAAGATTTATTCTTGTATATTCCTGTAGATTGGTTTTACAAAAACTACTCTTACCACTCGCCTGAATACCAATCATAATTGCCATCGTTGCCATATCTATAATCCTATCTTCTTTGTCACCAAATACTTATATCCACATCCCCAGGTAATTCTCATCAATCTCCTCCAAATCATAGGGCGTCACCTGGTATACATAGTAATTGAGCCAGTTGCTGTAAAGATTATTGCTGTGGCTCCTCCACTGGAGCAGAGGGCGTTCTTCCGGATTATTGTCCGGAAAGTAATTGTAGGGTACCTGGATGGGCAGTCCCTTATTCAAATCCCGGAGATATTCATTGCGCAGAGTATAGCGGTCATATTCGGGATGACCGTTTACAAAAATCTTTTTCCCACCCTCGGCGATGGCGAGAAACACTCCCGCCTTCTCGGACTCCGCCAGCACGGTCAGCTCCTTACAGGCATGGATAGCCTCCGCAGGTGTCTCTGTGTGTCTGCTGTGGGGTGCCAGAAAGACATCGTCAAATCCTCTCACCAAAGGAATCTTGCGGTTGGACACGGTATGCTCATAGATGCCGAAAAGTTTGCCCGGCAGTTGGCGCTTATCAATGCCGTAATAATGATAAAACCCTGCCTGCGCTGCCCAGCAGATATGTAGTGTGGAGGTCACATGGTCCTCCGCCCAGTCCATAATCTCACAGATTTCCTCCCAATAATCCACTTCCTCAAAGCTGATATCCTCCACCGGCGCTCCGGTGATAATCATGCCGTCAAACTTCCGCTCCCTGATTTCATCCAGCGTGGTGTAAAACTTATTTAAGTGGCTGGCGGATGTATTCTGAGACACATGGCTCTTTACATTCATAAAGGTCACGTCCACCTGCAGGGGCGTGTTGGAAAGCGCACGCAAAAGCTGCAGCTCTGTGTCCTGCTTGATGGGCATATTGTTCAGTATCAGCACCTGCAGCGGACGGATGTCCTGATGCATGGCGCGGGTCTCATCCATGACAAATATATTTTCATTTTCCAGTATTTCCTTTGCCGGTAATTCACTTTGTGTCTTAATAGGCATAGTTCCAGATCCTCATACTTTCCTTGATAATATTACTGCTCTGGTCACATACAATCATAAGCATAACCATAAATACAATTACGAATACAATTAGGAATAAATTACATATACTGCTCCATAAAATCTTCCTCGGACAAAATCGGCACCCCCAGCTCCTTTGCCTTCTTATTCTTGGAGGAATTGGAGGTAATGTCATTGTTAATCAGGCAGGTGGTTTTGCCGGTGACACTGCCCGTCACCTTACCGCCCTTCTGCTCAATGATTTCCTTAAGCTCGTTGCGGTTCTCATAGTGATTTAGACTGCCGGTGATGACAAAGCTCATGCCGTTCATGGTCTGGCTCTCTGCATCCACCTTCGGCGTCTCAATGGTGAGCTCCTGCATCAACCGCTCTATGCGCTGCAGATTGTCCTCGTCCCTCATATACTCCACATAGGCACCAGCCAGCACCTCTCCCACGCCGTCAATATTGCTCAAGGTCTCCTCATCCGCCTGTTTCATGCGCTCAAAATCATAATCAAAATAACGGCAAATCAGCTTTGCATTGGCAACACCAATCCCTGCGATTCCCAGTCCATAAATCACGCGCGGCAGTGTCGTCTTCCGCGCTGTCTCCACGCTGTCCTGCAGATTTTGAAAGGATTTCTCACCGAATCCTTCCATCTGTGTAATCTCCTCCCGGTAACGCTCCAGCGCAAACAAATCCGCGAACTCATGTATGAACCCCCTGTCGATAAATTTTTCCAGTGTCGCCTCGGAAAGCCCGTCAATGTTCAGCGCATCCCGGCTCACAAACAGGGTGAACGCCTTAATCTGCTTGGCTGCACATTTTTCATTGAGACAGTACAACGACTGCACCTCGTTCATCTGCTTTATATGAGTAGGCTGTCCGCACACAGGGCACACCTTGGGCAGCTCCAGATTGTCGCTCTGTGTCAGATTTTCCGCAATCTGCGGGATAATCATATTTGCCTTGAACACCGTAATTTTATCTCCGATGCCCAGCCTTAAACTCCGCACAATACTGACGTTATGAACGGAGGCGCGGCTCACCGTGGTGCCCTCCAGCTCCACCGGCTCAAAGATGGCAACCGGATTAATCAGTCCCGTGCGGCTGGCGCTCCACTCCACGTCCAAAAGGGTGGTCTCCCTCACCTCATCCGCCCATTTAAAAGCGATGGAATCTCTGGGGAACTTGGCTGTCCTTCCGAGAGAACGCCCGTAGGCAATATCCTCATAGATAAGCACCAGTCCGTCCGAGGGAATATCATAACTTTTTATTTTTTCCTCAAAAAAGGCAATCCTGTCCAGAATCGTGTCTGTCTCCACCAGATAATGCTCCACCACGTCAAAGCCCTGCCTTTGCAAGAAGGCGAACTGCTCCATGCGGGAATTATGAAAATCTTCCCCCTCCGCTTTCACAAGGCTGAATGCGTAGAACTGCACATTTCGTCTGGCGGTAATCTCATTGTTCAACTGGCGGACAGAGCCGCTGCACAGATTGCGGGGATTCTTGTACTTATCCGCCTCATCCGCAATCTCCCGGTTAATCTCCTCAAAATCAGAATAGCTGATGACCGCCTCACCGCGCAGAATCAATTCTCCCTGATAGGCAATCTGTAAGGGAAGGTTCTTAAAAGTCCGGGCATTGTTGGTAATCACCTCGCCGATTTCCCCGTTTCCTCTGGTGACGGCTTTGACAAGTTTTCCCTCTCGATAGGTCAGCACAATCGTCAGTCCATCCAGTTTCCAGCTCAAGACCGCCGGATTCCCCTGAAGCCAGCTTTTCAATTCTTCTCTTTCCTTGGTCTTGCCCAGGGAAAGCATGGGGGACTCATGTCTCTCCTTGGGGAGCTCCTCCACCGCCTCATAGCCCACATTCACCGTCGGGCTGTTGGCAAGCACAATCCCAGACTGTTCCTCCAGCGCCACAAGCTCATCATAGAGCGCATCATACTCAAAATTGCTCATGATTTCCCTGTCCTCAGCATAATATGCCTTGGCTGCCCGGTTCAAGGTATCTACCAGATATTTAATTCGCTCCAATTCATTTCCCTGCGTCTTGTGGTTCTGCATTCAAAAATCCTGCCCTTCTATATAGTTCCGCACTCTCCTGCGCCGTCAGCTCCCGGTATTCCCCCGGCTTTAAGTCACCCAGCCCCACATTCATCACACGGATTCGTTTCAGGCTCTGTACCTGAAAGCCAAGCTCCTTGCACATACGCCGAATCTGCCGGTTCAAGCCCTGGGTCAGCACAATCCGAAAAGTATATTTTCCAATCTGAGTGACCTCACAGGGTCTGGTGGTAACCTGCAATTCCTTCAAAAAAATCCCCTGAGACATCTTTGAAAGAAAGCCGGCTGTGATTTCTTTATTTACCTTTACCACATACTCCTTCTCATGACCGTTTGCGCCGCGCATCATGGCGTCAATTAAATCGCCGTCATTGGACAGTAGCAGCAGCCCTTCCGAATCCCTGTCCAGCCGTCCAGCATAGGTCACGCGGACAGGATATTTAATCATATCCGTAATCTTTTTATCGGCATGGGCATCCCTCTCCGTACAGGTCACACCCACGGGCTTGTAGCAGGCTAAAACTACTTTCTTCTCTCTGCCCTGCAGCACCTTCCTGCCGACCTGCACACTGTCCTTCGCCCCGATAAGCTGTCCCATCTCGGCAGCGGAACCGTTCACCAACACCCTTCCCGATGCAATCAGCTTGTCCGCATCTCTGCGGGAACAGACGCCGCACTGGGCGAGATATTTATTCAGACGGATTCTGTCATCGTTATTTTCATTATCTTCCATAACGCTCCAACTCCTCCAACCGCATAATCCGGGGCACCCCGTTTCCTTCCGTCAGCCCCCTCTTGGCAGTCTGGTCTGCCAGTTCATTATACCTGATATTGCTGTGTGCCGCCACCTTTTTAAAAAGAATGCGGATACTTTTGCTCCACTCCTGCATGGACTGCGCATATTTCTGTGTCAATTCCGTCTTGCTGCGCCACGCCCCCGTGACCCACTTTTCTATTCCCTCATAATCATAGCAGATTTCTACTTCCATATATCCGTTTGCCATCGCTGTCCGGACTGCATACATTGCTCCAAGCATCTCGCCTGTCACATTTCGATGCCGAAGAGACTGTGGGTTGTCCCCATTGCCGAACGCCAACCGTATCTCCCCGTCCCCCGGGAGGAAAACACAGCCAAAGGCATATTTTTTCAGTCCATCGTCATAGCTGCCGTCCACATAGGTCAACAGTCTCCCCGGAAATGTCTCATAATCCGCCTGTGCCGGAGAGGTTTCTTCGCACACTGCACCCATATCCCATGAGCCGTCCCCCAAGAATCCCTGCGCCTCCGAAAGGGTAGAAAACCCTTTATATTCCGCATTGGGAAAGCCATCCACCGATGCCTTGCATTCTGCCCAGCTTGTAAAAATCCCTGTCGTCTTTCCCTTCTTTACTGCATAGAATTTTTTTGCCGCCATGTATCGCTCTCCCTCCCTTAGTTTAAGCCGCGGAAACCTTTACCGATAATCTCGCTGCTGTTGGTAATCATCAGGAATGTGTCCGGCTCATGAAGGCGTATGTAATTGCGCAGCTCCACTGCCTGAGAACGTTTCATCACTGTGAGAACAATATATTTTTTCTGATTACCATAACTGCCCCTGCCCTCAAACACCGTGGCACTGCGGTTCAGCTCCTTGTGGATAAAATCGCAGATTCCGTCCGGATTATTGCAGACAATGGTAAAATATTTACAAAGATTAATATTTTCAATAACGCCGTCAATCACAAGGGATTTGCCCAACAGTCCGCAAAGTGAAAACAGACCTGTCTGGATATCAAAAACCATACACGCCGACGCCACCACAATCAAATCCACCAAAAACAACGGCATTCCAATGTTGTCCAGTCTGGTGTACTTTTTCAGTATCATGGCAATAATATCCGTACCTCCGCCCGATGCACCGATGTTGAACAACACGGCGGAGCTGAACGCAGGAAGTGCAATGGCGAATATCAGCTCCAGCACCGGCTGATTCGTCAGCGGTGCCTCCATGGGAAAGCATTTTTCCATCAAGCTCAGGCAGGTGGATAACAGCACACTCACATAGACTGTCTTGACTCCAAAATTCCTGCCAAAAAACAAAAAGCCCAGCACCAACAGAAACATATTGAGGATAAAAGTAATGGTACCCGCCGTAAGCGGCAGCAAGGCACTGAGCACCACCGCAATGCCCGTAACGCCGCCAAACGAGAAATTGTTAGGGAACTTGAACACATAAATTCCCACTGCCATAATCAATATGGCAGCCGTGATGACAACATACTCCATCACAACATGCAACATCCGTTTTCTCCTTAACTGCATGAGCAGAGCTTCCCTGTGCATAACATCCTCCTGTATTTCTTCCGTACCAATCATTGATTCTACCCTATTTATCATATCAAATTTTGCCCAAATGTAAATAAGCCATACCTATTTTCAATTTTCTTCTTGAAACTTTATCCGCAGCATACTACAATAAACACGAAGAGAAGCAACCGCCCACAAAGTGGTTAGCCTCAATGTGTAACTAAAAAAGTCACTCGTCCGGCTAAAACAGGAGTGGCTTTTTTATTTGTGCTTGTTGTGCCTATCTATGTAGGCAAGCAGCGCAACTAGGAAAGTACCACCCAAAAATTTGATGACACAAAAAATCCCACAACCATTGTGATTGTGGGATTTCCTATGTTCAGAAAATTTCTTATACAATACCCTGTGCAGTCATTGCATCAGCAACCTTCAGGAAACCTGCGATGTTTGCGCCTGCCACATAGTTGCCCTCCATGCCGTACTTCTTGGCTGCATCGTCCAGATTGTGGAAGATGTTTACCATGATATTCTTCAGTTTGCTGTCCACTTCCTCAAAGGTCCAGGAAAGTCTCTCGCTATTCTGGCTCATCTCCAGAGCGGAGGTAGCTACGCCGCCTGCATTGGAAGCCTTGCCGGGGCAGAACAGAACGCCGTTCTTCTGGAAATATTCGGTAGCGTCCATGGTGGTAGGCATATTTGCGCCCTCTGCCACTGCGGTCACACCGTTTGCAACCAGTGCCTTTGCATCCTCGAGATCGAGCTCGTTCTGGGTAGCGCAGGGAAGAGCCACGTCACACTTTACATTCCATACGCCGTGCTCGCCGTTCTTCTTCTCGTGATACTCAGCGCTCTTTCTCGCTGCCGCATACTCACTTAAGCGCGCTCTCTTTACTTCCTTCACTTCCTTTAAGAGTGCCACATCGATTCCCTCTGGATCGTAGATCCAACCGGTGGAATCAGAGCAGGTGACAACCTTTGCACCCAGCTGCTGTGCCTTCTGGATCGCATAGATGGCAACATTTCCGGCACCGGATACAACGACGGTCTTTCCGGCGATGTCCTTGCCGTTGCACTTGAGCATCTCCTCGGTCAGATAGAGAACTCCGTAGCCGGTCGCCTCAGTTCTCGCAAGGGAACCGCCGTAGGAAAGTCCCTTACCTGTGAGAACACCCTCGTAGAGACCTGTCAGTCTCTTATACTGTCCGTACA
>CAZUAP010000092.1:0-8138 GCA_964617975.1 uncultured Acetatifactor sp. | reverse complement strand
ATGACATTCTCCGTAGCGCGCTGCGTCTCCTCCGCCTGCATGGTAGCGCCGCTGGCCATCTCGGACACTGCCTTCTCAATCTCACGCATATTGTTCATTGTATCTCCGGCAGAGATGCTGAGCTTTTCTGCCTCTTTATACAGGCTGTCACTCTGTCCCTTCAGGCTGTTGGTCACTCCGGAAAGACTTCCCCTCAGAGAGATGACTGCCTGAACGATATTCCCGACCTCATCCTTATGTCTGGAATATTTTTTCTCCTTCTCCTCATCCACTGTAGTGAAATCCAAATTGGCGAGATTGCCCACAGACTCCACCGCATAATTCAAAGGTGCCATCAGAATGCTGATTAGTACAAACACTGCAGCCACGGCAATAATAACAAACAGTATTGTAAACGCCAGTGTAATATAGATAATCGATGTAAACGAGTCCATTACATCATCTTTGTCCGCCGACACCACAAGGATGAAGTCCCCTGCGTCATTCATATAATATCCCGCGTACTTAGTGGCACCTTTAAACTCATATTCGATGATATCAGGGTCATGGGTAATCCCCGACTTCAAGTCCTCCACCAGTCCTGTCACTACCGCATTCTCCACCTTAACGCCGATTTTCTCCGCCGTGGGATGATACAGCATAATGCCGTCGCTATCCACGATATAGGCGTAAGAGGTGGGCATACCGCTGATACTCACACCCGACAATATGTTGCTCAAAAATTCCGGGCTGAGAGCTGTCTCCGTTCCGTCACTTGCGATTGTCCATGCGATTTCCTCACCGTAGGTCACTGCTATATCATACATATAATCCTGCACGACTTCCTCGTAATTGTTCATCGTCCTAACGATGATGAACGCTCCCAAAACCAGTGACAACACCAGACAAATCACCGCCGTCATGGCAATCAGTCTGAACTTGATAGAACGAAAAAATTTTGTTTTCATCTTCTGCTATCCCCACTTTCTATGTACTTGTTACATTTTTATATATTTTTAGTCGTCCAGCCTGCGCAGCTCCGTGTATGCAAGCAGCAGAGGCCCTACGCCCTTCGCATCATCCTCCACGATAGGCTCCGACATATAATATTCAAAAGTGCCGTCTCTGCGCGGATTCTTCTCCGGTCCAAGTCCAGCCACCAGACAAATGCCCCCCAGGCTCAGATGACCATCCTTCTCCTTCAAATATCTGTCACAGATACCGTTAAATGCCTTCAATCCATACCTTCTGTAATCCTCAGGCAGAAAACCAAGCCGCACGCCCTTCAACAGTGAATATGCCATGATTGCACTGCCGCTGGTCTCCAGATAGTTGGGTTCCTCGCCGCCTCTCGCCGGCAGCTGATACCACATACCGCTCTCATCCTGGAATTTCAGCATGGAATCAATCAAATTCACAAATACATTCTTCAGATTATCGTATTCCTCCTTCCACTCCTCACCGGGTTCGCACTTGTTCAGAGTATCCAGCAGAGCCATGGAATACCATCCCAATGCTCTCAGCCAAAAGTTCTGGGAAAGTCCGGTCTCCTTGTCACACCAGAAAATGGACTTGGAAGCATCATAACCGTGATAGTACAAGCCGGTCTTCTCATCGCGGAGGTACTTTACCACATTTCTGAACTGGTCAAAGATATCCTGATAATGCTGCTTGTTGTCAAACTTGGTCTCATACTCCATGTAGAACGGCTGCCCCATGTACATACCGTCCAGCCACACCTGATTGGGATAAATCTTCTTGTGCCAGAAATTCCCCTCCGCCGTGCGGGGCTGGGCCTGCACCTGACTGTAAATCAAATCAATGGCCTTTCTGTACTTCTCCTTGCCATTGAGCTCATAGAGTGCAAACAAGGTCTTGCCTGCGTTTACATTATCTATGTTGTACTCCTCCACGGAATAACCGTTAATCGTACCATCCTCTTGCACTCTGTGGTCGATAAATGCATCCGCAAACTCATAATATTTCTTCTCACCCGTAGCCTGATAAATCTCCAACAATGCCAGAATCATACATCCGTCAATGTAATTCCATCCGGTGACCTTTCCGCTTCTGGCTTTCTCTATATTCCACGCTGGAACATCCAGAGTACTTTTCTCAATCAATTCATCAATATACTTCTCAAAAATGGGCATTTGCATAAGCCGTCCTCCGTTGTTGTGTAAACTGTAAAACTAGCTTTATTTTACACTTTTTTGCCCTAATAGTCAACGGAAGAATCCCCCGAAGCAATAATATTAACCAAAAAATTATTTCTGTTTACGACATTTTATGTGCGTTTTGTCAATAAAATGAATTAAATGGCAGAAAAGGCTGCTATTCCCATCAGCACGCACACGAGATACAGCACCAGCAAATGCACCGGATAAAAGCCATAGAAGAAATACTTGCAGTTAAAGCCTTTTCTTCCCCGGTAAAGCGCCAGCAACAGGAACGCGGGCAGTGCTGCAAACTCACCCAATGTCACCACAAAAACAATATACCCGCAAACCAGCTGCAGCCAGCGTTTTTTGCGCAGAAAATATAACACCAGAATACAGACAATGCCATATCCGCCGTAATCCGTCTGAAGAAATTCCGCAAGCCCTATGCCCACAGCTGCCGTCACCAGCATCAGCACAAGGCGCAGAATCCTGTCCGCCGCAATCTTCTCCGGCAAAAAGCATTTGTCCTCTATTTTGCGGATTACAATCAATGTCATCAATCCGATAACCAAAGTGAAGAACACGTTCTGATATCCAAATTCCAACACCTGACTGCTGAAAGCCAAATCAAACGGGATTTCGCTGATAAGTGCCAGTGCCGCAAGCCTCCCCGCGTATTTCCATTTGTTCCGCGTGTGCTCCAATCCCTCAACCAGCATAAAGCAATAAATCGGGAACGCAATTCGCCCAATCTGACGCATCACAAAATAGATTCCGTACAATTCAAAACTGCCGCTGGCGTACATGACACGTACAAGCACGGCAGCGGCAATATGATCAATCAGCATCGTGAGGACAGCAACCATTTTCAGGGTACTGCCGCTGATGCCCTTCCATTTTTTCTTTTCAACGGCTGTTTCCATAGTTCTTTCATCCTGCTTTCATTTGATTCAAATTTCTTTGGTCATCCAACCTTATAACCAGTTCCCCACACGACCTTCAGATAATGGGGCTCCTTTGGATTATATTCAATTTTTTCCCGGATATGACGGATATGTACTGCGATGGTATTGTCGACGCCGATTGCCTGCATATGCCAGATTGCCTCATATATCTGGCTCACGGACAACACGCGCCCGCTCTCCCGGACAAGCAGCCTCAAAATTTTGTACTCGATGGGCGTCAGCCTAACTTCCCTCCCGTCCACCGTAACCTTGCGGTACAAGTCATTGACCTCCAGTCCATCCACCCGGTAAATACTTTCTATATTGCTGCGCAGTTTCACAAGTTGGCTGTACCGGCGCAGTTGACTCTTTACCCGCGCAAGAAGCTCTAAGGGATTGCAGTCCGCCGCCACATAATCATCCGCACCGGCGTCCAGTGCCATAATCTTTGCGCTCTCATCCTCCTGAGCCGAGACAACAATGATAGGAATGCTGCTCTCCCCACGGATGCCGGAAAGCACCTCGACTCCCCTGCTCCAGTCCCTTCCGTCCAACTCCACATCAATCAATATGAGCTGCACGCATTTCTTCCTCAGCAGCTCAAGCAGCTCCTCCAGCGTGGCAGCCGTCTCTATCTGTATATCTTCCCCCGCCAAAAGCGGACTCATCTTTTCCGAAATTCCAGTGTTGTCGTTGTATACCGCAATCTTCTCCTCCATAATCATCTCACCTCTCGCTCCGTGCGTCAATCAGCAAAATACCTACAGCCTTCGTTCTGCCATTTCTCCTTTGTACTTTTTAGCCTATCAAAACGCTGCATAATTTTTGCAAAATAATTCTTAAATTTTTGTAAACTGACCGCCGCACAAAAATCCCTCTCAGAATATCAGACGGATATGAGAGGGAAAAGGTTTCAGATTTATGAAATTTTATGTTTTTTTATTTTATTTTATGTTATCAAAAGTACACTTCCACGAGCGTGAGTCCCTTTGCCGGAACCAGCATTCCCGCCTGTTCGCGGTTGCGCGATTCCAGAATCTCCTCCATGCTCTCCGGGCTCCTTTGCCCCATTCCGACCTCCAACAGAGTCCCCATGAGAATCCTTATCATATGATACAGGAAACCATCTCCCTTAAAGGAAAAGCAGAGCAGATTTCCATCCCTCGTGATGCGGATTTCGTCAATTCTTCTCACCGTGGACTTTTTCCCTTTTCTGGCGGAAGTGAAACTCTGAAAATCATGTTCGCCCAAGAGCAGCGCTGCAGCACGCTCCATCGCCTCAACGTCCAGCTGTTCCGGAACCTCCAATGCGTATCTTCTGCGGAATACATCCGGTATATCGCTGTTGATGACCCGGTACTCGTAATGCTTTCCACAGGCATTCAAGCGGCTGTGAAATCTGGGAGCAGCCTCCCTGACCTCCACCACGGCGATATCCTCCGGCAGATAATGATTGATATAGGTTTGCATCTCCTCCACCGGCATATCACATTCCGTATGAAAGTTTGCCACCTGTCCCAGAGCATGCACCCCGGCGTCCGTTCTGCCGCTGCCCTGCAGCTCCACAGGCTCGCCGCACATTCTGCCCAGCAGAGTTTCCAGCTTTCCCTGAATCGTATTTTCCGTGGACTGCTGCCGCTGCCAGCCCTGATAGCGCGTGCCCTCATACTGCACCAAAAGTCTGATATTACGCATGAGGATCCTCCTTGTCCAAATCTATCATATCCTCCTTCTCCAGTCTGCGGAAACGGTTCAATCCCCGGACCAGAATCAGGAAACTGTCCCTTGTCGTGTCAAAAGCACCTGCCTCATACATGGTATAAACCACCAGGCCGATGGGCACAGAGACAATCATACCTCCCACTCCCGCCAGCCGGTATCCGATATAGAGCAAAAACAACGTCGGGATAGGCGCCACACCTATGGAATCTCCCACAATCTTTGGCTGAATCAGCTGGCGCACCAACTGTCCCACGCCCCAGATAATCAGAAGTCCGATGGCGAGTTTATAATCCGAGCTCAATATCTTGATGATTGCCCACGGCACCAGCACGGTACCTGTTCCAAAAAAAGGGATAAAATCCAAAATGGCTATCAAAAGTGCAATCAGAGCTGCATAATTCACCTGCAGGATGGTCAGCCCGACAAACAGCAGCAGATACATCCACAGTTCAATCTTAAGCTGTGCCTTCAGATATCCTCCAATGGCTTTCACCATGCCCTTGCGAACCACCGCAAAGCGCTCCTGCATCGACTTCGGCATCACTCTGCGAAACCATGCAATGATATCCTCTCTCTCCGCCACAAAGAAATAGGAGGACAAGAGCGCCATAATCACGCTAATCAGAATGGATGGAAGCTGCTTGGCAAAATTTCCCACCGCAGCAATGGTAGGCATACTGATATTCCCGACAAAATCTCCCAGATAATCGCTGATTTCCTCTCCGGCTTCGGAAATTTTCTGCTGCACCTCCTTCGGGAAACGGTTGTAAACCACGCTGAACCTTCCGGAAATGTCATCAAAATCCTTCTCCGTGCTCTGCCATATCTCCGGCAGATCATTGACCAGTCCGACCACTTCCTTTACCAGCTTACTTCCCGCCAGATAGAGCACCAGGACAACCAGCGCAATCACCAGCACGATAACCACTACGCTGCCCGCCTTCCTCCTGATTTTCAGCTTGGATTCAAAGAAACGCACCAGAGGGCTTGCAATCAGAGCGACAATCCAGCCGACCACAAAGGGTGCAAAAAACACCAGCAGCCTCGGCAGCAGAAAAATCACCAGCAAAAGAGCCACCAGTGCAATTACCAGATTTGTCAATGCCTTTACGTATTTCCTCATAGGATGATGCCTCCCGCGCTATGTCTCCAAAATCCCATCCAGAAGCTCATAAATTTCATCCCTGCCCTGTTTGGTTGATGCCGAGAAGGGAATCATGACCGTATCCTTATCCGTCTTTAGAGTCGTCCGAATCAGCTTTAACTGTTTCTGCACCTGACTCCTGTTAATCTTGTCCAGCTTTGTGGCAATGATGACCGGCTGATAGCCGTGGCGCTTAATCCAGTCGTACATAATGATATCATTGGAACCCGGCTCATGCCGGATGTCAATGAGCAGAAAAACGCATTTCAACTGTCTGGACCGGTGCAGGTAATCCTCTATCATCTTGCCCCACTGTGCCTTGACCTTCTCATTTGCCTTGGCATAGCCATATCCGGGCAAATCCACGAAATATAACTCACCATTGATATTATAGTAATTGATGGTCTGTGTCTTGCCGGGCTGGGAACTGGTGCGCGCCAAAGACTTTCGATTCATGAGCGCATTAATCAGGGACGATTTCCCCACGTTACTTTTGCCCGCGAACGCCACCTCAGGGTGGACATTCTCGGGCAATTTACTGGTGATACCGCACACTGTTTCCAAATTTACATTCTTGATAATCATGCAGGTTCTCTGTGGATGGTCAGAGGACTTCCGCCCTCCACAGCCTCCTTGGTGATGACACACGACTCAATGCTCTCATCCGACGGAATCTCATACATGGTATCCATCATAATGCTCTCCATAATAGAGCGCAGACCTCTGGCTCCGGTCTTTCTCTCAAACGCCTGCTCCGCAATGGCCTCCACGGCATCTTTCTCAAAGGTAAGCGCCACGCCGTCCATATCAAACAATTTCTGATATTGCTTAATCAGCGCATTCTTGGGCTCCTTCAATATGCGAATCAAAGCATCCTTATCCAGTCCGTCCAGAGAAACGCAGATGGGAACACGTCCCACGAACTCGGGAATCAATCCGAACTTCACCAAATCCTGCGCTGTTACCTCCTTGAGGAGTGCACTTTCCTCCTTGGTGGTCTTAGCCGAAATTTCTGTGTTGAACCCGATAGCCTTCCTGTCGAGTCTTGCCTCGATAATCTTATCCAGTCCGTCAAACGCTCCGCCGCAGATAAAGAGGATATTGGAGGTATCAATCTGAATCAGCTCCTGATGGGGATGCTTTCTTCCTCCCTGAGGAGGCACGCTCGCCACTGTCCCCTCCACAATCTTCAAGAGCGCCTGCTGCACGCCCTCGCCGGACACATCTCTGGTGATGGACACATTCTCACCTTTTTTGGTAATCTTGTCAATCTCATCAATATAGATAATGCCGTACTGTGCGCGGTCCACATCGTAATCTGCCGCCTGAATCAGTTTCAGAAGGATATTTTCCACATCCTCACCCACATATCCGGCTTCCGTCAGAGTGGTGGCATCCGCAATCGCAAACGGAACATTGATAATCTTCGCCAGGGTCTGCGCCAGATAAGTCTTGCCGGAACCGGTGGGACCTACCATGATAATATTGCTCTTTTGAAGTTCCACATCATCCAGATCCTTCGGCGCGGTCACACGCTTATAATGATTATACACTGCCACAGAAAGCGCTTTCTTTGCCGCCTCCTGACCGATGACATACTCATCTAAGAAATTCTTGATTTCCCTTGGCTTGAGCACATTTATCTCTGCGCGCTGAGTCTCCTCAACTTCCTCGTCCTCAAGTTCCTCCTCCAAAATATCTGCACAAATGTCCACACACTCGTCGCAGATATAGACTCCCGCAGGACCTGCAATCAGCTTGCGCACCTGCCCCTGAGTCTTATTGCAAAAGGAACATCTGATGCTGTTATCAGTATTCTTTCCTGCCATAATTTACTCCTGTTTTTCTTTTAAAATAAATTTACTTCTCGTCCTGAGCCGCATGGAATGTGATTACCTTGTCAATCAGTCCATACTCACACGCCTCATCAGCGGACTTCCAGTTATCTCTCTCTGTATCGGCGCAGATGGTCTCATAATCCTTTCCGGTATTCTCCGAGAGCATACGGTTCAATTTCTCCTTGGTCTTCAGGATATGCTTGGCAGCTATCTCAATCTCGGTAGCCTGCCCCTGCGTCCCGCCCAAAGGCTGATGAATCATAATCTCTGCATTGGGCAATGCAAAACGTTTCCCTTTGGCACCGCCTGCCAGAAGAAATGCTCCCATGCTGGCTGCCATACCGATACA
>CAZUAP010000091.1:0-8160 GCA_964617975.1 uncultured Acetatifactor sp. | reverse complement strand
TTCACCGAGGAGATGCGCAAGGATTACACCATCCTCTGTCCTCAGATGTCACCCATACACTTCGAGATACTGCAGCCTGCGTTCAACGCCTGCGGCTATCATTTCGAGGTGCTGGACAACGACAATAAACACTCTGTGGACATGGGTCTGAAATACGTGAACAACGACGCCTGCTACCCTTCCCTTCTGGTGGTGGGTCAGATTATGGAGGCATTGCTCTCCGGCAAATATGATTTGAACAAGACGGCAATCATCATGACGCAGACAGGCGGTGGCTGCCGTGCCACCAACTATGTGGGCTTTATCCGCCGTGCACTGCAGAAAGCCGACATGGCACAGATTCCCGTCATTTCCCTGAATCTGGCGGGCATCGAGACCAATCCCGGTTTCAAACTGACTCCGGATTTGATGCTGCGCGCAGCTATCGGTGCAGAGTTTGGCGATATCTTTATGCGCTGTGTATACCGTATGCGCCCCTATGAGGCGACTCCGGGCAGTGTGGATGCCGTTCACCAGAAATGGCTGAAGATTGTTCAGGAATATGTGTCCGCAAAGCATATTAAAATCAGTAAATTCAATAAACTGTGCCGTCAGATTATCCGGGACTTTGACAACATTCCCGTGCTGGATATCCAGAAGCCCCGCGTGGGCATCGTGGGTGAGATTCTGGTGAAATTCTCCCCCGCCGGCAACAACCATCTGGTGGAGCTTTTGGAGAGTGAAGGCGCCGAGGCTGTAGTACCTGATTTGATTGATTTCATGCTCTACTGTTTCCAGAATCAGATATATAAGGCTGAAAACCTGGGCACCAGCAAAAAGGCTGCCCGGCTCAGCTCTCTGGGCATCTGGGCCATCGAACACGTTCTCAGAGGTGCCGCAGTGGACGAATTTAAAAAGAGTAAGCATTTTGCACCCCCCACCTCCATCCGGGAGATTGTGGAGTACGCGAAACCCATCGTATCCATCGGAAACCAGACCGGAGAGGGATGGTTCCTCACCGGCGAGATGGTGGAGCTGATTCACAACGATGTGCCCAATATCGTCTGCACCCAGCCCTTCGGCTGTCTGCCCAACCATGTGGTTGGAAAGGGCGTTATCAAAGCACTGCGCAAGGCATATCCCAATTCCAATATCGTGGCAATCGACTATGACCCCGGCGCCAGCGAGGTGAATCAGTTGAACCGCATTAAACTGATGCTCTCCACCGCCCAGAAAAATCTTGCCAACAAAAAGAACGATTAACATGAATCAAATAAAAACACCTCCGTGATACCCATACGGTACACACTGAGGTGTTTTTTGATGCCCCGCTATTAAGAAGCCTCCGCCTGTCTGCTGTCCAAAAACTGCTGAATCGCCTGCGCGACCTCCTCCGGAGCCAGTCCGTAATCTCCAATCATCTCGCTGACTGTCTCCAGCTCCCTGCGCTTTTTTTCCTCCAACAGTTCTGCCAGCTCTCTCTTTTCCGACTCTACTCTTGTGAGCAGCGCGTCAATCAGTTCCTGCTTTGCCTGAATTTTCTCCTCTACGGTCTTACGTTGTCCTCTTGCCATATGAATGCCTCCTTCTATAACAGTATATGGACAAGATTGGAAAAATATACCTTTCAACGGCCATATAATTTGGTCAGACGAAGTATTTCATCTGCAAGTTCCGGCGTCAACTGTGATTTGGTGACCCTCCAGGTCCAATTATGCTCATCCAAAGTGCTGGGTTTGTTCATTCTCGCCCCGGCTCCCAACCCCAGATAGTCCTGCATCTGCGCCACAAATAAATCCGATACGGAGGCCATACCGCAGCAAATCATCGCCCTCGGGAGACGCTCTGCATCCTTAAGCTGCAGATAGTCCATCGCAAGCTGCAGGCTTTCCGAATCAATAGACTGCGTCCACTGGAGCAATGTCTCATTGTCGTGGGTACCTGTGTAACATATGCTGTTCGGAATATATGTATAAGGCATATAATTTCCGCTTTCTCTGCTGTCGAAGGCAAACTGCAGAATCTTCATCCCCGGGAAGCCGGACTGCCTCTGCATCTCAATAACCTCCGGGGTCAAAAATCCCAAGTCCTCCGCAATAAACTTTGCATCCGGCAGTTCTCTGTGAATGGCATAAATCAAATCCATGCCGGGGCCCTTCCGCCACTTTCCGTTGACAGCGGTCTCCTCCTCCACAGGAATTGACCAATAACTCTCAATTCCCCGGAAATGGTCGATGCGCACCCTGTCAAACAATCGCGCCGCCGCCCGCAGTCGGGAAATCCACCAGCGAAATCCATCCTCTCTCATCCGATTCCAGTCATAGATTGGATTGCCCCATCTCTGCCCGTTCGCCGCAAACGCATCGGGCGGACATCCCGCTACCACCGTCGGCATTCTGTTTTCATCCAGCTGGAAATTGTCCGGCGCAGACCAGACATCTGCCGAATCCATAGGCACATAAATAGGCACATCGCCTATCAGGGTAATCCCCTGTTCCGCGGCATATTGACGCAGCTGATTCCACTGCCTGTAAAATACAAACTGAAGGAAATAGTGAAACTCCATCTGCTCCCCCAGTCTTTTTTCGGCTGCCTTTAAGGCATGCGGTTTGCGCAGACGCACATCATCTTCCCATTCCGTCCACGGTGCCTGTTGATTTTCCTTCTTCAGCGCCATGAACATGGCAAAATCCTCCAGCCACCACTTCTCCCGTTCAACAAACTGCTTAAATTCCTCGTGATTTCCACTGTCAAATCTCTGAAATGCTTTATACAAAAGAGGCAGCCTATGCTGATACAGCAATCCGTAATCCACCTTCGCTGCATTATCTCCCCATGCCGGCTGCGATACCTCTGTCTGCGTCAAAAGCCCATCCTCCACCAGCAAATCCAAATCAATCAGATACGGATTTCCCGCAAAGGTAGACAATGCCTGATAGGGCGAATCCCCGTATCCCGTGGGATTGATAGGCAGCATCTGCCAGCATTTTTGTCCCGCCCGTTTCAGAAAATCAATAAAACTATATGCACTTTTTCCCAGACTTCCAATTCCGTAATCTGAGGGCAATGAGGACACGTGAAGTAATATTCCGCTCTCTCTCATGAGTTAATCGCTCTCCATTCCTACTCTTACAACAAACTTCTCACGCTCTGCCTGCGCTTTAAACGAAAAGGTACAAATTCGTGCTTTGCAGGTGCCCCCTGTTCAATACAATCCATCAGCATCTCATAGCTCTTTTGAGCCAGTTGCTCCACATTCTGTTCGATTGTAGTAATCTGGGGACAATAAAATTCGCCTATCTCTATCCCATCGAAACCGATGACGGAAATATCCTCCGGCACGCGAAGTCCGTGGTCACAGATGGCACGGATGGCACCGATTGCCATCACATCTGCCATGGCAAAAACCGCCGTCACCTTGATATCGTTCGTCAACAGCCTGTCCATCGCCTGATATCCACTCTTATAGCTGTAGCGTCCACCGACATATGGTCCCCTCTCCTCCTTGCTGATTCCACGCCGCTTATGGGCTGCTTCCCAGCCCTTGCGCCGCAGGCAGCTGGTATCCGATATCGGCGTTCCTCCAATCAGTGCAATCTGTGTATGCCCTTTCTCCATCAGATATTCCACCGCCCGGCGGGCTGCCGTATAATCATCCGTCGTGACGCTTGAGAGATTCTTGAAATTTAAATCCCGGGCATTATTGGTTGCCAGAACACAGGGCACTGAAATCTTATCAAAATTATCGCGAAAATTATCGTTATTTCCTCCCAGAAATAAAATTCCCCTGGGCTTTTTATCCTGACAAAGCTGTCTGGCGCGCAGTACCTCATCCGCATCCTCATCGATAAAGTCTGTAACCAGTGTGTATTGCGTCTCCGCAAACAACGGCTGCAGATACTCCAACATCTCTGCGAACAATTCATTGGAATTTCCCTTCACAATAGCCACAATGGTCTCGCTATGCTGTTGTTTCAGATTCTTTGCACTGGTGTTAAGTATGAAATCATAACGTTCCACTGCTTCCAGAATTGTCTTTCTCGCTTTTTCGCTCACACTCGGATGGTCATTGAGCACACGTGAGACTGTACCGACTGAATATCCTGTTTCGCGCGCCAGATCTTTTATTGTCATGTGTATCCTTATCCTTTCACGGCTCCTGCTGCAACACCTTTGATGATATATTTCTGACAGAACAGGTACAAGATAATGATAGGTAAAATGCTAAGCATAATAATTGCCATGGTCGCACCGAGGTCAACGGAACCGTAGCTTCCCTTCAAATACTGGATGTGAATGGGAATCGTCATATATTTCGTGCGGTCCAGCACCAGATATGGCAGCAGATAATCATTCCATATCCACATGACTTCCAAAATTCCCACCGACACCAGCGTCGGTTTCAACATGGGCAGAACCACCTGAAAGAACGTCACCAGCGGTCCGCATCCGTCTATGGCGGCAGCCTCCTCAATCTCCAGCGGCAGTCCCTTTACAAAGCCCACAAACATAAAGATTGCAAGCCCTGCTCCGAATCCAAGATAGATAATCGGAATGCTCCACGGGGTGTTCAAATGCAAAGTATCTGCCGTTCCTGACAAAGTATACATCACCATCTGGAAAGGCACAATCATGGAAAATACACAAAGATAATAAAAAATCCTGCTGAATCCGCTGTTGACTCTGGCAATATACCACGCTGACATGGAAGTACAAAGCAGAATCAAAACAGTGGACACCACCGTGATATATAAGCTGAAAAACACGGATTTCAGAAAAGGATAATTTCCAAAAGTCATACCCTTCACATAATTCGCCCAGCCGACAAAGGATTCCGCATTGGGAAGGGCGAAGGTATCCGTATTGACATAGGAGTTGGCTTTGAACGAATTGATTGCCACCTCCACAATGGGCATTACATAAATAATACAAATCACTGTAAACAGGCAGGTCACTAGAATACTGCCCACACTTTTCTTCGTCTTCATTATTGCTGCACCTCCTTGTCCCGGGTTGCTCTCAACTGTGCCAGCGCCAAAACCGCCACAAGGATAAAGAACATAACTGCCTTCGCCTGTGCCACGCCACGGGTATTGGCACCCGTGTAGAATGTCTTATAGATATTCAATGCCAACATTTCCGTAGTGTTGATGATAGTTCCATCCTCCTTAAATGCCGTGGGCATACCGCCTGTCAACGCCAAGTTCTGGTCGAACAGCTTGAAGGAGTTGGTCAATGTCAGGAAAACACAGATTGTGATGGAAGGCATCACATTTGGAATGGTAATCTTCCAGAGCGTCTGCCATTTATTGGCTCCGTCAATTCTGGCAGCCTCCATCATATCCTCTCCGACCCCCTGCAGTCCGGCGATATAAATAATCATCATATACCCAATCTGCTGCCAGCACATCAGAATTAACAATCCCCAGAATCCATAACTCGTCTTGGCGAGCAGATAGGTATCATAATATCTCAAAATGCCGTCAAAAATCATGGACCAAATATAACCCAGCACAATTCCGCCGATTAGGTTGGGCATAAAGAAAACGGTACGGAATACATTAGCACCGATAATATTCTGTGTCAACACATAAGCAATCAGAAATGCAAAAATATTGATAGCCAAGATGGAAACTACTGTAAACAATGCCGTGTACCAGAAAGCGTGCACAAAGGACGCATCCTGAACCGCCTTAATATAGTTGGAGAAACCCACGAACTCGGCATCTCTCGGTGTTGTAAAAGTACAGAAGGAAAGATAAATTCCCTTCAAAAAGGGATACAAAAATCCAATGATAAATGCGCAAAAGGTCGGTAGTATAAAAATGGGGAAACAGCGCTGAATCGGTCTGCGAACCAGCACGCCGTTCAAAGCTACCGGGTCATGGCTCTTTTTTATTTTCTTCATAAATTTACCCCTTATATTCAATTTGGGCGGGCTTTCACTGCCCGCCCAAAACACTGGTTACTATTTGATTCTAGTTATGCTCTGCAGCATACTGGGTTGCCCAGCCATTCACAAATGCGCTCTCCACATCATCCCAGGAACCGCCGTTTGCGGAATACTGAAGAAGTGCAGATACAACAGCTGCTCTCCATGTATCCACGTTGGGGGTATAGTTAAACGCCCAGGTAACTACATATTTGCCGTCTGCAATATACTCGTTTGCATCCGTGAAGAACACGTTCTCGGAATCCTTTGCCTGCTTGAAAGGAATGGGCCCGAACTGCTCAGCCATCATGGTGGTACCTTCATCAGAGGTTACCACCCAGTACATAAAGTCCAGAGTTGCCTGAATGTCTGCCTCGGATGCCTTCTTATTCACTGCCCAGCAGTTCTCGGTACCGCAGGACAGAGCGGAATTTTCTTCGCCATCAACGCCGCAATAGATAGGAATCATAGCCAAATCCTCGGATGCCATTCCATAGGTGTCCACCAGATTGGTGTATTCCCAGGTACCGTTCTGATAGAACACTGCCTGACCGTTACCGAACTCTGCCTCTGCCTCGTCGCCGGTCTTGGAAGCAAGCTCACTAGGCTGACAGGTTGCATTGTTAATATACAAATCCCAGATATCCTTGTAGTTGTCAAGGTACGCTCCGGTCACGGTAGCCGGCTGAGAGGTCACGCCGTCATCCCTGAACTCATAGAACAAAGGCAGATTTGCCAAGTGTCCGGAGAATCTCCAGCTGGAGGAACCGTCCAGTCCGGCGGAAGTAAATGCGGAGAAACCAAGTTCAGAAGAACGTGCGGTGATATCCTCTGCAACAGCCTTCAGGGATGCGAAATCCGTAATATCATCGATGGAATAACCTGCCTCACCCAAAAGTGCGGTGTTGGTAATCAGACCGAATGCTTCATAGCAGTAACCTGCACAATATACCTCGCCATTCTCGCCCTTCAGGTTGAAGTCATCCGTCGTCATCTCTTTGTAGAAATCCGTATCCGTCAAATCAAGGCAATAGTCCTTCCATGTATCCAGCCCAGCCTGGTTGCCGCACTGGAACAGGGTAGGCGCTGAGCTCTTGCTCATCTCTGCGGTGAGCGTCTCACTGTATGTACCGGACGCTGCGGTAACAACCTTGACCTCCACACCCGTCTGCTCCGTGTAGGTCTTTGCCAACTCCTGCCATGCGGCATCCGCCTCGGGTTTGAAATTCAGATAATAGACGGAACCCTTCGTCTCCTTGGTGCCACCACAGCCTGCAAACAATGAGGCTGCCATGACCATTGCCATCAGTAACGCAATTTTCTTTTTCATGTTTTTCCCTCCTTGAAAAATAGCTTAAAACTAAAATGAAACGTTTCCAAATCCTATGAACATAATATAACGCATTTTTGGAAACGTTTCAATACCCAAAATATATTTCTTCGTTATTTTTTATATTTTATACAACTATATCATTTCGTTTTTGTGGTTTTTTCACAAAAGATCTATTCTTCGGGAACTGTATTGACTATTGCATTTGTTCTCTGCCTAGTATATAATAACCTATATGTCGAAGACATGATTCATTTAAAAAGGCACTACCCGTAAAGCAGAACGGTTGCCTTGAAATTTAATTATATCCTAGCAAGAACGAGAAGATAACCGCGTTTGTTGGCAGAGGGCGGTTATTTTCTTGCGTTCACAGAAAATTAACATCATGTTCGATTGACGTTCGATTCCTTTAGTGTATAATAAGGATAAGAAAGCAACCGCTTTCTAATATGCGTTCTGTTCGGCACAGCCTATTTAGGCAGAAGACAGATTGATGGAAATACACTTTTCAGTAGTGTTTGAAACATTGAATTGAGGAAATACGCCTGTTGTTCAGCGTTCCTAAGTAGACAACTAGAGGGAAAGACGTGGTAACACGTCTTTCTTTATACATATGGAAGAAAAATGGTAGAAAACGGATTGTATGTAATCAAACATGAACTGTTAGAAATCATTGATGATCTCGGTGGTGATTGTGATATTAAAAACGGAGATAAAAGACCTGTATTTTGTTGTTTAAAAGATAATAAAATAGACGGTCTATATTGGGCAATTCCAACAAGTGATTTATCTCATAGGAAAGATAATCAGAAAGATCATTA
Source organism: uncultured Acetatifactor sp. (assembly GCA_964617975.1). GTDB lineage: Bacteria > Bacillota > Clostridia > Lachnospirales > Lachnospiraceae > Acetatifactor. The sequence goes on along the minus strand of CAZUAP010000091.1, from coordinate 98 downwards.
TACTTCTTATCTTTCACTTCCAGATAAAGATTTAAGAAGCTGCTATTATCATATTGCCAAGACAACAAAAGATGCTTTGTATAAAATAAGTTCTTGTT
>CAZUAP010000090.1:0-8188 GCA_964617975.1 uncultured Acetatifactor sp. | reverse complement strand
AATCCCCATGAGCCTCCCCCTGCTGCAGCCGGAGCGGTAGCTGCACATAGGTATATGCCTGATTTATCTGCTGAAGGAAATCCAGATTCTGGGTCATATTGCTTGCCGCCCGGAAGGTCTGGGACTGTGCCTGTCCGTTCTGTTCCAACGTCTGCGTCAGACTTTTCAGCTGTCTGTCCAGGCGTGAATAAAGCTCCTCCACCTTGCCGGAATCTGCCACATCCTGAGGCTGGATTGTCCATAGCTTGGAAAGTCCGTCCGACAAAATCTTCTGTGTGCTTTTATCTGTAAGCAAATTTTCTAAGAGTGGCTGGTTCTCGTCCTGAAGTCCCTGCTCCAGCAGCTGCTGCAGGGCTTGCGCCTGCTCGACGGTGCTGCCGTTTTGGATGGCATTGTTCAACTGCTGTACCAAATCCTTCAACGCCGGATTCTGTTCTACGACAGATTGTAAAAACGCCGGCTCTCCCGAAAGCTGTGGAAGATTGTCGGGCACCCCCGCCGCCTGCACCTCGCTCTGTGCTGCATTTTGCACCCCAGCCTGCGTTCCGGATTGGTCTATCACAACCTGTTTCGGATTGTCTATCTCTGCCTGTTTCTGCCCAATCATCTGCAGCAAATCCGCCGTCCGGGCATCCGCCATGCCATCCGCCGCCTGCTGCAGGTTTTCTGCCGTAGCAGACTGCAGACCTTCCGGCTGCACCTGCGCCTGTGCGTCTGCCACCTGCGCCTGTGTGTCTGTCAACTGCGCACTTTCGCCTTCCAAAGTCTCGTTTGGAAGCTCCTGTATCATATCTAAAAGGTCCTGAAACATTTTTGCAGCCTGTTCGGTCTGCCCGTCAAGAACCATGGACTCCACCGTGTCCGGGAGGGTTCCCAACACAGTGTGCATCCCCTCCACCAGCTGATGCGTGAGATTTTTATAAGAATCAATCTGTGTCAGATTTTCCTCATTGACCTCCAGCCCCAGCTTATGTAAATCCACCACATTTGAGATGCTTGACTCCGGAAAAGTATTGATTTCCCGGAACATTTCCTGCAGCGAATTTCTGTCGATGGAAAGCCCCGCCTCCATCATCATCCCTGTCATGGAAACGGTACTTTGATTCACCGGAAGGGAAGCCATCTCCAAAGCCTTCAGCGCGTTCTGCTGTGTGGCAGTGTTGGCAAAAAGCGGGCTCAAGGTCAATGTCTGTCCATTGTTTTTGACCTCAAACGTCATGGTCTTACCCACTTCCAGATTCATATCCTGCTCCACACGCGCCTCAAGAACCATATCGTCAGACACCTTAATCTGCACCTGACTGCCGTCCTTTGCCACCACCTCGCCCTGCAGGGTCTGTCCCGGGGTGAGTGCCTGAATCTGTCGGCTTATATTGCCGGAAACGGCGGAATTTTGGGCAGACTGCGCCCCACTTACCTGAGAGCCCGTATTCTTTATCTGTCCGCCTGATAAAACATCCGTCAGTTTCATACTTCCTAATCTAAGCCTTCCCTAATCTATATTCTAATCCAAATCCACAAAATTTCCAATAAAACTTCTTCTGTGGATGGGCGTCGGTCCGTACTTTTTTAGTGCCTCGATGTGCGCCGCACTGCCATATCCCTTGTTTGAGGAAAAATCATACTCCGGAAAAACCTTTGCATACTCCACCATCAGCCGGTCTCTTGTCACCTTTGCAATGATGCTTGCCGCGCCGATGGAGATACTCTTGGCATCTCCCTTGATGATGGGAACCTGTCGGATATCCACGCCGGGAATGGTCACCGCGTCATTGAGCAGAATATCCGGTGCAGGATTCAGTTTGCCGATTGCCTCACGCATCGCCTCATAGGTTGCCTGAAGAATATTGATTTCATCAATGCGCTCCGGGGAAGCATATCCCACTGCGCAGGCGACGGCTTTCTCCATAATGACATCGTACAATTCCTCTCTCTTTTTTTCGGAGAGTTGCTTGGAATCATTTATATACAAAATATCGCAATCTTTCGGAAGAATCACCGCCCCGGCAACCACCGGACCAGCCAGAGGACCTCTGCCCACCTCATCAATTCCGCAGATATAAGTGTAATCGCTGTATTCGCGCTCATAGCGTTTCAGCTGCTCAATCCGCTCCCTCTCCTTCGCCAACGCCTGCACACGTTTCCGTGCGGACTCCACGAGCTTACTTACCCCCGCACGCTCATCCGACTCATACCGGCTTATGAACACAGGCAGCTCATCCTCACAAGCTGCCTGTAACTGTTTTTTTATTTCTGCCAAACTGACTGCCATCTGCCGTCCTCCTGCGTGTCTGTCCGATTTATTGATGTCATTAAGGTTATTGATGTTTCAGTACTCCGAACTCACTAAAAGGCCAGATGCGTATCCATGCCTTCCCGATGATATCCTTTCGGTGAATATTTCCCACCATCTCCGTGCGGCTGTCGCTACTGTTGTTGCGGTTATCTCCCATGACAAAATACTCGTCCTCGCCAAGGGTAATGGGCTCCACCGCCCTGCCGATGTTTTCCGGCTTAATCACTTCCTTGCCGTAGGATTCCTGAAGAATTTCCCCGTTTATGTAGATATTGCCGTCCGTGTCAATCTGAACCGTCTCCCCGGGGAGTCCTATGATACGCTTGATGTAATAGGTATCTTCTTTATACTGAAAAGGAAAAACAATAATATCAAAACGCTCCGGGTCATGGAAACGATAGGAAATCTTATCCACAAAAAGATTATCCCCATCGGATAAGGTGGGCTCCATGGAGCGGCCGTCCACCTCCGTGCGCTGTATCACAAAGGTAATCAGGAGCCACGTAAACACCAGGACACAGAGCAAGTAGAGCCCCGTATTCAGCAACTCCTTTAAAATCTTGTTTTTCATTACAGATTATCTCCTCTCCAATGTCATGCGTCCCAGTCTGCCGCTGCGGAAATCATCAATCAGCAGTGCCGCCGCTCTGGATAAATCCGGCTCCTCGCCCTTCATATAGCACTTTCTGCTCACGGCAATTTGTTTCAAAAGCTCCGCCGCTGCACTCTCCGTCATGGCATCCCCATTCTTTTCCTCCTGCTGCGCGCCGGTCTCCCAGCCATAGCGCTCCGCGAGAGCATTCGGATAATACCGGCATACTTCCCGAATCAAATCACAGGCAAGCTCCTCCTGAATGATAATCTCATCGTTCATGGAGCCGATAAATGCCAGCCTCATGCCGACCTCCTGGTCCTCAAACTTCGGCCACAGGATTCCGGGGGTATCCAAGAGCTCCAGATTTTTGTTGAGCCGAATCCACTGTTTTCCCTTGGTGACGCCGGGCTTGTTGCCGGTCTTGGTGCACGCCTTCCCCGCAAAGGCATTGATGAAGGTGGACTTTCCCACATTGGGAATCCCGACCACCATAGCACGCACGGGGCGGTTTACAATCCCCCGCTTTCTGTCGCGCTCAATCTTCTCCCTGCACGCCTCCTGAACAAGTCCGTTTATGGATTTCACCCCCGCGCCGGATTTGGAGTTTATCTCCAGCACATGAGCTCCCTGCTCCTCAAAATATTGAACCCACTGCCTGTTCTGCACCGGGTCCGCCAAATCTGATTTATTCAGGAGTACAATCCGGGACTTATTCTTCCCCAGCTCATCAATGTCCGGGTTGCGGCTGCTCAAAGGGATACGGGCATCCACCAGCTCTATAATCAAATCAATTAACTTAATATTTTCCTGCATCATACGGACGGCTTTCGTCATATGACCGGGATACCACTGATAATTCATAACCACTCCATCTTCAAGTTATTTCACAAAACCAATTCCAGCCTCCTTGCATGAGAGGCGAAACCACACCTTCCCGACGATATCCACGTCCTTCACGGGTCCCACATTTGCAGAGCGGCTGTCCTCACTGTTGTTCGTGTTGTCGCCCATACAGAAATACTCGCCCTTTCCCATGGTCAGCGTATTCTCCGCAATACCTGCATCCAGAATTTTTTCATCCGTCCAGGCGCTTTTCTCTCCATTGACATACAAAACGCCGTTTTCAATGCGCACCTCATCACCCGGAACCGCCACAACGCGTTTCACATAATAGTGCGCATTCTCGTTGCCATTGGGAAGAAATACCACCACATCCCCCACCTTGGGCGAGGAAAGCACATAACTGAATCGGTCTATCAGGACTCCCTGACCGTTGTAAAGTGTTGATTCCATGGACGCTCCCACCACATTGGTGGTCATCCCCAGAAAATAGTCAAGGACCACCGCCACAAACACCGCCGCAAGAATGCCGAAAATCCAGCTGAATATCTCCCGCAGGAGGGCAGAACTTATTTTCTTTTTCCGACGATAAAAACTGAGTCCCTTATGCCTTGCCATACATCTCACTCCACCGTTGTCATTTGCCCGACTCATTACAGTATAACATAGATTTATGAAATAGAAAAGGGCAACTGCAACTGCAATCGCCCTCTCTCCATCGACCTGATATTATTTTACCAGCTCTTTTACCTTTGCCTTCTTACCAATACGGTCTCTCAGGTAATTCAACTTAGCACGTCTAACCTTACCGCGTCTCACTACCTCAATCTTCTCCACGTTGGGGGAATGCAGAGGCCAAGTCTTCTCCACGCCGATACCGTTGGAAGTCTTTCTCACGGTAAAGGTCTCTCTGTTGCTTCCGCCCTGTCTCTTGAGTACAACGCCCTCAAAAACCTGAATTCTCTCGCGGTTACCCTCTTTGATTTTACCGTAAACCTTTACGGTATCACCAACATGAAATGTATCCACGCTCTCCTTCAACTGTTCTGTTTCAATCTCTTTGATAATATCACTCATAGTGAGCCTCCTTCATAAAATGGATGTTCTTAATACATTCTGTAACAGAGGACCATCTCGTTTTCGCAACAAACGATATTCTACCATAGTTTCAAATCAAATGCAACAACTTAATTACATTTTCCATATTTTTTTAACTATTCAGAGTCCGGCGCTCCAGCCACCAGATGCACTCCTTGGACAGAATCAGTCCGAGTTTCTCCTGCATCTGCAGCGATGCCGCATTGTCCGCCAAAATATGTCCGTAGGGCACATATCCCAATTCCAGCTGGCGGTTAATGCAAAAGGCTGCCAGCGACGCCCCAATCCCCTGCCTGCGATATGTTTCGTCCACATAGAGAAGTCCAAGACTCCCCTCCTCGTGCCAGCCCATGAATCCCACAAGCCGTTCCTTCAAAAAGGCTCCGTACACTGCCTTGGCGGATATGCGCTCAGCAAGATATCTCCTGCTCTCCCGCTCGTAGTGCTCCGCCACGTATGCCAGATGCTCCTGTGTCAGAAGACGGATATCCTTATGCCGTACCGGCAGCGGGTTCTTTTGGGTGTAGCACGCCTGTCTGCACTCTGCCACCACATCCATATCCATTTTGTCCCGCAGCAGTCCGTTCAAAAATTCCTGAGATGTCACAATCATCTCTGTATCGTCCGGAATCTCCGGCAGCAGCTGCTTGGCGGCTGTCTCCCCAGAGTCGGCGCTCATCATACAAAGCCTGCATTCTCTGTCATAGAGCAGGATATTCTGACCCACATTATAAAGAATCTCCGACCTTCCTCTGGCAAGACTCTCCATCATGTGAAGATTGTGTCTCTTATTGGAGGAAAGCTTCTTAATCAAAGCCTCCTCCTCCAGATATCGCTCGTACAAATCCGGTCGGCGCTTTTGGGTCAGGCTCTTGGACTGTTCCAATCTCCATGCGGCAATCTTTCTGTGGTCACCGGACAAAAGCACCTCCGGGACTCTCCTGTCGTGCCACTGCACCGGGCGGGAATACTGCGGATATTCCAACAGATTGCGGTGAAAGCTCTCCGTCTGTGCCGACTCATCATTATGCAATACCCCCGGCACCAGTCTGGAAATGGCATCAATCATCACCATCGCCGGGAGCTCTCCGCCCGTGAGCACATAATCCCCGATGGAAATATAATCTGTCACAATTTCGTCCAGCACTCTTGCATCAATTCCTTCGTAATGCCCACAAAGGAATATCAATTCCTCCTCCTGTGCAAGTTTTCCTGCATAGCTCTGGGTAAAGGGCGCTCCCTGAGGCGTCACATAGATGGTGCGAATACGTTTATCCGGAATTTCGGACGCATTCACTCCTGCATCGTGCACTGCTTTCCATGCGTCATATACCGGCTGTGCCTGCATGAGCATCCCCGCACCGCCGCCGTAGGTGTAGTCGTCCACCCTGCCGTGTTTATCCGCTGTATAATCCCGGATATTCACCGCATTGATTTCTATGAAATTGTTATCTGCCGCCCGTCCGATGATACTGGTATTCAGCCCGTTGGTAATCATCTCCGGGAACAGCGTCAGCACATGAAATTTCATCAGCTATTATCCGCCTCATCCAACAGTCCGTCCAGTATGTGAATCCGAATCGTTCCTGCCTCGATATCCACATTCAGAACGCACTCCTTAATCGCAGGCAAAAGCAGCTCCCTGCCGTCCTTCAAATCAATTATATACACGTCATTGGCTCCGGTCTCCAGCACTTCCCTCAGAACGCCGATTTCCGCTCCGTCCTCATCCAAGACCTTAAGTCCCATCAAATCCGCTATAAAATACTCATCCCTGCCAAGTCTCACCGCATTTTCTCTGGTGACATAGAGACTTTTCTGACGATATTTTCCAATCTCATCGGGATTATCGAATCCCTTGAATTTAAGAATCACAAACTGCTTAAAAAACTTGACGCCCTCAATCTCCAGCGTCATCTGTTCTTTGCCCGTGTCGAGAATAACCTCCTTGAGACGCTTAAAACGTCTGGGGTCATCCGTGGTCGGATAGACCTTTACCTCTCCGCGCACCCCATGTGTGGAGGTGATGACACCTACCTGAAATCTGTCTTCCATATATTCTCCCATAAAATTATGGCGGAGCACGTCTCAAACATGTTCCGCCGTATCTGTCAGCTTAGACGATTTCCACGTCCACTCTTGTATTATCTTTGGATGATGCGGCTTTCACCACAGTGCGGATTGCCTTTGCAATTCTGCCCTGCTTACCGATGACCTTACCCATATCGGAGGCAGCCACATGTAGTTCAATGACGATATTTCTTCCCTCCGTCTTTTCAGTTACCACAACCTCATCCGGATGTTCAACAAGTGCCTTTGCAACTACTTCTACCAATTCCTTCATAATCCACCTCCAAAGATTAGATTATTATTTCTCGATGCCGGCAGCCTTGAACAACTTACCAACGACCTCAGTGGGCTGAGCTCCGTTAGCGAGCCACTTCTTAGCCAGCTCCTCATTAATCTTGAAGGTGCTGGGATCGGTGTTGGGATCATAAGTACCAATCTCCTCGATAAATCTTCCATCTCTGGGAGCACGAGAATCAGCTACGATGATTCTATAAAAAGGAGCCTTCTTCTGTCCCATTCTTCTCAATCTGATTTTTACTGCCATTTCTTTTTCCTCCATACTTGAAATTTTGAATTTAAAATATTGTAAATGTGCCCCTCGGGGCTATATGATAAGAACATTTCGTTCACATCATGCAAAATAAATACTCAAAACGGGAATCCGCCCTTCATGCCGCCGAATCCGCCGAACATACCGCCCTTTCTCCTGCCGCCGCTCATCTGTTTCATCAACTTCTGGCTCTGCTCAAACTGCTTGACAAAGCGGTTTACCTCGGCGATATCCACGCCGGCTCCCTTGGCGATGCGGTGCTTTCTGCGGGGATTCAACAGTTTGGGATTCCTGCGCTCCTCCTTCGTCATGGAGAGCACGATTGCCTCCATGTGTGCCAGCTGCTTTTCGTCAATCATGGACTCCAAATCGCCCGCCTTGATTCCCATTCCCGGCAGCATACTCAGAATGCTGGACAGACCGCCCATATTGCGCATCTGTTTCATGCTCTCCAGATAATCCTCAAAGTCGAACTTGCCCTTCTTCATGCGCCCTGCCATCTCGCGGCTCTTGTCCTCGTCGATGTCAATGCTCTCCTGGGCTTTCTCAATCAGGGAGAGCACATCTCCCATGCCCAGAATCCTGTTTGCCATGCGGTCCGGATAAAACTGCTCCAAATCGGAGAGTTTCTCCCCCATACTCACAAAGAGAATCGGCTTTCCCGTCACAGCCTTTATGGAAAGTGCAGCACCGCCTCGGGTATCTCCATCCATCTTGGACAGCACCACGCCGTCAATGC
>CAZUAP010000089.1:0-8617 GCA_964617975.1 uncultured Acetatifactor sp. | reverse complement strand
GGAATACTTTTTATGAAGCTGTTGGGGGAAAATGTATACTGGCGGATCCTCTGGCTGCTCATGCTGGCGGCCATTATACCATATGCAGCCTGTCTTCTGTTAAAGAAGCTTCATGGAATCCCGAGACAAGTTGCATTCCTGGTGTGTATGGTGCTTATCGTTCTGTGCGGCAAACCGGTGTTATCGACAGAGTGGTTCGAGCCTTCGACGAATGTATATAAGCTGCCGCAGAATGTGTTGGAAGTGGTCACAAGACCATCCACATCAATCCCCGTGCGTTCATAATCCCGCAGCGACACCTGTCTCTCAATGACAATCAGCGCACCCGTGCGGGCCTTTCCCATCTCCACACACGCTTTTGTGATTTCATTGATGGTTTTCTCGGAAAAGACCTCCTCATTTTTGTTGGAATCAAAGGGAATCACCGTAGTGAGGATATTCTTCTTTCCCAGTTCTTCCAGCGCTCTGCGCAGCTCCGGCTGCAGGATTACCACAAGCGCCGTGATGGCAAATCCCAGCACATTCTGTGCCATCCACAGAATGGTCGTCATCTTGAAAATGGATGCCAGCAGCAAAAATCCGCATATCACAATAAGACCCTTCAGAAGCGTCCATGCTCTGGTGGCCTTCATCCATACCAAAACATAATACACCAAAAGGGCGATTATCAGAATCTCCAATACATCGCCCAGGTCCATTATCGTCCCGTATATGCTGAAATTTTTCAGATATTCCACTATCTTGTCAAATTCTTGCATTCCCTAAAACAGCTCCTCGTAGTCGTCCTCCGGCTCCTGCGCCCGGCCGCCGATTGTCACACTGCGGTTTCCTCCCTGCAAATTGTCATAACGCCCGGAAGGTCTCCTCGGTGTGCGCTCCGTAGTCACACTTCTGGGTGCTGCGGATGCACTTCTGCCCGCCGGTGCAGCGGTTTTTCTCTGTGCGTTGATGCGTTTCACCGTCTTGGTGGGTGCCGCCACGCTCATCTTGGGCACCGCCTTGACATAATAATAATATTCGTCATCCTCGAACTGCACCTTCTCCGTTCTGCTGTAATCCACACAAAAGCGGAAAAACTCTATGACCTTTGCCACAGCAAGTGCAAGCACATTGCCGACAATCGCCCCCAACACCGAAATATTCGTCTCATAAACCAAATCGCCCACCAGAAGAATAATCAGGTTCAATATAGTGCCAGCCACCATGGCAACCGTCCAAGAATAATCCACCGACATCCTGCGAATCAGATAAACCACTATCACCGTGATGGCAAACGCAACCACCATCACCAGCATCGCCTTATTATCTAACAGGGCATCCAACACCAGTCTCAGTTTCGCCGTGGAATCCGCCGTATTCATGGTGTTGATAGTGGGCGCATTGACCACCACCGCCTGCAGCAGATAATACACCACAAGGCCGCAACTCACCGAAACAGCGGAAGCTGGTGTTCCCAAAAGTCCCATTGCAATGGGCATAATATAGGGCATCTTAATGCAGCACAGGAGGGGAGTAATCACCACCACCAAGGAATCTTTGGGGCTGAATCTGAAAAAGAGCAGGAACATCAGCAGATAAATCACCAGTCCTGCCGCCGCCACCTCAACCGACAGCGCATACATATGCAGCAGAGTAAACAGTGCTGCAAAAAATATAATACATCCCTTGGGAAGGAAAGAACACATCAGCGCAACGATCAGCACAAGTGCAACATTGTCCGCCTTCGTCATATAACCCATTTTGCCATTCACCATCAGCAAAGTGATAAACGCCAGCAGAAATTTTATCACCGGCAGAATAAATGCTTCATTCTTGCTGTATATAAATTTAATCTTGTCTCTCAATTCCAGTAAAGCAGTCATTCTTTCCTCCAGATCAACTCTCGTCATACAGAGAGCTTAATTTCTTAAGATTCTGATAATACAGTTTCAGGCTCCTTCGCGCCTTGGAATAGCGATATGTGCAGATTCCGTAGGCAGCCGCACCATATACAGCCACCGTTATCCCGTAGTACAGGAGTATCGTCTTGGCAAAGCTGACCAAGTCCATCTTGTAGATGTCCTGCATGAAAATATCAAAATCGTAAAATACCACCAACGCCACTATCAGCGCAAATGCCACCGTGGCACAGAAAATGGATTTCAAAACCTGTATGGCAATATAGTCACTCCGGAAATAATTGCCGATTTTCATATTTTTCCGCCCCTCATGCTCCTCGTAGGAAGCCATCTTGGTCATCAAAATCACTTTTTCCTCATTCAACATACAAATAATCTCGCCTTTCCGTACCGCCGGATTCCTTCGCTTACTGCAGGAATCTCATCTTCGGATTTTCCTTATCTTTCTTTTGTACAGCAGGGGCAGGCGCAGGCGCACTGCTCTTTGTCAGGCTCTGCAAATCATTTGCCATTGCATTTCTGCATTTGTCGCAAAATCTTCCCGAGCGGATGGGCGTGTTGCAGCTCTCGCAATTCAGGAAAGCCGAAGACCCTTCCGTCAGTTCAAGCCTCTCCTCCCGAAGCCACTGTCGAATCTGATTGATATCCACATCACATTCATCAGCCACCTCTTGCATGGCAACGCCCTTGTGGTCCTGAATATATCTTTTGACCTCCTGAAACTTTTCCTCCAGTTTCTCTCTGCAGGCAGGACAAATCTTCGGGCCACCCACATAGTTGAAAATACGCTTGCAATTTCTGCACGTTCTGACATCCATAAGCAAACCTCCGTTTCTCTCATACGCCCGCTCCGCCGGCAAGAGCCACGAAATAAACCCTCTCCACACCGCAGGCAGCCAGCGTTCTCGCCACTTCATCCACAGTACTTCCCGTAGTGTATATATCATCCACCACTATAACTTTCTCTAATTTTACATCATTTCCTTTGATATTGAAAGAGTTTTTCAAATTATTTTGCCTTTCTTTCGGATTTAAGTATTTCAGAGGGGTCGTATTCTTCACTCGCACCACATAATTATCCAAAACCGGCACTCCCAGATACTTTCCAAGAGCTGCGGCAAGCAATGCCGCCTGATTGTATCCCCGTCTCCTCATGCGGGCTTTGTGGAGCGGCACCGGAATCAGGGCATCCGGACGGACTTCTCGGATAAAATCTCCCAGATAAAACGCCATCTCCTCCCCATAAAAGTCGGCATACTCCTGCCTTCCGCCGTATTTAAACCGGTAGATAGAAAGCGCTGCGCTCTCGTACTCGTACAGTGTCCGCCCCCGGACAAAAACGTGATTTTTCTCCCTGCAATCCTTACACAGTTCCGTCTCCTCCTGCAGCTTTTTCCCGCACTTCATGCAGTAAGGCGGCATCAAAAGTCTGTTTTTTCGTTCGCACTCCGGACAGATTTTCGCACCGTGAGGACGCACAATCTCGTCACACACAGGGCATCTGAGCGGGAACAACAGGTTCTTAGCCCCTTCTGTGATATGCTTTAAGAATTTTGTTCCTCCCATGCTGTCACCTCGCGAATCCGCTCCGCCAATGCGGTAAAACGGCTGTTCTCATTCACATTGTCTATCATGCTGCGCACAGTACTGCTGCTGCCTAAAATGGTCACACAATTTCTGGCTCTGGTGATTGCCGTATACAAAAGATTTCTGTTGAACAGCATTCTGGAGCCGGTGAGCAGAGGCAGTATCACCGCCGGATACTCGCTGCCCTGAGACTTATGTATCGTGATGGCATAAGACAATTCCAGTTCCTCCAGAATGCCGAAGGGATAAGTGACACGCCTGTGTTCATCATACTCCACCACAAGCTCTGCCGCCGCCTCATCAATCTCAAGAATACGTCCCATATCACCGTTGAACACTCCCATACCTCTGTCAACAGGAATGCCATATCTGCTCACAATCTCCCACTCCAGCTGATAATTGTTTTTGACCTGCATGACCTTGTCGCCCTCGCGGTAAACGGTATCTCCCACTGAATGTTCCCGCTTGGAGGCATCCGGAGGATTTAAATATCTCTGCAGAATTCCATTCAACGTCTCACATCCCAGACTTCCCTTCCGCATAGGTGTAAGCACCTGTATCTCCATGGGAGATGCCTCTACATACCCGGGCAGCTTATCCTGAATCAGCTGAATCATATGTTTGTATATGACATTTACGTCATTTCTTTCCAGCAGGAAGAAATCCTTGGATTTGTTATCCAGAGCAATCTGCTCCCCGCGGTTAATTCTATGGGCATTGACAACAATGTCACTTTCTCCCGCCTGACGGAATATTTTTCTGAGAACCACTGTCGGAAAGCAGCCGCTGTCCATAATATCCCTCAGTACCTGCCCCGGTCCGACGCTGGGAAGCTGGTTTACATCGCCCACCAGAATCAGCCTTGTACCCGGAGCTACCGCCTTCAAAAGTGCTTGAAACAGCTGGATGTCCACCATAGACATCTCATCAATGATAACGACATCCGCCTCCAGTGGCGTCTGCTCGTTGCGCTCAAACCTCGCCTTCCTGCCATCTTCGTCGGAGAGCGCACTGTTCAGCTCCAGCATACGGTGAATCGTCCTCGCCTCAAAACCCGTAGCCTCCGTCATGCGCTTTGCCGCGCGGCCGGTGGGCGCCGCCAGAAATATATCCAGCCCCTCCGATTCAAAATATCTCAGCATCATGTTGATGGTGGTCGTCTTGCCGGTTCCGGGTCCGCCGGAGAGGATGAACAATCCGTTTTGAATGCTGGTCATCACCGCCTGCAGCTGCAGTTCATCCAGCTCCATCTGCAGCTGTGCCATCATTTTTTCCAGGGTTCTGCGGAGCGCCTCCTCCTGAGACGGCAGGGGCTTCTCCTCCCACATAGGTATATTCAGTCTTTGCAGCATAGTCGCGCAGTTCAGCTCGGCATAGTAATAGCTCGCCGCAAACACCTTATCTCCCTTGAGGACAAGTTTTTTGTCCATCGCCAGATTTTCCACCTGCGGACGGATATCCTCCTCCGCCACCCCCAACAATATATGTGCACGGCTCAGCAAAAGCTGCATGGGAAGGTAACAATGTCCCTCGCCCACCGACTGCTGCAATGTATAAAACACACCGCTGCGTATGCGGTAATCAGAATCGGTATGAATGCCAATCTGCGCTGCAATATCATCTGCAATCTTGAAACCCACGCCCGAAATGTCCTCCGCCAGACGATAAGGATTTTCCCGCAGTATCCCATAGAGCTCCCCTCCATAGGTATTGTATATTTTTATAGCCAGAGTGTTGGAGATGCCAAACTGCTGAAGATAGACCAAGGCCTCACGCAAGTCCTTTTTTTCCTCCATCTGAAGTCCAATCTCCTGTGCCTTGCGCTCACTGATTCCCTTGATTTCCGCCAGCCGCTCCGGTTCCTCCTCTATAATCCGAAAGGTATCCTCCCCGAATTTTTTGACAATGCGCGCCGCCAGTGCCGCTCCCACTCCCTTAATCGCACCGCTCCCCAGATATCTCTCCATACTTGCACTGTCTTTGGGCATCACAGTCTGGTAGCTGTTTATTTTGAACTGCTTTCCGTAGATGGGATGTTCCACATACTCGCCCTCAGCAGCGATATTCTCCCCCTGCGAGATGCCCTTGCACATTCCAACACAGGTTGTCTCCTCGCCATCTACTATCAGGCTCATCACCGTATATCCATTTTCACCATTCTGGAAAATGATGTGGTCCACGTATCCATTGATTGTTTCCATATGTTTTTGACCTTTTGAATTATGTGTATTTTTCCGATTTGGAAAGAAAAAGAGGCGCACAAATCTGATTTGATTCACCTATGACACAAAACACAGCGGACAGTATCAGAGACTGTCCGCACTCACACCATAATTGCGTTTCATCTGTTCATAGAGCATCTGCGCCAGTCCCAGATTGCTCTGCTCCGTGGTCTCGGACGCGATGTCCTGTATCATCTCATCCTTGAAATAATCCAGCATTGTCGTACCGGAGGAGCTGCTGTCCTCGTTCTCAGGGATGGTATTAATCATCTCCTTGTACATCTGCTCCACAAAATATGCCTCAAACTGTTTGCAGGCATCCATCAGTTCATCATCGGTGGCGTTGGAATAATCCGATTTCAACTGGCTCTCCAGCTTAGATGTGGAGGCATTCGATGCCGATGCGTATAAATCACTATAGGAAGATGTAAGACTACTGATATCCATATGTTTTCCCTCCTCTTATTATCTTCTCAGATTGTTTGCCTGCTGGAGCATCTCATCGGAGGCGGTAATCGCCTTGGAATTGAGTTCGTAGGCACGCTGCGCTACAATCATGTTCACCATCTCATCCACTATCTGCACATTGGAGCCCTCAAGGTAACCCTGTATCACCTTGGTCTTCTCCACATTGTCATTGGTGGCCTCATTGATGGGCTCTCCGCTGGCTGCCGTCTGCTTATACCGGCTGTCGCTGAGTTTCTCCAATCCGTTGGGATTGTTGAACTGGAACACACCAATCTGTATGCCGATGGGCTGCGCATTGTTTTGTTCATCCGGGTAGCAGAGACTTCCGTCCGAAGAAACCGTAATCTTGCTGACAACATAGCTGTCATCCAGCACAATCGGATTGCCCGCCGTGTCCAGTACCGGCAACCCCTCTGATGTGGCAAGCATATTTCCGCCGGTGGCAAGAGCAAACTGGAAATTACCGTTTCTGGTATAGTAGGTATTGCCGTCCGTTCCCTTCACAGCAAAAAATCCTCTGCCGTCCAGCGCAAATGCGGTATCACTATCCGATGCGAGCATACTTCCCGTCGTGAAGATAGATGAGATGGATGCGTTGCGCACACCCAGTCCCACCTGCGCACTGCTCGGCTTGGTTTCGCCGTTTGCGGATGTGGTCTTGGTCTGAATATTCTGATACAAAAGACTCTTAAACTCATTCACCTGCGTCTTATAACCGTTCGTGTTGACATTCGCCAGATTATTGGCGATTGTGTCCACATTGGTCTGCTGCGCAATCATACCCGTTGCTGCCGTCCATAAACTTCTTACCATATCACACTACCTCCATTACTATGACAATTTACCCAGCTGGTTCACTGCAATCTCCAGGGACTCATCATAGGTCTGCACTATTTTCTGGTTGGACTCATAGGCTCTCGTGATGGAGATGAGATTCACCATCTCCGACACAATCTGCACATTGGACATCTCCAGATATCCCGAGTTGATGGAGGCGGTTCCTGTCGTCTGCCGTGCCCCCTCCAGCGGTCTGTAATAAGTCTCACCATATTTTTCCAGATAATCGTAATCCTCAAAATCCGCAACCTGAATCTGGGCGATGTCCTTGCCGTCCTGACTGATGAGACCGGTGGTGGAGATGCTGGCATCCGTCAGGGTATTCAGCTGAATACGCTTGTTCTGAGTGTCCAGAACATAATCCCCTTCCTCCGTCACCAGATAGCCGTCTTTATTCAGGGTAAACTGACCTGCACGAGTGTACATGGTGCTTGTCTCCCCCGCCTTATTGGTAAACTCAATGGCAAAGAACCCATCTCCCGACAATGCCAAATCATATGTGTTGCCCGTCTCCCTAAACGACCCCTGCGAAAAATCCGTGTAATTTTCTCCAATCTTGACACCGGGATTCTTGATGCCGGTGCGCTGCACATTGGAAAGTCCCACGGATGCATCCTTAATTTTCACCGTCAATACATCGTCAAAGGACTGGCTGGTAGAACCTTCTTTTTTATATCCCACAGTGGAGGCATTCGCCAGATTGTTGGTCATGATATCCATTCTGTTCTGCTCATTTACCAACCCTGTCCATGCCGTATATAACCCCTTTAACATCCCCTGCCTCCTTTTACAACTTTACTTTTTTACAGCCTTTCTATTTACAGCTTTACTCTCTGTAACCCGCCAAAAATTCCACATACTGACCTGTGCCGATGGCAACCGCTGTCATGGGATCCTCAGCTGTCATTGTATTGATTCCCGTCTTGGCGGAAATCAAATCCTCAAGTCCTCTGAGCAGACTTCCGCCTCCCGTGAGGACAATTCCTCTGTCCGCAATATCTGCTGCCAGCTCGGGAGGAGTCTTCTCCAGCACACTGTGGATGGTCTCCACAATCTGTGCGGTAGTCTCGCGCAGTGCTTCCTCCGTCTCCTCCGAGGACACCTTGACCGTCTTGGGAAGACCTGTCACCAGATTACGACCTCTCACATCCATGTAATCCACCTCAGACCGTTTGTATGCCGACCCGATTTTGATTTTGATATCTTCTGCGGTTCTCTCACCAATCAGAAGATTATGTTTCTTACGCATATAGCGGACAAGAGCTTCGTCAAAGTCATCGCCTGCAATCTTGATGGAGGCGCTGACCACTGTGCCGCCCAGAGAAATCACTGCGATATCAGAAGTACCGCCGCCGATATCCACAATCATATTGCCGCAGGGCTTGGAAATATCAATGCCCGCACCGATTGCTGCGGCAATGGGCTCCTCAATGATGGAAACCTCTCTGGCACCTGCCTGATACGTTGCGTCCTCAACTGCCTTTTTCTCCACCTCGGTCACGCCGCTGGGCACACACACAGCGATGCGGGGCTTGCGGAAAGTCCTCTTTGCTTCGTGGTAAGATTCTGAACGTAGAGAAAGCTATGGATCACAAGGTGCTCTCA